>CAYYSD010000288.1:0-1514 GCA_964474285.1 uncultured Anaerolineaceae bacterium | reverse complement strand
CCCACGCGAATTCGAGATCGACCGCACCGCCGATGTCGAAGACGACGGCGCGAGGGAGCGGGCGCTTGGGAGTCAATTGGCTCGGCACATCACGGGGCTATCTCCGGAGAATCCGTCTCCGAACCGTACCGAGGCGGCACTCCACAGACAGTGCAAGGCTTTAAGGTCTTCGGGGCGAAGAGATTCCGCATCGACGGGCTTTCCTTCGCGCCACTTGCCTTCGTAGCGCTCGCCGTCGGGTGCCACAAACGTGCCTGTTCCCTGGGGCACGCCGCTATTCCAATAGCCTTCGAACCGCCCTTCCGGCCCCTGAGCGACGCCCCAGCCACTCAAGCGGCCTTCCGACCAGCGCCCTTCCATGCGTCGTCCGCCAGGTGAGGTCAGAACGCCCTTGGTCCAGCGGCCGCGGTACCATCGGCCCTCGAAGCGCCGACCATCTGGATACTTTGCAATACCCTCCTGAAGTTCGCCGTCATTCCAGGTCCCTTCATACTGGACGTTCCGTTCGGTGAACTCGCCGCGGCCGGTCATTCGACCTCGCTCCATCTCGCCGTCGTAGCGGGCGCGAAGCCTGCCGTCGTGAAACCATTCGAGGGTTCCGGTCCCTTGGGCGCGATCGTCGGCGCATGAGCCCGACCAAGTTGCCGTCTTCTGTACCTGCCTCCAGTATTTGCCCCTGTAGATGTTGTGCACTTCGCAATTCGGACGCACCTCGATCCAGCTTGATGGTCGGAACATGATGACGAACGCGACGAGTGCCGCCACGACCGTCACCACAATCGCGAACTCCAGTCGCCCCGGCGACCGATAGAAGAAGGGCTGATAAGTCGTTTGCGGAATGGGATCGGGGTTGAGGCGCCCTTGTCGTTCGATGCCATTCCTGACAATGAGCGACAACTGCCACGCCTCGATCGACAGACTCTCGCAACTGATGGGGTAGTGGTCCGGACGCACGCCGGTATCGCGCCCCAGCCATCGCGGCTTGTCGGCGTCCAGGCGCTCATAGAACGCTCGTGGATCGACAAGCTCCAGCGCGACGATCTCCCACCTTATCTTGGGAGCAAACAAACCATAGCCTGCGCGCCCTTCAATGACCGCGATATGGGCTCCCTTGAGGTCGGACCACAAGATGACATCCCGAGAGCGTCGCGCATCAACGACGATGCCCTGTCGATCGATGACGAGGATGGGCGGCGGGTTGATCAACGCCCGGATACCAAAGTAGACGATCAGAACACCGCCCAGCGAAAACAACGACGCCACGACATAGGCACCCACTGGCTGCCTGCCGATGACAGCCAGCCACAACAGCCAGCCCATACCGGCGACCACAAGACCACCAGCAACGGCCCACCAGCCGGTTGCCCGACGCTGCCGAATCACGATCGTCTCTACGGGGAACGGCTCCTTCGCCTCCCCGGGCGATGCGGCGTCCTTCGCCGGTTCGCTAATGCGCCGAACCTTCCAGCGCCTTCACGATGTTCTCGCACATCGCCTTGGCGTCGGCGAACAGC
>CAYYSD010000287.1:0-1587 GCA_964474285.1 uncultured Anaerolineaceae bacterium | reverse complement strand
GTCGCCAGACTGCGGGAAAAGCTCAAGGGCAGCGGTCTGCGCATCGAAACCGTGTGGGGCACGGGCTACCGCATGGTCGAGGGGAGCTGACGATGCCAGCGGTGGGAAGCCTCCAGGCCCGTCTCATTCTCGCGTTCGTGGCGGTGCTCTTCACCGCTCTCGCGCTTTCGAGCGCCGTTTTCGTGTTCACCACACGCGGGGAGCAGGAACAACACGAAGTGGATCGCGTCGCCGCCGCTTCGCCCGCGGTCTTCGCCAGCTTCAGCGCCGGCATCGTGCGCGGGGAATCGTTCGACCAGATCGCGCGAGAGGCCTCCGCCGCCTATGACGTGCGCGTCCTCGTCGTGGACCACGAAGGCCTTGTCGCAGAAGACAGTTCAGGGGTTCTCGAAGGCAAGAACATTGGCGAGTTGCCGACGTTGAGGCAGCCCGGGCAGGCGCCCCGCCCGAATCCGAACCGCGGCTCTGACGGGTCCGTCCCGCTCCGCGGGGATGGCACGCCAATGCCCGGCCCGCGCGGGGGTGAGCCGCAAGGACGTGGCGGCACAACCGACTGGCTCGACCGCACGTGGCGTCCGGAAGAGGGCAGCCCTGCGGAGGGTCTCGTGCTCGTCGCTTCCGGTCTGCCGAACGTGCGCTGGAACCAACGGGGGCCGGTCTTCAGTGCCGATGAAGGCTACTCCGTCGTCCTCGCGGTCTCTGCCGACACGGTGACGCGCGCGTGGCTCGGTTTGCTGCCCGCCCTGGCGTGGGCCGCGGCGGTGGCGCTGCCGGTGGCCATCCTGATGGCCATCCTCCTCGCCCGCTACATCACCAGGCCGGTCAAGCAGCTCACGCTCGCGTCGCAGCGCATGGCCGACGGCGTGTTCGACGTGGAGGTGCCCTCCGGAAGGCGCGATGAACTCGGCCAGCTCTCCCAGTCGTTCGCGACGATGGCCGCGCGCGTCGGGGAATCGCAATCCCAGATGCGGGCGCTCGTGGCGAACGTTTCGCACGACCTCAAGACGCCGCTCACCTCGATCCTCGGCTTCTCGCGCGCTATCGAGACCGGCGCTGCCCGTGGCCCGGATGAAACGGCCCGGCTGGGCGGCATCATCCACGAAGAGGCTGAGCGCCTGGCCACGCGCATCGGCGACCTCACGTTCCTTTCCGAGCTGGACGCCGCAAACACCCTCATGGACTCGGATGACATCGACCTGGGCCGGCTGGTGTTGAGTGCCGGCGCTCGCATCTTCGCCGGCGAAGCAGACCGGCTCAGCTTCGATCTCGCAGAAGACGCCTTCGTCACGGGCGACGCGCCGCGACTCGAACGTGCCATCGAGAACCTGCTCGACAACGCCCGCAAATACGCACCGCCGGAATCCAGGATTCACGTGTCCGTCGCCCATGTGGAGTCCGATGTGACGCTCAGCGTGACGAACGCGGCGCCCGGCATGGAAGCGGCAGAGGCGCCACGGCTGTTCGAACGGCTTTACCGGCGCGACCGGACACGCGGGACCGTCGATGGCAGTGGTCTCGGCCTTGCGATCGCACGCGAGATCATCGAACTCCACCGCGGAAATCTGGATGCGTCGGTTTCGGACGACG
>CAYYSD010000286.1:0-1627 GCA_964474285.1 uncultured Anaerolineaceae bacterium | reverse complement strand
CGAGTACGACCGGATTTCCGAGGCTGCCCATCGACCGGACCGGCATCCACCAGCGCCGCTCGCCGGTCGCCAGGTAGTACGAGTCCAGGCTGAGCGAGCCCAGAACGATCAGCTCCGCCGGCGACTGCCCCGGCCGGAACACGATCGGCGTCGCCCATCCGATGGTCATTCCCGGGCGCTCGGTCCGCCATCGCCGCTCACCGGTCTTGCTGTCGAGGGCGATTAGGAAGGAGCCTGCCTGTTGGTCGCAGAGCAGGACCACCAGGCCGCCGGCGGCCACCGGTGAGGCCGACATGCCGTAGAAATTGCGGAATGGGCCCAGCGGATGGCGCCAGCGTTCCTTGCCGTCGAGCGTGTAGGAGACCAGTCCGAAATCCGCGAAGAACGCGTAGACGCCGTTCTCGTCGGCGGCCGGCGTGGGAGAGGCCGGGTCGTTGGCCTTGTACGTTTTCGCCGCGCGCTCGCGGCGGACTTCGCCACGCCACAACTCGCGCCCCGTGCGCGCGTCGAGCGAAATCGTCAGCAGCCGGTCACCGTTGCTGGCGGTCAGGAAAACGCGGTTCCCCAATACGATCGGCGACGACTGCCCATACGGAACCGAAGCCTTCCAGGCCATGTTCTTCGACGGCGAGAACTCGGTCGGATAGCCGGTCCCGGCGTCGACTCCGGAGCCGTTCGGCCCGCGAAACCGCGTCCACTGCGCAGCGGCATTTCCCGCCAGGAGAAACAGGACCACCCCGGCGGACCAGCAGCGGAGGAATGACGCCGTCCCCGGCCTTATCGATTGGATACCCGATACCATCCCGTCATCCTAACGGAATCGTGAGAGGCGAGGCACACACGTCGACTTTCTTGATGATGCTATCCTTCCAGTACAAGCAGTAACCATCCATCCTCATGACGATCACTGTTAAGGACAAAATCGACTTGGTCTTGCCGCGGAGTGTGCGGCGCCGGGCTGGAATCAAGAACGGTGACAAGCTGGAACTCAAGGTTTCCGGTGGGGTCATAACCATGCTCCCGAAACTTTCCTCCGCCGATGACGAGTACACGCCGGAACAACGCCGCATCATCGACGCGCGAATCGCAGAGGGCCTGGATGACGTCAAACACGGCCGGGTGCACGGGCCTTTTGACACGCACGGCGAGTTCATCGCCTCTTTGCACAAGGAAGCCAGGAGGCTGAAGGCCAGAAAGACCAAACGCCCAGCCCGATGAGGCTCGCTCGAACTGCACGCTTCGACCGAAGCTACAGCGAGGAGCCCGAAAACATCCAACAAACATTTGAGAAGCAGTCGCGACTGCTCCTGCAGAACCTGCGGTATCCTTCCCTGCGCGCAAAAAGATCGACGAAACCAACGATGTCGGGCAGGCTCGCGTGAACAGGGACTGGCGCTTCCTGTTCCAGATTGCCGGTGACACCTACATCATTCTTGATATCTTTCCGCACCCCAAGTGACCGAACGCCGAATCGGAATCTCAGCGTTTCGCGCCGCGCCCGCCTACTTCGCGAACTCCGCCGAAAGTCGCGCCCAGCTGGTCGCGAGATCCTCGGGCATCACGCGCGTCTCGCCGACCGTCGTCATGAAGTTGACGTCGGCCGGCCAGCGCGGCAGCACGTGCATGT
>CAYYSD010000285.1:0-1645 GCA_964474285.1 uncultured Anaerolineaceae bacterium | reverse complement strand
ACGGCGCGTAGACCTCGACGTGGAAATGGGGCGTTGTCATCTGCATAATGCCACGCTATGTGTGCCTGCGTGCGCACGCACGAACTAGGACTTTCCCGCTGCATTAACCGTCTAGGCAGTATTTGGCCCGATGAAAGATACGTTCCCCTGGTCCATTGCCATCGCTGGCGCCGTCGCCGCCATCGCGCTGTATGTCGTATGGCCGTCGAAGGCCGGATCCGACAAAGCTGAGGTAGAGGCCGTCGAGGAAGGCCGCGTCGTGATTACCTATTGGGACCGGCACTCGGGCCACGAACATGAGCTTCGCAAAGAACTCGCGGACGAATTCAACAAGAGTCAGGACCGCATTTTTGTACGGATGCTTCCGGTCGGGTTTCGTTACGAGAAGATGTTGACGGCGATCGCGTCTGGCGCACCGCCGGACGTATGCAGCATGGAGAGCAACTCACTCTATCCGATGGCTCTCCAAGGGTGTTTCATGCCTTTGGACGACTGGCTTAAGGACATACCCCATCTTAAGAAAGAGGCCTTTTTCCCGCATGTGTACGACGGAGCGACCGTAAATGGAAAAGTTTACGCCGTCCCGACGACGACCGAGACGATGGCTGGCACCGGGCGACCGAGGAAGAAGTAGCCTTCGAAGAACTTCGTCACCGCCCACATCAGATCGGGGCTGACGAGGATCGACGAGACGAACAGCATGTGACCCCACAGAAACAGTACCAGTAGCAGGCCGGTCGTGCTTTGCAGCAGATCGAGTCGCGCCGGCAATCGGCTCTTACGCGCCAGCCCAGCCACTTCGACACCCGGGACGGCGGCAGCAGGTGTGCCCATGACAACGCTCCGGAGGGTTTGCCCGCGCGGCGCACGGGTCAAGACATCGCCATTCTGGATCGATCGTGACAGGCGCCTTTGACACGGATCAACGCTGATCGTGGGCTATTGGACGTAGACTTCGCAGAGTTGTCTGATTGCGCGGGGGCATTGGGGAATCAGCCGGGCGAGGCGTTCAGGACGCGCCGGAACTGGCGGGAAAGATGTCTTTCGAAATCGACGAGGAGACTGCCATGTCAAGATTGATCACAGCCATCCCTTCCGTTTTGTTCATGGCCGCCGCTTTTGCGCCGGTGCAGGCATCGGAGGAGATGGCGACCAAGGCCGGATGCATGATGTGCCACGCGATCGACAAGAAGCTCGTCGGTCCGTCGCTGAAGGATGTGGCAGCGAAGTACAAGGGGGACGCCGCCGCGCCGGCAAAGCTGGCAGCCAGTGTCCGCGCGGGCAGCAAGGACGTGTGGGGTCCGGCGCCGATGATGGCCATCGACGCGTCGAAGATCAGCGACGCCGACCTCGATGCGGTGATCGCCTGGATACTGGCGCAGTAATCGCGGCGCCCGCTTCCATCAATCCGGCTTTTTCGGACGCATGACGCGCCCGTGACCAGCGCAGTTCAGCTGGTCACGGGCTGCTGTTCGATGGGAACTGCACGGCCCGTCCCTGACGCCGCTCCCCGGTAGCGCACCTCCCCGAGTTCGATCGCGATGCTCGCCTTTGCGAGCAGTGTGAAGACGAGGCTGCACAGCGCCCAGATCCCGATCGCGACGCCCAGTTCGACCGCTGTCGGCAGGTATTCGAAGACCTCGCC
>CAYYSD010000284.1:0-1686 GCA_964474285.1 uncultured Anaerolineaceae bacterium | reverse complement strand
AGGAAACGGAGCGTGATCACGGTCTGCTGGTCTTCGGTGAGGTGCTTCATCGCCGCGGCCATGTCTTGCTGCAGGTCGATGGCGTCAGCTTCGCCGGGCGAAGGCGGCACGGATTCATCGGCGAGCTCTTCTTCGAACCCACGGCGCGTGATCTTCTTGATGTGGTCCCGGACGACGTTACGCGCGATGCCGATGAGCCACGCCTGGATGGGTGCGCCGCGATAATCGAACCGGTCGGCATGGGCGTAGGCCACTTCAAACACCTGTGAGGCGAGGTCTTCGGCTTCTGCCGCCCCGCGAAGGCGATAGCGGACGAAGCCAAAGACCGCGCGATAATGCGCTTCGAATATCTCGCTCCAAGCGGCCGGATCGCGCGTGACCGCGCGACGGGCCAGGGACTCGTCGGAGATACGGCCGTCTGCCGCATGGTCATCGGTGCCTGCCCCAGGTTCGCTCACAGCGGAATTCACTCTACGTATGGTCCTTGGCGCCTGAAAGGTGACGGGCGGCGCGAATCTTTACGAAATGCGGGCAACCCGAAGTGAGCATCGGCGCGGTGGGCCTGCGAGTGAAGCGCGGCCTAGCCCGAGGGGCGCTTTTCGAACTCCCACATGTCCCGCAAGGGCAGGTCGTTCATGCCGATCTGCGGGACTCCTGGCTTGATGGCACGGACGCGGTCCATGGCGTCGAGGTGGACCGCGACGAGCCGCCAGCCTTCGCGCAGGTAGATCGACTGGGCTCCGAGGTTGTCGTTGGTGGTGAACAGGACCAGGCGTGAAATGCCTGACGTCACGAGCCGTGTCTCGGCTGCGCGAAGGGCCGCCCTGCCGTATGCGTGGCCGGGCACGAATGCATCGAGGGACACGATCTCTGCCTCACCGCCGTGAGCCGCCCAGGTGACGAGCGCGACCGGTTCGCCGGAGTCCAAGGCGAAGGACCCTTCGACATCGCCCGCCCGGTAGACGTGGGGGATGGAGACGATGATCTCGCCCCAACCGTCGCGCCAGCGCCCGGCTACCTCGGCGGTGGTCGCGGCCCTGAAGGTGAGCGGGTTCATCCCCGGAAGGGTTTGGCGACGTCGTTGATGAAGCGGTCGTAGGTGTCGTTCTTTTCGGCCACCGTGTTGCCAAGGGTGCGGTCGGGAACGATGAGCTCGTTGACGCCGATCTCCTGGTACTCGCCCAGGATCTGCTGCAACCGGTCTACGCCGCCGGCCCAGGCGCGGTCGCCCATTGCTTTCGAGCGTTCGATCGTGGCCGGGTCATCGGAAAGGAAGAGCATGTTCTGGGCCGAGCGTTTGATGCTCTTCGGGTCGCGTCCGAGGCGTTCGCAATGCTCGTCGAGGACGGACATCTTGTGCTTGAGCGTGGCGGGCGAACCCCAGACGTTCCACTCGTCGGCGTACCGGGCGGCAATGCGCAGGGTCAGTTTCTCGCCGCCCCCGCCGATGAGGAGTGGGAGGGGCGACTGGACAGGCTTCGGGTTCAGCGGCGCATCGGTGAGCTGGTAGAACTTCCCCTGGAAGTTGGTCTGGGAGTTGGACAGGAGCCCTTTGACGACCTGGCAGGCCTCTTCCAGGCGGCGGAGGCGACCGGGGACGGTGTAAAAGGGGATGCCGTAGGCGGCGTGTTCGTTCTCCTGCCAGCCGGAGCCCAGCCCGAGGACCACGCGACCGCCACTGATGAC
>CAYYSD010000283.1:0-1709 GCA_964474285.1 uncultured Anaerolineaceae bacterium | reverse complement strand
TCAGCAGGTCGCGCGCCATCACGACACGCTGAATCTCAGACGGCCCCTCGCCGATCCGGCGGATACGTACCTCGCGGTACCAGCGCTCGAGTGCCAGGTCCTTTGACATGCCAAGGCCGCCGAAGATCTGCATGCAGCGGTCGATCACGCGGCCGGCGGCCTCTGAGCAGAGCAACTTCGCCATCGAGGACTCGAAGCGGAACGAGACGCCCTGCTGTGCCTTGCGGGCCGCGTCGAGCGCAACGAACCGGCTGGTGCTGATGTCAATCTCGTTGTCGACGAGCATCCACTGGATCGCCTGACGGTTGGCGAGCGGCTCCCCGAATGTGACGCGCTGCTTCGCCCAATCGATCGCCATCTCCTGTGCGTTGACGGCAATACCAATGCAGGCGGCGGCGTAGGGGATGCGGTTGTGACTCAGGGTGTCATTCGCAAGCGCGAACCCGCCACCCTCTTCGCCGAGGATGTTCTCATGCGGCACGCGCATGTCTGTAAACGAGAGTTCGGTTGTGTAGTGGGAACGCAGCACTTGTACGAGTCGCTCCACCCGGAAGCCTGGCGTGTCCGTGTCGATGATGAACGCGGTAATGCCCTGCCGGCCTTTTGTCGGGTCCGTCCGGACGTAGACGATTCCGAAGTCGGCCGTGTCTGCGCCTGAGTTCCAGAGTTTGCGGCCGTTGATGACCCAGTGGTCGCCGTCGCGCACCCCGCGTGTCTGGATGGCGCGTGCCGGATCGGAACCACCGCTCGGCTCACTCAGCCCGAAGAAGGCGTGCTTCTCCTCGCGGAGCGCCGGGTAGAGATACTTTTCCTTTTGCGCGGGCGTCGCGTTGTACAGGTGCTCGGGCGGGCCTGATCCGAACGTGCCATACGCCGGTGAGTACAGGCCGGCGCGATGTTGAGATAACTCTTCCGCGATCATCGTCCGCGTGACGATATCGACACCCGCCCCACCGTATTCGGTCGGTACGCCCATCTGGTAAAAGCCCATCGCCTTCACCATCTTCCGGAGGCGGGCGTCCTCCTCCGGCGGCAGCGAGAAGGCATCCGGGTCCAGGTCAGCCTCACGAGGACGGATCGCCTCGCGGATGAACCTGCGGATCGATCGGACGATCAGGTCTTGTTCTTCGCTGCGTTGATAATCCATGACTACTCTCCCGCCAACGTCCAGTGATACCTGCCCAACCGCGGTGGCTGTTCAACAGCCGGATCGTTGTTGATCACCGGGAGTGCGCCGTTGTCTTCTCGGAACCGCGTGAGGTCCTCGATCCACCGCGAGTAGTACTGGTGGTTGACCTCATACCGGTAGTAGCGCGCTTGCTGCCTGAGTGCCGCCGGCATGTCGTCGGGCCGGGGGTGGCTCCAGTTCCACGTCGCCGAGCCAGCCGGTGGACCAAAGACGCGATAGAGTTCGCCGCGCAACCCGTATGGTGACGTCCCCCCCGCGAAGCCTATGTAAATCGTCTTCTTGTTCTCGTCCGCAATCTCATAGATCCCCATGGCTCCGGGGAGACTCTTGAAGTGCATGTCCGAGTCCCATGTCGACCATTCCTTGCGGATCCGCACGACTTACTCCCTCTCAAAAAACAGCGCGAAACGATCCCCGACCGGTCGCACGGTGGCCTTGACATTCATCCCGACTCGGACCTCAAGTGGGTCGATGTCAATGAGGTTCGCGATGAGTCGTGGCCCTTCCGCGAGCTCCACAA
>CAYYSD010000282.1:0-1768 GCA_964474285.1 uncultured Anaerolineaceae bacterium | reverse complement strand
GGCTTCCGCGCTGATTGAACCGAACGACATCGCGCCGGTGGCGAACCGTCGGAACAGAGATTCCGCCGATTCCACCCGCTCCAGCGGAATGGGCTGACGGTCCGACTTGACTTCGAACAGCCCGCGCAAGGTCGCCATGTGCTCCGACTGGTCGTTCACCATCTTCGTGTATTCACGGAAGATGGCCGCCTGATTCGTGCGCGTCGCGTGCTGAAGGCGGAAGACTGTCTCGGGGTTGAACAGGTGGTATTCGCCGTCACGGCGCCACTGATACTGCCCGCCGTAGATGAGCTCTTTGAGGCCGCCTTCGCGCGCAGGGTAGGCGCGCGAATGGTGGGCCAGCGTCTCGACTCCGACTTCGTCGATGCCGATGCCGCCGATGCGCGAGGCCGTCTTGGTGAAGTAGCGGTCGATGAACGGCTCTGCCAGGCCGATCGCCTCGAAGATCTGCGCGCCGCGATAGCTCTGGATTGTGGAGATGCCCATCTTGGACATCACCTTCACCACGCCCTTCTTGATCGCCTTGAGGTAGTGGTCGATGGCTTCTTCGTTGGTCTGGCCGGGAGCGAGGACGCCCTCTGCGTTGAGCTGTTCGACCGTTTCGATAGCGAGGTAGGGGTTGATCGCGCCCGCGCCATATCCGATCAGAAGCGCAAAGTGATGCACTTCGCGGGCATCGCCTGTCTCCACAATGAGCCCGACCTGCGTGCGCTTCCGTTCGCGCACCAGGTGGTTGTGGAGGCCTGCGACGGCGAGCAGGGAAGGGATCGGCGCGTTATCCGCATCGACGCCACGGTCCGAAAGGATGAGCACCTTCGCGCCATTGTCGATTGCTGCGTCCGCCAGCGCGTAGAGCGAATCCATGGCCGGCGCGAGACCGGAGGGGCCCAGGCGCGCAGGAAACGCCATCGGCAGGACCGTCGCCCGGAGCGAGTGGTCGCGCAATGAACGGAACTTCGCGAGCTGCTGGTTGTCGAGGAAGGGGCTGTCGAGGCTGACCAGGTGGCAGTTCTCAGGCTCCGGATCGAGCAGGTTGCCCTCTGGCCCGATGACCGTTTTCACCGAGGTCACGAGTTCTTCGCGGATCGCGTCCAGCGGGGGGTTGGTGACCTGCGCGAACAGCTGCTGGAAGTAGTTGTAGAGCGGTTGGGGCCGGTCGCTGAGCACGGCGAGCGGCGTATCGGTACCCATGGACCCAATGGCCTCTTCGCCGGTGTTCGCCATCGGCGTGAGGACGTACTTGAGGTCTTCGAGCGAGTAGCCGAAGGCCATCTGGCGCTCGAGCAGCTCCGCTTCGTTGTAGTGCGGAGGCGCCTCGACGTCCTGGATCTCCTCGATCGGAAGCAGGTTCTGACGGAGCCAGTCGCCGTAGGGGCGCTCGGCGGCGAGCGTGTTCTTCAGTTCGGCGTCGTCGATGATCCGGCCCTCTTCCAGGCTCACCAGGAACATCTTGCCGGGCTGCAGGCGGCCCTTGTGCAGAACGCGCTCCGGCTCAATCGGAAGGACTCCGACTTCGGACGCCATGATGACGAGGTCATCCTTCGTGACATAAAAACGAGAGGGACGCAGGCCGTTCCGGTCCAGGACGGCGCCAATGACCTTGCCGTCCGTGAAGGCGACGGAGGCAGGACCGTCCCACGGCTCCATCAGGCAGCTGTGGTATTCGTAGAAGGCCTTCTTCTCCGCGCTCATCGACTCGTGGCCGCTCCAGGCCTCGGGGATCATCATCATCGCGGCGTGGGGCACGGAGCGGCCCGTGAGCGCGAGG
>CAYYSD010000281.1:0-1802 GCA_964474285.1 uncultured Anaerolineaceae bacterium | reverse complement strand
TTGGTGGGTTCCTCATTGCCGGTGGTGGACGCCGCACCCTGGCCAAAAAGGACCGAGGTTCCGGCGACAGCGGCGAAAGCGAACATGGCGCGCGCAGGGCGCGACCACGCCGCGAACGGTGTGTGGACGTTTCGTGTATTCATGGGGTTGGTTTGCTCGGGCCGACAGCCGGACATAGTCCGGTTCACCGGCCCTAGGATTGCCGCGAGGCTCGCCACCCTCCCTGTGACGGCAACGCGGCGGCGGTCTACGTCACTTCATTGCAGCCAACGTCACGGACCGGGGCATGAAATCGGCGCACGATTGATCTGCACTGAAGCGCGCGCTTCAGGATCCGGGCCACCAGAGACGCTTCTGGGCCTCGAGAGTTTCCTTGGCGGAGTGCTCGGGCTGCTTCAGCTTGATCAGCGGCGGCGGGGGCGGACCACCGGCGAGATCCTCGCCAACGTAGGACTTCGGCGTCGTGCAGCTGGTCGCGAGCATGGTGAGAGCGATGACGGCAAGCATACAGGATGTCCGATGGCGCCGCGTTTTCATGGGTGTCCGGTTGATGGTCTTTTCCGCAAGCGGCGAGGACGCAGCGACCAATGACATGCCCGGCGGAAGCAATGCGCGATGTTCGGAGACGAAAGAACAGGCCGGGATGAAGTTAATTTTGGCCACTGATATCACGAAAGGGCACGGATGAAGTATCCGCGTTATTCGCGGGAGACTGTGAGCTGCTCCGATGGGTTGTTGAAATGGAGCGCATCTCGAATCGCGGGGTAAACCCGATCCTACAGGGGGATGGCGCGCCGCACAAAAGCAAGAGGCGCGACGGTTGCCCGTCGCGCCTCCCCCTTATTGCGGGTGTCGGGAAGCTCCTAGCTACTGCAAGTTCGCACCATGCATTTCGTTAAAAGCAGGACATCCGCAAAGCGTGCTCAGAGCTTCTTCTCGAGGCCGAAGTAAACGAAGCGGCCCGTAGTGTTATAGAGGAAGCCCGGGTAGCCGTTCGAGTTGTTGCCACCGTCCGCGGCGAACGGGGGCGCCTTGTCGAACAGGTTGGTGGAGCCGGCGGTGAGGGTAACATCGGACCACCACTTGCGGTCGGCCGTCGACTTGGCGGGGAACAGCTTGTAGGTGACCTGCAAGTCGAAGAACGTGGTGGCATCGACGCGGAAGGGAATACCTGTGTTGGGATCGCCGCCCAGATCGTCGAATCCGTGGGTGTAGTTGGCGGTCAGGCGGGCGCTCATGTCCTTCCAGTTCCAGCCGAGCCATCCCTGGGCCTTGAGGCGGAGGTAGGCGTCGTCGGCGGAGCTGATGGCGGTGTCGATGAACTGCTCCAAGGGGACACCCTCGATGCTGGCCTCCTTGTAATTGCGCATGTAGCTGGCGTTGAAGCCGGCGTCGAAACGCCCCCATGAACCGGTCTTCCAGATGTAGCTGGAGTTGATGTCGAAGCCATCGACGTTGGTCTGGCCGACGTTGCGGTGGATCGCCTGGATGTAGACGAGGTTGCCCGCGCTGTCGCGGTCGATGCGCTCGCCGGGCAACAGGAGGCCGAGGACCGAGCGGTCGAGCACGTTCTGCTCGTTCACGTCCACCTTGTTCTTGCGCTTGATATTCCAGTAGTCGAGAGAGGCGGTAAAGCCCTCAAGCTTGCCCTTGGGCGACCAGACCACGCCGATGTTGATCGATTTGCTGGTCTCGGGCTTGAGAAGCACGTTGCCTTTGACGCCGGTGTTCTGCTCGGGCTCGGTGACACCCGTGACCGGGTCGTCGATCGCGACCAAGGCCGTGGAGTTGCTGGCATAGAG
>CAYYSD010000280.1:0-1947 GCA_964474285.1 uncultured Anaerolineaceae bacterium | reverse complement strand
CGCAATTCCGGGTCTCGATCAGCAAGAATTGCTGGAATTGCTTCAGCCAGTGCCACTGCGGCGGCAATGTCCTGGACTTTGTCGCCCGCAAGGAGGACATCCCGCCGCTGGAGGCGGCCAACCGCCTCATCGAGTGGTTCCACCTCGACCGGACGCAGCTGAATGCCGAAAACGAGCGCGAGCATGCTTCCGTAACTAGCGAGCGGCGTGCAACGCGCTCTTCCCCGCCAGAACGTTCGTCCTCACATCCGAACGCGGCTGCTCACGCAGGCGAAGCGGCCTCTCCGGCCGTCAAGTCCGCACCGGGTAAACCAACGAAGGAAGAGGCGGGGCCGAACCGGCCGTTGGGTTTCCAGTTGGAGCTCGACCCTTCACACCCGTATCTTGCGGAGCGCGGGCTTACCCCGGAGACCATCGACGCCTTCGGGATCGGCTACTGCGCGAAGGGCGTCATGGCCCAGCGTATCGCCATCCCGATCCATAACGCCAAGGGCGAGCTGGTCGGCTATGCCGGCCGCTGGCCTGGTGAACCGCCGCCCGAGCGGCCGAAATACCGGTTGCCGGACGGCTTCAAGAAGGCGTTGGAGGTCTACCGCTTCGCCGAGGCCATGCACGAGCCGCCGGAGCATCCGCTGGTGGTCGTCGAAGGATTCTTCGACGCGATGAGGCTCTGGCAGCTTGGCATTCGCAAGGTGGTCGCGCTGATGGGCAGTTCCCTGTCCATTGCTCAGGAAGCCTTGATCACGGGGGCGCTGTCGCCGGCTTCGCGCGTCGTCATCATGTTCGATGAAGACGACGCGGGTCGTGAGGGGCGAGCCGGTGTTCTGCAACGGCTCGCGCTCCGCAGCTATGCCCGTGTTGTTGCCTTTGCGAACGAGGGCTTCCAGACGAAGCACCTCACCGCCGAGGAAGCAAAACTCCTGGGAGTGCTCCCGTCATGATGGCAATCACACCCAAGTTTGCCCTGGGCCGGCTGGTCGCCACGTCCAACGCGCTCCAAGCGCTTACGGGCGACGACGTGCGTAATGCCATTAACCGACACCGATCCGGCGATTGGGGCGATGTGTGTGACGAGGACAAGCAGGCCAACGATCGCGCGCTTGTCGAGGGCACGCGGCTGCTGTCGGTCTACCACGGCGTCTTTGGCGCGAAGTTCTGGATCATCACGGAGGCGGATCGCAGCGTCACGACCGTCCTCCTCCCCGAAGATTACTGATCTTCGTTCAGCCCCTTCTTTGAGGGGGCTTTTTCATGAGGAGCATCGTCGTGTAGTCGTCGCCCTGAACTGGACACGGCGAGTGAAACCGGGACGAAACAAAAGGCGCGCGGCCGTGAGACCGCGCGCCTTCCCATTTCTGAAGACGTCAGCTCTACGAGCTACTGCATTTTGCACCATGCATATTCGGAAAGCGGGGCGTCCTCAAAGTGCTTTCAGAAGGACCATTTGACACCGGCGAGGATGGACCAGCGGGATTCGCCGAAAGTGTCGCGGAGCTGCTCCTGCGAGTTGGAGTTGCCGCTGATGCTGGCCTGGTAGGTGTAGAAGCCCTGCGTTGCGGCAGTGGCGGCGTTGGTGACGTTGACGAAGCTAAGGATGCCTGGGAAGTCGGAGCGGTAGGTGCGGCCCCAGCTATCGTTCAGAAGGTTGCCGAAGTTGATAAAGTCGAGGGTGAGCTGGACCTGATGATCGCGCCAGATTTTCACGTCCTGCGTAAACTTGAGGTCCCAGCGGTGGATCGCGGGGTTGCGGGCACCGTTGCGGGGGAAGATGCGGCCGCGGTGGGCAGCGAGCTCAGGGCGGGTGTTGATGTAGGCGTTGATCGCGGCTTCGTCCGCGGGAGTGGCGTAGCGGACGATGGGGTCGCTGACGAGGGGGACGTAGAAGAGGTCGTTGTCGCGGCTGTCGGGGCTGTTGTTGACGTTGTTGTCGAAGACGTAGCTGAAGGG
>CAYYSD010000279.1:0-2096 GCA_964474285.1 uncultured Anaerolineaceae bacterium | reverse complement strand
TGAGAATCATCGGAACCCCGCCGCGAACAGTATAGGAAACGCGTCCGAGCGTGGACAAAAAGGCGGCGGGCGCGAGGGGGATGGCCTCGCGCCCGCTTGTCGATGCTAACGCTGGATTAGCGTTGGAGTCTGTAAGCCTTGTGACTCAGAAAGCGAAGCGACTCAGTCGCCCTGGACCGCTTCCTTCTTCACGCCGGTCGAGTAGTGGAAGAAGCCGATCATCATCTCCTCCCACGTCTGATCCCCCCAGCGGACGGCTTTTTCCGGGTCAGGGTTGTACGGGTTGTTCGCCGAGTTGTCGAAGTGCGCGATGCAGTGCATCTTCGAGCCCGCCGGCACCAACAACGGTTCCTTGAGGTCGTACGTCGTCTGCCAATTGAAGTCGTAACGCGGGACCGAGAGCAGGTGCGTCTTCTTGCCGTCCGGCGTCTCGATGAAGTATTCGAACGACTTGCCGCGGTAATGCATGTGAGGCGCGAAGGACATCAGCGTCACCGGCGAGCTGAACGTCGTCCACGATTCAACCTTGTGATTGTCGGCATTGGCCGGAATCTCAAACTCGGTGTTGATCGCGTTGCCCGTGCGCATTTCAAAGTTGATCGGGCCCTTGGCGAACTTCACGCCGAACCGCGAGCGGTCCGTCTCGAGTTTGCCGGTCGGCGTGTAGTGCACTTGCCAGACCAGGCTCGCGCCCTTCGGGATCCGCCGCGCCTGGCCTTCCGGAAGCACCTGCGGAATGCCGCCCGGCGCGAACGCATCCAGGAAGCCGCTCGACTGTTCCTCACCGACTTCGTCGTCGCGGAAGTTCAGCGGGCTGTTCGGATCGCTGACAAACATGATAATGTGATGGACGACCTTCGGATTGCCGGGGAGGCATTCCATCGCCGACACCCAGACGTCCTCTTCGAAGTTCGTCTTCGTCTCAAAGTACATGTACGGAACGACGCCCGCCGGGTCGATGGTGACCGTTTCCGGCATCTCGAACACGGCGTCCGGTTCACCGATGCGCCATTCGTTGTGCCACTCGACCTCTTCCGGCGCGTCAGCCGGATCGCCCTGCGGCATGCCGCCGTCGATCCACTTGGTGATCGTCAGCTTCTGCTCGTCTGAGAGGCTGCGGTCGTTCTTCCACTCGCCCACGTGCGGGTCGGCGTGCCAGGGAGGCATGCGGCCGTCGAGCACAACTTCCTTGATCATCTTGCTCCAGCCCCGGACCTGCCGGTAGCTGTTCAGGCTGAACGGAGCGATGCCCCCGGGATGGTGGCATTCACCGCAATGCGCCTGAAGCATCGGGGCGATGTCCTTGGTATACGTGATGCTTGTCGCGCCGGACCCTGCAGCCGCTGCCGGGTCTTCCGCGGCCAGAGCCGGGAACGCAATCACGGCGCCAGCCAGCGCCACTGCCAAACCGGTGTACCTGAAACCCATGAGACGAAGCCTCCCAGTCGTTCTTGCCGCTTGCGCGGCAAAAGTGCCAACTTAAACCCAATTTCCTGATAAAAGGTTCACGTTCAGAGCCGAGTGAATTACGGTCAATAACCCGCCCGAACGAACGCCAATAACGCTATACCCGTCAACGGCTTATGCCTGCGGAGCGCAAAACGCGATCGAGCCGCTGATCCCGCCCGTGCGACTTTATAACATGAGTACACGCTCATATTCA
Organism: uncultured Anaerolineaceae bacterium; assembly: GCA_964474285.1. Lineage (GTDB taxonomy): Bacteria > Chloroflexota > Dehalococcoidia > Tepidiformales > Tepidiformaceae > JACRBT01. Next base: position 433 of record CAYYSD010000279.1, on the reverse strand, counting down.
ACTCCCAGCCCATGCACAGATTCCCAGACGCCGCGGAGCGGTGCCCGGTTTGGAGCCTTCGTGGCGGCCTTTGGTAGGCTCGAACTTTGTCTGCGGAGGAATCGCTCGTGCCCACGCCCGTCGTGTTGGTCCCGGTCGATCTGTCCGCCGTGTCATCACGGGTCGCCGACGGCGCGCGCTCTCTCGCCAAGAGGATCGACGCGAGAGTGGTGTTGATGCATGTCGAGCCGCCGGACCCGGACTTCGTGGGCTACGAGGTGGGCCCGCCGACCGTGCGCGACGCGGTCTCGCGCGAGATTCGCAAGGACGACGCTCGGCTGCACGCGTTGCGCGATGCGTTGCGTGCCGAGGGCGTCGACGCGGAGGGCCTGCTCATCCAGGGCCCGGCGGTGGAGAAGATCATCGAGGAGAGCGATCGCTTGAACGCGGACTA
>CAYYSD010000278.1:0-2125 GCA_964474285.1 uncultured Anaerolineaceae bacterium | reverse complement strand
GACAAACGACCAGCTTGGTTCAACCGCAACGTTCCCAAAGGCCCGATCGCATGGTACGGCGTAAAATACTATCTGGCGAAGTGGATCATCAGCCACTTCCCCGAACACCGTGTGTACCTAGAGCCGTTCGGTGGAGGCGCTTCGGTCCTCCTGAACAAGGAGCCCGTCGATGTCGAGACCTACAACGATCTCGACCTCAGGATTTCCCGGCTTTTTCGGGTGCTGAGGGACAACGGCGAAGCGTTCCTCGCGAAGGCGATGGCGACGCCCTATTCACAGGTCGAATTCACGGCGGCATCGACGCCGAACAAGACACGCGGTGATGTCGACGCCGCGCTTGCGGACTTCGTTCGGTGGAGACAATCGTTCGCGGGCAAGGGCAACTATTGGAGCTTCGCCACTGGCCGCGCTCGTGGTGGAATGGCGGGCGACGTGAATGCGTGGTGGTCGGCAATCGAGCAGCTACCCGCCGTGATCGACCGACTCCGAAGAGTCCAGATTCTCTGCCAGTCGGCGTTCGACGCGATTCCGAAGTTCGATCATGCGGAAGGGCTGATCTACTGTGATCCGCCGTACGTTCACAGCACTCGATGCGAAGCAAGCCGAGCCGTCTACCACGGAGAGATGGGAGACGAGGAGCACGAAAAGCTCGGCGCGCTCTTGCACAAGTGCAAGGCCAAGATCGTGGTGAGCGGGTACGCATCGCCGCTGTACAAGCGCCTGTACCGTGACTGGCGCGTCGTATCCTGCAAAATCGCGAATCACGCCGCTGGCGGGAAGTCGAAGAATCGAGAGACCGAATGCCTGTGGATGAACTTCTAGAAGGCGGCAAGCCGGGTGGTCGCGAACCAGAGCGCCTCAAGCTGGAGGGCGACTGGACCGCCGCCGTGCGGCAGGGCTTGAGCAAGGCCCGACCAGCCGAGGGCTGGCCCGGTCGATCCCCGGCGAAGAAGAAGCGGCGGACGAAGCGGAAGCGGGCCTAGCGCCTGCTACCGTCTGCCCCCCGAGCGAAAGCGGCCCCCAGCGTCAACGGGGGCCGTTTTCATCAACTACATACTTCCGTAGATTTCGGGCCTGAGCCCCGCCACTCTGCCCGCAACTCCTGAGTCCCCCTGGCGTTGTTGCCCTGGACTTGCCGGGGCTTCGCTGTTCCGCGTCCACTCAGCCGCAGATCACGGAGCAGCACCGTAATCGCTGCCGACGACGACTCCTTCCGGCCACGCCCGTTTTTCGCGAATCAAGGCCGATCCGAATCTGCCCGAATTGACCGATCACCGACTCCGGTCCAAACTTCCGGCGCAGGGGTGGTTGTTTTCCTCGGCAGTGATGGGTGAGAAGGACATGCATCGCGCGTTCGCGTTGATCATTCTGTCTGCCGTTGCCGCGTCGCCGGCGCCCCGCGCCCACGCGAGCGCCATCGTGACGCCGCCGGTCGCGCTCTCCGAGGCGAATGCCTGGCACGACCTCTTCGTCGACGGACTCGACGCCGGCCTGCCCGCGGTGGCCGCGCCGGGGACGCTCGACTTCTGGACGATCTCGGTGAGCAACACCAGCGGCCTCGACTGGGAGGGCTTCCGGATCCGCTTCTCCCAGGACTCGGGCGGGACCGCCATGAGTTTCGTCACGCACTTCGAGCCCTCCTTCACCTCCGGGGCGTGGACGGGCTACTCGACGACGCTCGACGGCACCTTCGACCTCGCCGACTTCGACGCTCCGGGACAAGGCGCACCGACGCTCCTGAGCGGAGGGTCGACCACGATCAGCACGCCTGCCTTCAATCCGACCGACGCGTCGCAGACCTATCACCTGCAGATCATGGCGATCGCGCCGGTGCCGTCGCCCGGCGCGTTCGTCCTGCTCATGATCGCGGCGGCCATCCCGATCCGTCGCGGATCGCGTCGATCGCCTTCGACGAAGTGAATTCGGTGCGCCGCGCGTCGGCAGGTACGATGTCGCCCATGCGCAGATCTGCATCCATCTCGATCCGTTCAGCGCTCGTCGCGGGAGCGCTTGGTGCGCTCCTGGCGGCTGGCGGTTGCGTGGCGGTCGGCGGCACGCGCACTTCGACGGCGGTGCAGCCGACCACCGGTCAGCAGCTCATCGATCTGAAGCGCGCGCTCGACTG
>CAYYSD010000277.1:0-2140 GCA_964474285.1 uncultured Anaerolineaceae bacterium | reverse complement strand
GACCCCGCCGTCCTCCGCGATTTCGCCCAGGCGGCCGAGGCGCTCGGCTATAGCCACCTCCTCGCCTACGACCACGTGCTCGGGGCGCACCCGGAGCGCGAGCCACGCCTGACCGGGCCATATACCGACCAGACCGCCTTCCATGAGCCGTTCGTGCTCTTCGGCTACCTGGCCGGAGTCACCAGCCGCATCGAACTGACGACGGGCATCATCATCCTGCCCCAGCGGCAGACGGCGCTCGTTGCCAAGCAGGCGGCGGAAGTCGACATCCTCTCCGGGGGCCGCCTCCGCCTTGGCATCGGCACCGGCTGGAACTGGGTCGAGTACGAATCGCTGAACGAGAACTTCCACAACCGCGGGCGGCGCCAGGAAGAGCAGGTCGAAGTGCTCCGCCGCCTGTGGACGGAACCCATCGTCGACTTCAAGGGGAAGTGGCACACCATCAGTCGCGCCAACATCCTGCCGCGGCCCGCGCGATCGATCCCGATCTGGTTCGGCGGCAGCGATGAGCGAGTTTACCAGCGCGCCGCCCGCATCGGCGATGGCATCATCCCGCAGTTCCGGCGCGACGATCCGCGCGAAGCCGCCATCGCCCGCATCCGCCAGTACGTTCGGGACGCGGGCCGCGACCCGGCCACGTTCGGCATCGAAGGGCGCGTGAACATCGGCGCGCCCGCGGACCGCTGGCAGGCGGACCTTGACGCCTGGAAGGCGCTCGATGCGAACTACGTCTCCGTCGTCACGATGGGCGCGAACCTGGCCACGCCCCAGGACCACATCGACGCGATCCGCAAGTACCGGGAGTCGGTGCGCTAAGGGGAATTGCAGCAACTACCTGGAGGCGTCAGCATACGGCCATGGCAATCGCTGAAGCCTCAACTGGCATGGTGATCGATCCCGGCCGCGGCATCTACGACGCCAACCGCGCATCGGCTCTTGCCGGGGTGCCACGTTCGACCCTCCATTATTGGGCCCGACATGGAATCGTGCGGCCCGGAGTCTCACCCGACCCACGCACACGGCTGTGGAACTGGGGAGACTTGTTGCTCTTACGGTTGGTTCACTGGCTCCGTGCCGACAAACCGGAGGCTGCACGCACGGGAATGCCCGAGGTGAGAGCAATGGTTGCTTCGCTGGAACGCAGCTTCGCCAGGCGCGACGAAGCGCTGTCGCGAGTGCAGGTGACGCGCGACGGACGAATCGTCCTCGATGATCCTGACCATCAGATGTTGGTCGCATCGGGACAGATTCTCTTGTCGGATGTCCTCGAACTCGTGAAGCCCTTCGGAGATGGACCGGACCTCCTGCGACCAGCGAAAGGGATGCGAATCATCCCGGGCAAGCTCTCTGGGGAGCCCCATGTCGAAGGCACGAGGATCCCGACGCGCACGATCTACGAGCTATTTCGCGCGGGCTATCTCACTGGATCGATCGTTTCCCTGTTTCCCGAGCTGTCCCTCGAATCGGTAGAGAGCGCAATCAGCCTGGAAGCGAAGTTGGCCGCCTGAGCCGTGGCTTCGCGCTTCGCGCTCGATCAGAACTTTCCAGACAATGCTCTTCGCCAGAGCTGGCCCGACAGCCTTAGTCTCGTCAGGCTTGGGACGTTTCGGCCCGACCTCGTCCGGGGTGTCGAAGACTGGGAGATTCTCCTGGAGCTGCAACACGAGGGGCTCGGCGGGTTCATCACTAACGACGAGAAGATGTTGCGAGCGGCTCGCGAAATGGTCGCGCTGGCGAACACCCAGCTGACGTTAGTCGTCACGAGTGGCACCGGACATGATCCAATGAAAGCCACCGGGCTCCTATTGATGCACCTCCGCGACATCGCCGTCGACTCGGCATCAAGACCGTTGGTCTACGTTTTGAGGATGACCGGGAAGAGTGCGAAGAGGCCTGGCGCGATCCTGAACGAGATCGCGACAGCCCGTGGGGTCGCGCCAAACCTCCTGCGGACCCAGGAAGCAAGAGAAATCAGGCAACTGGTGCAAAAACATCGCGCCCACCTGGACTCACTGACGCGTCGGGCACCGACCGCGGAATAAGGGACAACGTCCCGCGCGAAGCGCCAGTGAATTCCGCTATACTTTTGCGGCGCGGCGGACAGGGCGGACAACGGCCGTTGAAGGGGTTGCTCCATGAA
>CAYYSD010000276.1:0-2142 GCA_964474285.1 uncultured Anaerolineaceae bacterium | reverse complement strand
GCCCACGTTGGGAGCCTCGATGCGGACGTAGAGCTTGGCGTCGGGCTTGATGCTGTGAACCTTGCGCAACTCCTCGATGCTGTCGAGGACGAACCACTCGACGCCTTTCGCCGCCGCGTACTCGATGTAGGCGCGCGACTTCATCGGGTTGCTGTAGAAGACCTCGGCGGCCGGCACGCCCAACTCGAGCAGCGTGTCGAGTTCGGCGATGGAGGCGATCTCGAAGCCCGCGCCCTCCTCGACCAGGACCTTGAGGACACGGGGATCGGGGTTGGCCTTCACCGCGTAATGCGGGTGGACCCGCGGCATGGCGGCCTTGAAGCGGCGGACCTTGTTGCGAACGATACCGGTGTCGACCAGGAGGAAGGGGCGGGTGTAGCCCTGCTTCAGCGCCTTGCGGACGTGCTTGAAGTCCAGGCGGACTTCGGGATGCGTGTCGAAGAGTTGGGGCTGTTCGGGTTCGGGGGCGGGGGGCTGCGGGTTCTTGAGGGCGACAGGGCGCACGGCCATCAAAGTTCTCCTTGAGACCTAGGATTCCGGTATGTCTCGAACCGCTACTTCCGCCGCGAGCCGGCTCTTCGTTGCCATTGTCATGGTGCCCGTTCCCGATTCCTGTTGCGTCACAAAAACGCAAAACTTCCGCGAATTATAGATTCGCGGTACCAGGAATCAAGAGTTTTTTCAAGTTTCCCGAAAATTTTTCCCGGGCGGCGTGTCGGATACGCAACGGTCGAGAAGCCAACGCCGGCGGCGAAGCGGCGTTAGCGCAGCGGCGAAAGCCGGCGGCGGAGACGCGCGGAGAAATTTGTTACAGCCGTTGCGAACACACGGCGACATGACGACCGATGACGGACGGGCGACGAAGGATGAATTGACTGGAAACGCCCTGCCGAAGCCGGCGCGCGGCAAATCGGGTGACCGGGTTCCGGGCGTTGAGCGGCCGCCACGGTCCGCCCGAACGGCCGGAGACAAACCAGCGCGACGCGTCCGGGTTTATCAGACCTTTGGCGGCGTCACGCCCACCTGCCCCTGGTACTTGCCGCCGCGGTCCTTGTAGGAGGTTTCGCAGATGTCGTCGGGCTGGGCTTCGAGGAAGAGAAACTGCGCCACGCCCTCGTTGGCGTAGATCTTGGCCGGCAGGGGGGTGGTGTTGGAGAACTCCAGGGTCACGTAGCCCTCCCACTCCGGCTCCAGGGGCGTGACGTTCACGATGATGCCGCAGCGGGCGTAGGTCGACTTGCCCAGGCAGATGGTGAGGACGTTGCGGGGAATGCGGAAGTACTCGACCGTCCGCGCCAGGGCGAAGGAATTGGGCGGGATGATGCAGACGTCGCTCTTCAGGTCCACGAACGAATTCGGGTCGAAGTTCTTGGGGTCGACGATCGTGGTGTTGATGTTGGTGAAAAGCTTGAACTCGTCCGAGCAGCGCACGTCGTAGCCGTAGCTCGAGGTCCCGTAAGACACGATCTTGCGCCCCGTCACTTCCTTGACCTGGCCGGGCTCGAACGGCTCGATCATGCGGCTCTCGCGCGCCATGCGGCGGATCCAGCGGTCTGATTTGATGCTCATGCCCGGTCTCTAGGTATTCTGTATGACGATCTTCGGGAACGCCGCCGTGTGGTCCTGCGCCTTCTCGGCGATCCTGATCGCGACGCGGCGGGCGATCTGCTTGTAGATCCGGGTCGCGTGCCCGTCCGGGTCGGCTACCACGGTCGGCTTGCCGGAATCGGCCTGCTCGCGGATGTGGATGTCGAGCGGCAGGGACCCCAGCATCTCGATGTTGTAGTCCTTGCCCATCTTGTCGCCGCCGCCCTCGCCGAAGATGTGCTCCTCGTGGCCGCACTTCGAGCAGACGTGGGTGCTCATGTTCTCGACGATGCCGAGGATGGGAATGCCCACCTTCTCGAACATCTTGAGTCCCTTGCGGGCGTCGATCAGGGCGATATCCTGGGGCGTGGTGACGATCACGGCGCCGGTCACCGGCACGCGCTGGGCCAGCGTCAGCTGGATGTCCCCGGTCCCGGGCGGCAGGTCCACCACCAGGTAGTCGATCTCCCGCCACTTGGTCTCGTTCAGCAGTTGCTCCAGAGCCTGGGTCACCATCGGCCCGCGCCACACCATCGGGGTGTCGGGGTCGATCAG
>CAYYSD010000275.1:0-2160 GCA_964474285.1 uncultured Anaerolineaceae bacterium | reverse complement strand
GCGAGAAGTCACCGCGTTCGATGTCCGCCACGCCCTACCCGTAGTTCGGCAGGTCACGCACATGCCCCACCGACGCGATCACCCGGTAGTCGCCGCCGAGGATGTTTTCGACCGTACGCGCCTTCGCCGGCGATTCGACGATGACAAGCTTTGCCCCTTTGCCACGAGCGCGGCGCGTCGATGCGCCGCCGCCCGCTGCTGCCGGTTGCCTCCGGGCGGTGGGGGTTGCGGGCCGCTTCGGCGCCGCTGGTTTACGCGCGGCCGTTCGCCGCGGAGAGGTTGGTGCTGTGGTCACGCTTCCTGCCTGGGCTGCTCCAACGCAGCTGATTCGCTGTTTACCGTTTAGGGAACCGGCACGCTTTGTCAAGCAGGGCGATTCCCGAGTTCACGTCTTCCGATATTTCATCGGCCCGTCTTGCACCACGGCGCCCTCCAATTCGAGCATCGTGAGCATGCCGCTCACTTCCGCGACAGGCTTCGCAAGGGTGCGGGCAAGTTCGTCCACATGCAATGGTCCGTTCGCCAGCAGCGCCACCAGTCCGTCTCCTCCCGGCGTCTGCGGAGCGGCCACCGCCACCGGTTTCGCAGCCGGTCCTTCGTGGAAGCGCATCGGCGTCTGCCGCCCGGCGCTCAAGAGGTTCAGCTCCTCGCAGAGTTGTTCGGGCGAAGCTACCAGTCGCGCGGTGTTTTCGCGGATCAGCTGGTTGGTCCCCGAGCTCTGGCGCGAAAAAATGCTTCCGGGGATCGCGAACACGTCGCGCTGCTGCTCGAAGGCCCAGTTCGCCGTATGCAGCGCCCCGCTCCCTTCGCCCGCCTCCACCACGAGCGTAGCCCGCGCCAGCCCGGAGAGGATGCGGTTTCGCCGCGGGAAGTAGTCCGGCCGCGCCGGTATGCCGACGGGGTACTCGCTCACGAGCGCACCGGCCTCCAGGATGCGCTCGGCCAGGCCCGTGTTCTCCCGTGGGTAGACCTGGTCGATGCCCCCGGCGAGCACAGCCACCGTCGGTGTCCCGCGTTCCACCGCCACGCGATGAGCGATGGAATCGATGCCCCTCGCCAGACCGCTGATGATCGCGACACCCGCCCGTGAGAGCGCCTCGCAAAAGGTCTCGCACGCCTGCCGCCCATACGGCGTGACCTGTCGCGTGCCGACGACGGCAACGGCGTCGTCAAATTGCGGTCCCGTCGCCCCGCGCACGAAGATCACGGGCGGGCTCTGCGGGATTTCGCGGAGGGACAGCGGGTAGTCCTCGTCGAGCCAGGTGAGCGCGCGAACGCCGTGCTTTTCCAGCAGGCGCAGTTCGCGTTCGTCGTCGAAGCCGTTTCGCGCCTTCACGAAGGCCCGGACGTACTGTGGATCGAGGCCGGCGCGACGGAGGTCATCCGCTCCGGCGCCCCACGCCTCGCCGATGCTCCCGAAGCCGGCGACCAGCAGCGAAAAGTTCGTGCTCCCCAGTCCGGCCCGCCGCAAGGCGAGCCAATAGGCCAGATCCCCGTGTCCGTCCATCGCCCCGGACTATAAACGGAGCCTCCAACAAGCCCAAATCGCGGTCACCGGCGCGTCCGTGCATATCGGCTGGACGGCCGCGGCGAGTGGATGCGGCCCGAGACCCGTTCCGCAGGCCACCGTGTGGAGATGAGCCGGACCGCTGGCGCCGATTGGGCGAACTCCGGCTGTAGCGGCCACCAGCTCAGGAAGGCCGACCGCACCTCCACCACACCGGCTCCCGGCCTGTCTGCGCTCAGACCTCGACGTGCTCTCGCATCCGCGCCACCCGCAAGCGTCGCAGGCGCCTCCCGGACATGCTGAGCACGCGCATCCGCAGGCCGCCCGCCTCCACCTCGTCGCCCACCGCCGGCATGCGCCCCAACGCGTGGATGAGATAGCCGCCCACGGTGTCGAAGTCTTCCGATTCAACGTCCTGGTGGAACAGATCCCGGAGCACGTCCGTCGGCTCGCTGGCGTCCAGCACCACCTCGTCGTCGGAGATGATCTCCATCGCCGGCTGGGCCACGTCGTATTCGTCTTCGATTTCGCCCACGATCTGTTCGAGCAAGTCTTCGATGGTGACGACGCCGGCGGTGCCGCCGTATTCGTCCACGACGATCGCCATGTGCATGCGCGCCGAACGCATCTCCGCCAGCAGCTCGTCCAGCCGT
>CAYYSD010000274.1:0-2200 GCA_964474285.1 uncultured Anaerolineaceae bacterium | reverse complement strand
GGCTGAGCGATTCGGAGTCGACACCCTCACCGGTGACGATGGCCTCCATGAGGCGGGCCATGTCGGCGGCTGTGGTGGGGAGTTCTTCGGTGTTCAGCGAAGTGTCCTGGAGGCCAAGTCCGCGCAGGGTTTCGTCGATGCGCGACGACGTGAAGTGGTGCATGAGCGCGTTGGCCAGGGCGTTATCGGAGATGGTGATCATGGCAAAGAGGGCGTCAGCGAAACTGATTGAGCCGTCGGCGGCGAAGGCAACCGAACCGAGCGTCCCCAGGTCTTCGGCGGCGTCGGTCTCAGATAGATAAAGAGGCGAGGCAAGGTCGAGTTCACCGCGGGAACGTTCGCGTTCGGCTTCATAGAGGACGGCGAGTTTGTAGAGGCTGGCGGCGTAGTAGATTTCGTCGCCATTGATCGCCATTGCGAGTCCGTCGGCGGGGCGAAAGACAACGATCGATGTGCCGTCCTTTTCGAGGGGACCAAGCGCGTCGCTCATGGCGCATCGGGCGAGGGGGTTGGGGGGGGCGGCGGGGGTGACGACGGCGCCCGGGGAGCGTTCGGCGCGCACGGTGGCCGTTCCCGGCGTGCCAGTGGAGGCAGGCGCGAGGCCCGGCATAGGAGGCGAGGGCGAAGCGAGGCCGGCGGTGAGGGCAGGCCTGGACGTGAGAATCGCCCCGGCGAGGACGAACAGGCTCCCGATCGCGGTCAGGAGCGCGACTGCAAACGCGATCTTCCAGGCCGTCCCCGTTTCGGCCCGCTCACGCCTTGACATCCCCGGATGTGGGGAGCCCCGCCGGCTGCGGTTCATTGGCGTCATAATAATGGAGAATGGTTCAGACGAGAACAAGGTTTGAACGGCCGGCGTGAGACGGCAGCGCGCCCACGGTTCTGGTACTCTGCGCGCGTGGAATTCATCAAGATCGACCGCACCCCGGAGTTGCGTGAACCGATCGCCGTCGTGGCGTTCTCGGGATGGAACGACGCGGCCTCGGCGGCCACGACGGCCGCGCGCTTTGCCGTGAGAAGGCTTGGCGCGCGGAAGTTCGCTTCGCTCGATCCGGAGACGTTTTTCGACTTCCGGGAGATGCGGCCGAGCGTGCGCATGAACCTTCGCGGCGAACGCGAAGTGCAATGGCCCCAGCAGGACTTCTACTTTGCGCGGAACCCCACGGGGCCGCACGACATCGTGGTGGTTGTGGGCGTGGAGCCGCACCTGCGCTGGGGCGCGTTCGCGTCGGGGCACATCTCGTTGTTTCGCGACCTGGGTGTCGTGACGGTTGTTTCGCTGGGAGCGCTGATGGCCGAGGTGCCGCACACGCGCCCGGCTCGCGTCACCGGTTCGGCCCCGGACCCTGCGGTGGCGGAACGCCTCAACCTGACGACCTCGCGCTACGAAGGCCCGACGGGCATCGTAGGCGTGATGGCCGACAGCATGCGTCGGGCGGGGATGGCTTCGGCGAGCCTCTGGGCGAACGTGCCCCACTACGTGACGACCGCGCAGAACCCGGGCGCGACGATGGCTCTGCTCAAGCGGCTGGAGACGATCGTAGGCGTGCCCTTCGATACGCGTGAGCTGGCGACTGCGAACGAGCGGTTCGTCGCGGAGGTGAACGCTGCGCTCGCGGGAAATCCCGAGGTCCAGTCGTATGTGACGCGACTGGAGGTGGCGATGGACGCCGGCAGCGTGCCGGAGCCGGCCGGCGCCGACCTCCTGGAGGACATCGAGGCGTTCTTGAGGGATCAGCGCGAGCCTGATTGAGGCGGCGGCTCCGCCGAGCGTGGCCCGTGGCACCTGGTGTTGAATCACGGTTGTGGCCCAGCCCGGCCCCCGTTTCGTGCCCTGGCGCGAGTGGGTGTGACGCGAGCGGGCGGAGAATGGCAACCTTCCAAATCCGTTCAAACTTGATGCGAGACAACAAAATCAGGCCCTTAGGCCCCCCCTTGGCGACTTCGTGAGAGGTTTGGGCGGCGCTGGAGTAATGGTCACGGGGCGGGTCCAGGGTTCATGGCGTTGCGACTGTGCGGCACCGGGGTGTGGAGCGCGAAGGGGTCGAGGGCAGGGAACAGCGGGGTTGGCCCCTACCCCGACCCTCCCCCGCTGCGTGCCTTGCGGGAGACGGAGATCTGTCGAATGCCCAGCGGCGGCCGCGCCACCTACGGGAGGCGGAAACTCAGGTGGTGTTCGAGGCTGCGACGCGTCGCAGCC
>CAYYSD010000273.1:0-2232 GCA_964474285.1 uncultured Anaerolineaceae bacterium | reverse complement strand
CGTTACTCCTTCGTGAGGTGCCGGGTCCACGTCTGGGTGATGCCGGTGCCGGGCGTGGTCTTCGTCCACTGGCCGGTGATGGTGTTGCCGTCTTCGGAGACGAGGAACGGGGTGCCGGAGGCCATTGACCACCAGACGGCTGAAGTCCCGTGAGCCAGGTCCACCTGAGATGGAGGCGCAACGAATCGGCCGTGCAGTGTGCGCACCCTCGGCGGCGGCGGTGCCATCGTGAGTGCACCACTATCGGAGGACAGAACAGATGGATATGTGGATTTGGACAACAGTCGCGATCCTGGCCGTGGTTGCGGCCGCGGTCATCGCCTGGGGCGTCATCTCGTTCCGGCAGCGAAGGCACTCACAGGAATTGCGCAGAGAGTTCAGCTCGGAATACGACTGGATCGTTGGCCGCGAGGGCCGCGCGAAGGGCGAAGCAGAGCTGGCCCGCCGCCGTGACCGCGTACGCCAGCTCAACGTTCGCCCCCTCGGGCAGGACCAGCGCGAACGCTACGAACGGCTTTGGGTCGACGTGCAGGCGCGCTTCGTGGATGAGCCAGGGGGCGCTGTGGCCGATGCGGACCACCTGGTGGGCGAGGTCATGCTGGCCCGCGGATACCCGGTGACGAACTTCGAACAGCGTGCCGCCGATGTTTCCGTTGGGCACCCCCAGGTGGTCCCGAACTACCGGGCGGCGCACGCGGTCGCGGTCCGGCATGGCCGCGGAGAAGCGAGCACGGAGGAACTCCGCCAGGCGATGGTGCACTACCGCTCGCTGTTTGCAGCGCTGCTTGCCGACGAACCGCGAACCGAATCCACCGGCATGCGCCCGGCCCCGAGCCACTAGAGAGCCGTGGCTCGACCCCGCCCGGCGCCGCCCAACATGGCTCCACCGGCATCGCGACTCGGACAGTGGACGGCTCACTCCGTTCGCCGCCCGGTTTCGAGCGGCGGGCCACGCCACAACCACACCGAGTCCGAACGGAGTGAGGGAAGCGGGGCCGTGGCTCGAATCGCGTCGGACGCCGCGGCTCCACCAGCATCACGAGTTGGATCGGGAAAACGGCTCACGTCGTTCGCCCGTTGGGCACCGGGACGGGGGAACACAACGCCAATGGTGATCTCGTGTCCAGCGGCGACGGAGCGCCGCGGCTACCTGCCGGGTCTGCGCTTATTCGCCGACCGCGACCGCCTCACCGACGCCGGCAAGTGCCTGGCGCGCGAGGGCGGCTTCTACGAACGAGCGGAAGAGCGGGTGAGGGCGGTTTGGGCGGCTGCGCAGCTCGGGGTGGAACTGGGTGCCGAGCATGAACGGGTGCCCCGCGATTTCGGAAATCTCGACAAGGGAGCCATCCGGCGATGTGCCGCTGGCGCGCAGGCCTGCCGCTTCGAGCATCCCCCGGTAGAAGTTGTTGAACTCCCAACGGTGGCGGTGGCGTTCGTTCACGGAACCCGTTGAATAGGCGCGCGCCGCCAGCGTGCCGGGCTCGAGCTTGCACGGGTAGGAGCCCAGCCGCATGGTGCCGCCTTTGTCCGTGACGCCTTCCTGCTCGTCGAGCAGGCTGATGAGCGGATAGGGTGACTCCGGGTCGATCTCGGTCGAATTCGCGCCTTCGAGGCCCAGCACGTTGCGCGCGAATTCGGTCACCATCACCTGCATCCCGAGGCAGAGGCCGAGGTAGGGAATCTTGTTTGTGCGCGCATACGTTGCCGCCCGGATCTTGCCTTCCCAGCCGCGCTCGCCGAAGCCGCCAGGCACGATCACACCCTGAACGCCGGCGAGGACGTCCTCCGCCGGGTGCTGTTCCAGGTCTTCCGCATGCACCCAGCGGATGTCCACATCGACGCGGTTCGCGATCCCGGCGTGCGCGAGCGACTCTTTCACGGACATATAGGCGTCGCGCAGCTCCACGTACTTGCCGACGATGGCGACTTCCACGACGCCCTGCGGGTGCTTGAGACGGTCGACCATCTCGCGCCACTCGACCAGGTCGCGGTCGCCCTTGAGCGCGAGGCGGTTGAGGACGAAATCGCCGAGACCGAAGTTCTCGAGGATGAGCGGCACTTCGTAGATCGTCTGCGCGGTCTCCATCGGGATGACAGCGCGCGGATCGACGTCACAGAAGAGGGCCACCTTGTCGAGGATGTCGCGCGACACGGGGTGGTCGCTGCGTGTGAGGATGACGTCCGGCTGGATGCCCTTGGAGCGGATTTCGCGGACCGAGTGCTGCGTCGGCT
>CAYYSD010000272.1:0-2264 GCA_964474285.1 uncultured Anaerolineaceae bacterium | reverse complement strand
GTTCATGACCCAGACATCGGTAGCGTCGAGCACACTCTCGCTATAGAGGATTTTTGTGCCGTCCGGGCTCCACCGGGGGCTGTCATATGACGGTACGATATACGGATCCAGGCCGGGCGAGGAACCGGTCAAGTTCTTAGGGTTCGAACCGTCGGGCGAGGCCGAGTAGATGTCCCATGGCATCGTGCCGTACGGATATTGAACGAACGCGATCCGTTCCCCCGTTGGCGACCACGCCGGTAACCATTGGCTTCCATCGAACGCGGAAGTGATATTGCGCAGCCCAGACCCATCGACCTGGATGGTGTAGATGTCCCACTGCGAGGAAAGATACGCTGCGAATGCCAGATGCTGACCGTCGGGTGACCAGGCGGGCCGGTCGCCGGCCCGCAGATGAAGGTGACTCAGCCCCAGGAGGGTGGGCGATGAACCGTCCGCGCGTGCGACGACGTAGTCGCAGGTCTGCGTTAGCGAGTCCAGACTCTGTTCACAACGTGTGTAGACCAGCCGGTCGCCGGTGGTCGACCAGGACGGCCCGGTGTTCAACACCCCGGGCGCCCCTGCGGCGAAGGCGCGCTCACTCGTCCCGTCCGAGTTGACGACCTTGATGTCGCATTGGCTTGTGGAGGCGATCGGCGTGCAGGACGTGAAAGCGATCCTCGTGGCGTCCGGCGACCAATTCGGAGACAAATCGAGCTTTCTGATCGCCGGTTGGGTGAGCCGAATTTCGTTTGAGCCGTCCGGGGCAACGAGGTGCAACTCGCAATTCCGGTATACGCCCGAGACCGGCTCCGTTTCGCACGAACTGAACGCAACGCGCTCGCTGGTCGCTGCGCGCGCTCCATCGCCCCCTGGCTGCAGGAGCAACACCGCGCCCAGCAACGCCGCGAAAGTCGGCGCCAGGAGCCAGGCCCGCCAGATCCCGCTCCGGATTCCGATTCGATGATTCGTTGAACGGCCCTCGTGCACACGCATGTCCGCAACCCCGCGCCGGTATGTACTCATGCTGCGGCCCGATGCGCGGCCGCATCAGGGGCGCGAGGCGCACATTCCGGGGCCGAAAGGGTCGCTCCGGCGCAGTTGGTGGTTCATTCGGCCGGGGGTATCCTGCCTGCGGGGGTGCTCCCATGAAGTTCGGGGTGCTGCAGTTCTTCTCCTGGTCGCGGCGGATTCCGCTGGAGACCGTCTACGAACGGGCCATGGATCGCATCGCGATCATGGACGAGCAGGGCTACGACTGCGTCTGGCTGGCGGAGCACCACTTCAACACCTACAGCGTCTGCCCCTCCGTCACGATGATGGGCATGCACGTGGCGGCACGCACAAAGAACATGCGCATCGGCACCGCCGTCACGCTCGCGCCGTTCTACCACCCCCTGCGGCTCGCAGAAGAGCTGGCGATGCTCGACATCTTCTCGGGCGGGCGGCTGAACTGGGGAGCGGGCCGCGGGTTCGACCCGACAGAGTTTCGCGCGTTCGAACAGGACGTCGCCGACAGCCGCGGACGTCTGAACGAGTGCGTCGAGATCGTGCTCAAGGCGTGGGAGGGCGGCAAGTTCTCCCACGAAGGCCGGTTCTGGAAGATCGAAGACGTCGAGGTGCTGCCGCCGCCCCGCCAGAAGCCCCGCCCGCCGTTCTGGATGGCCGCGACATCGCCCGAGGCGATCAAGAACGCGGCCCAGCAGGGATACTCCATTCTCCAGGACCCGCATTCGGCCCATGCCGAGATCGGCGAGAAGCGCGCTCTCTATAAGGAAACGCTCGAAGCCAGTGGCTTCTCGATCGAAGGCAGGGATCTGCCGACCGCGCGCCTGCTCGCCATCGCCCCCACGAAGGCGGGGGCGATGGAGGTGGCACGCGAGGGGGCCTCGTGGACGCTGGGCTCCTACCTCAAGGGCAAGGCGCACAGGGCGGCGGGCGATCCGGTCGAGGAGTACATGAACGCGGCCGTCATCGCCGGGACGCCTGCGGAGGTGGCCGACCGGATCCTGGAATTGCGCGGCGAGATCGGGCTGGACTACCTGATCGCCTCTCCGCTCAGCCACGAGACGTTCATGCTGTTTACGGAGCAGGTGTTGCCCCGTCTGCGATGACCCCCGTTCGCGCGCAGTCGCCCGCCAGCCCGGCTCGCAACATCGCCGCGCGCAGGCGGAGGGCCGAGCCTCGGACCAGGCCCTTCGACTGGCTCAGGGCGAACGGAGCCGGGATGCGTTACTCCTTCGTGAGGTGCCGGGTCCACGTCTGGGTGATGCCGGTGCCGGGCG
>CAYYSD010000271.1:0-2360 GCA_964474285.1 uncultured Anaerolineaceae bacterium | reverse complement strand
GCGGAGAGGTTGGCGCGCGTTTTGCATTTGGGCATTCCGGGCGGACGCGGGGTCGCAAAGGGCGCCAAATCCCCGTGGCTGCGAACCCGGGCCGGCGGCGGGAGGGGACGCCGCCGCGCTGGGCTCACGGTCGCGCCTCTGACTTCTCGGGCGGAGCGACGTGGCGCTGCTCGCGGCTGCACGCGAGTTTGTGCCCATGAACCCTTGCTCACGCGCGCGCCTCGGCCAATGGGGCGTGAGGCGGCGTCGGGGAACCGAACGCCCGGCGGAAGGGAGGCATCGCGGGCGTGCGCGACCGGAACCTCCCGCCGACGGAATGGTTTGCTATACTCGAAAGACGGAGGACAGCAACCGCCACGTGAAGGTAACGCTAGAGCGGCTCCCAGAGAGCCGCGTGCAACTCGATATCGAAGTCGATTCGGACCGCCTCGAGCAGTCGATCGATGCCGCATACAAGCGCATGGCGGGCAAGGCGCGTGTCCCCGGTTTCCGCCCCGGCAAGGCTCCGAGGCCAGTCATCGAACGGCTGATTGGGGGCCGCCCAGGCCTGATCCGCGAGGCGCTGGACACGCTCGTCCCCGATGTCTACAACGAAGCGATCGCCGCCGAAGATGTCGACGCCATCGCCCAACCCGAACTCGAGATCGTCGAATTCGACCCCGTCCGGTTCAAGGCGATCGTCCCGGTCCGCCCAACGGTCGACCTTGGTGACTACCACTCCATCCGGGTGGTGCAAGAGGGGATCGAGGTCACCGATGAAGCGCTGGCTGAACAGCTGCTCCTGCTTCGACGCCGCCACGCCGTTCTCGCCCCGGTGGAGCGTCCTGCGCAATACAACGACGTCCTGACTGCGAGTGTCACCGGCAAAGTGGATGAAGACGACGTGTTCGTGAAGGACGAGGATGCCGAGTTCGCGCTGCGCGAAGGGAAGGAACTGCTCGTTCCCGGCCTGACGGAAGCGTTCATCGGCATGTCCAAAGGCGAAGAGAAAGTCATCGAACTCCCGATCGCCGAAGACTTCGGGGTGGAGCGGTTGGCCGGCAAGACGGCGACGTTCACGATCTCGCTTTCGGAAGTGAAGGAAGAGCAGCTCCCGGAAGAAGACGACGACCTTGCCCAGCAGGTCAACGCCGACGACTTTCCGACGTGGGATTCGCTCGTGGAACGGGTGAAGAACGACCTTCACGAGGCTCTCAAGAACCAGGCCGAAGCGAAGCTGCAGCAGGAAGCCGTAGACAAACTGCTCGAAGGCGCCACGCTGGAATACCCGAAGGTACTCGTCGATCGCGAAATCGATCACATGATCAACGACGCGCTGCGGGGCGACCAGGCGAACTACCGCGCTTACCTGCAACAGGTGGGCCGCTCCGAAGAGGAGTTCCGCGAGACGTTCCGCGAGGCGGCGGAGACGCGCGTCCGGCGGAGCCTCGTGCTTTCGCAGCTGGCGGAACAGGAAGGCCTCGACGTCGGTACCGAGGAGATCGTGGCGGAGATTGAGTCGCTGGCAGCGCCGATGGGCGAAGAGGCACAACGATTCGTGGAAATGTTCAGTAGCCCTGAAGGAATCTCGACAATCCGTCGAAACCTTCTGAGCAGGAAGACGCTGGAGCGCATGCAGGCTATCGCCCGCGGCGAATCCGGTGACGCCCCGGCAGCGGCCGAAGAACCGGCCCCGGAGACCAGCGAGGAGCCCGCATGAACCCGACTTCGACTTCCATCCACCCGCTGGTGCGGGCGGTGATTCCCACGGTGATTGAGAGCGGCCCGAGGTCGGAGCGCGCGTTCGACATTTTTTCGCTTTTGTTGAAGGAACGTATCGTCTTTCTGGGTACACCGATCGATGATCAGATAGCGAATCTCATCGTCGCGCAGCTGCTGTTCCTGCAGCGCGAGGATCCGGAGCGAGACATCAGCATGTACATCCACTCGCCGGGAGGCGTGATTACGGCGGGCCTGGCCATCTACGACACGATGCAGCTCATCGAACCCGCTGTTTCGACGATCGCCGTCGGACAGACGGCCTCGATGGCGACCGTGCTGCTGTGCGCCGGGGCGAAAGGCAAGCGTTTCGCACTCCCGAACGCCACGGTGCACATGCACCAGGCGCTGGGCGGCGCGCGCGGCCAGGCTTCCGATATCGAAATTGCTGCGAAGGAGATCCTTCGCAACAACGAGATCATCCGGAACATCCTCGCCGCCAACACGGGACAGACGGTTGAACGCGTCACACGCGACTTCGACCGGGACTTTTACCTGGACGCCCAGGGGGCGAAAGACTACGGGTTCGTCGACGAGCTTCTTACCAAGCCGACCGACGCGAAGTAGAGACGAGGGAGACGCACCACTTGGCCACAAACCGC
>CAYYSD010000270.1:0-2377 GCA_964474285.1 uncultured Anaerolineaceae bacterium | reverse complement strand
CGACCACCGGCAAATCATTCTTCCATGGCCTCCTCGACGCCTTCGACGCGGCCGGAGTGGAGGCTCCCGGGATTCGAGCTGGCCTCGCGGCTGGAGCGGATGCGGCTGCGCGCGCCTATATCGACTTCTCCACCTTCCTGTCGAGCACGTTCATGGACGGCGCTGTGGAGCGTGACGCCGTCGGTCCGGAGCTCTACCAGCTCAGCTCCCGCGCCTACAACGGCATCGCCCTGGATCTGCAGGAAACCTATGAGTGGGGCTGGTCCGAACTTCAGCGCATCGAGCGTGAGATGCGCGAAACGTGCGCCCGCATCCTCCCCGGGGCAAGCATCAGCGAGACTCGCGAATTCCTGGAGTCGGACCCGTCACGCGCCATCGAAGGCGTCGACGAGTTCCAGCGCTGGATGCAGGAACTCCAGGACCGCACGATCGCCGAACTGGATGGCGTCCACTTCGACATCCCCGGCCCGATCAAGCGCATCGAAGCCATGATTGCCCCGCCCGGGGGCTCCCTCGCGATGTACTACACGGGCCCTTCAGAAGACTTCAGCCGCCCGGGGCGCACGTGGTACCCGACGGGGGGAAAGACGCGGTTCCCGCTCTGGGGCGAGGTCTCCATCGCCTACCACGAGGGTGTTCCCGGGCACCACTTCCAGGTGGCGACCACGCGCTATCTCGCTGGCGGCCTTTCCCGCTTCCAGAGGCTCATGGGAGGAACATCGGGTTATGTCGAGGGCTGGGCACTCTACGCCGAACGGCTCATGGGCGAACTGGGCTATCTCGACGTGCCCGACTACTACCTGGGTATGCTCCGCGCGCAGGCGTTGCGTGCCGTCCGCGTGATCGTCGACATCGGGATGCACCTGGAACTGCCGATCCCTGCGTCCTCCGACTTCCACCCCGGCGAAACGTGGAACGCGGACCTCGGCAACGAATTCTGCCTGCAGCGGTCGCAGTTCCCTCCCGACTTCATGACCAGCGAAGTGCTGCGTTACCTGGGCACGCCGGGGCAGGCCATCAGCTACAAGGTCGGCGAACGCTGCTGGATGGAGGCCCGTGAGGCAAGTCGGCAGAAGCACGGCGAAGCCTTCGACCTGAAGGCGTGGCACGCGGTCGCCCTCAACCTGGGCCCCATGGGCCTCGCCCAGATGCAACGCGAAATGGCAAGGCTGTGACCGAACGCCGGGAACGTCGCGGAATAACGCCGGCCCTGATCATCGTGCCATCGCTCGTCAGTGGCGTGGGCCTCATCCTCGTGCTCGTCGCCATCCTGCTGAACAACGAGATCCTGCGCGACATCTTCCTGGCCGTCGGCCTCGCCCTGCTCTGGGCGGACTTCTTCGTCACGATGGCCATTTTCCGGTACAGCATCCGCAATATCGACGAGCGCCTGCGGCGCATGGAAGAGCGCGCCGGGCGCAATTGAGCGGCAGGCTGGAGCTCGACCTGGTGCTTTCGTAGCGACACTGACCGGGCATCTCACACACCGATGGCCTTCCGGCCCCGCGTTGCGGTACACCCGGACGTGGCGGAGTCACGCGGTTCGTGGCAGAGTCCGGCCACAAGCGGAACCATTCATCTCCACCCAGGCAGGATTGCATGACATCCACTGAATCACTGGCTCAGCCGGCAGAGGCACAGACCGAACACTTCGACGTGCTCATCGTCGGAGCGGGCATCTCCGGCGTCGGCGGCGCCTATCACCTGACCACGCAGCTGCCCGGCACCAGCTTTGTTGTCCTCGAAGGCCTGGACAGCTACGGCGGCACCTGGTGGATGCACCGCTACCCCGGCATCCGTTCCGATAGCGACCTCCACACCTTCGGCTACCGCTTCAAGCCCTGGACCGGCGCGCCGATTGCCACTGCCGAAGAGATCCTGGCGTATATGGGCGATGTCATCGAGGAGAACGACCTGGCGAAGCACATCCGCTATAACCACAAGATCACCTCGGCGAAATGGTCCAGTGCCGGCAACCTCTGGACCATCGACGCGATTCGTACCGACACGAACGAGCCGCGGCGCTTCACCGCCGGCTTCCTCTGGATGTGCCAGGGCTACTACCGGCACTCTGAGGGCTACACGCCCGAATGGCCGGGTATGGAGAAGTTCCGGGGCCAGATCATCCATCCCCAAACGTGGCCCGAAGACCTCGACTACGCCGGCAAGCAGGTAGTGGTCATCGGATCGGGGGCAACCGCGGCGACGCTCATCCCCGCGATTGCCGGCGATTGCGCCCATGTGACCATGCTTCAACGCTCCCCGACGTACTTCATCCCGGGCCGCAACCGCAACGACCTGGCGGAGACGCTGCGCGAACTCGACATCGACGAGACGTGGATCCACGAGATCGTCCGCCGCAAGATCCTGCACGACC
>CAYYSD010000269.1:0-2466 GCA_964474285.1 uncultured Anaerolineaceae bacterium | reverse complement strand
GCGGCGAAGACCATTTCGGCGTCGAAGTCGGATTCGGGGCGCCGGCCTTCGTGGCCGCGCCGGGAGCCGCCGCGACGCGCGCTGGCGCCTTCTTCCGGGCTGGGGCCGCCTCCGACCAGGCGGCCCGTGCAATGCCCGAGGATGTCCATGTGGGGGTTGGCGATCGCCACCACCATGCGCTGGGTCATGGCCTTCGCGTCCATCCTGAGCTTCGAATGGACGCTGGCGACGACGATGTCGAGTTGAGCCAGCAGCTCGGGCTCCTGGTCGAGCGCACCGTTGTCGAGGATGTCGACCTCGATCCCGGTAAGGATGCGGAACGGTGCGAGTTGTTCGTTGAGTTCTGCGACCACGCGAAGCTGGTTGTGCAGGCGCTCGGGGGTGAGGCCGTTCGCGACAGTGAGGCGGGGCGAGTGGTCACTGAGGACCATGTAGTCGTGGCCCTGGTCGCGCGCGGCCTCCGCCATTTCGCGTATCGGGCTGCCGCCGTCGGACCAGTCGGAGTGGACGTGGCAATCGCCGCGAAGTGCCGCCCGGATGGCTTCGCCGCCTGAAGCGACAGTGACCGATTCGGGTGGGAACTGCGCCTCCAGCTTCGCCAGGTACTCCGGCACGCCGCCCGCGAGCGCTTCCCGGATCACGCCCGCCGTCGCCTCGCCGACGCCCGGCAACTCGCGAAGCCTGTTGGCCGCGGCCCGCGCCTCCAGTTCCGCGCGCGTGAACGGCTCCACGGTCGCCGCAGCGTTGCGGAAGGCTCGCACGCGGTAGGTGGGTTCGTTTGCCCGCTCCAGGAGAAAGGCGATCCGCCGCAGCGCTTCAGCTGGCTCCATGGCGGCATTCAACCACGCGGGCGTCACCTCGCCAACCGGCGGTCACCAGGGGCGGCGCCACTTGGTCCAGTCGTGGGGGGCGATACCGGTCTCGGTGATCTGCCAGATGGTCGCTTCGGCTTTGCCATCGACGATGTCCAGGAAGCCGATCGTGCCGAATTGCGTGTCCAGGTTGCGCGGATAGGTCGGCGACCCCGGGTTCACGCAAAGCGTCCCGTTGATGACGTCGATGGCCTCCACGTGCGTGTCGCCGTAGACCAGCACGTCGAGGTCGGTGCGGCCGAAGTAGCGCATCATCGCGCGTTCGAGCGTGTAGTGGTTCGAATACTCGGGGATGGGGACATCGTGGGTGAGACCGATGCGAAGCCCTTCGAATTCGAGCAGCCACGCTTCCTGCATGCGGTGGTGGTCCGGCTGAACGGGGCGTCCGCCGGAGCCGTCTTCGCCGTTGCCGCGGGCGGCCCAGGTCGGGGCGATCTCGTGGAGCTGGTCGATGATGAAGAGTTCGTGGATATCGCCCGCGTGGAGGATGGCGTCCACGCCGCGGAAGGCGTCGAACACCTGTGGCCAGAGCTCGGGCCGCGCCTCCGGGATGTGTGTGTCCGAAATCAAGCCGATGCGCATAGCGCGAAGTGTACGAGGGCCCGGCTGTTCGCGCCCGGTGGAGTTCGCCGCGCCTCCAGGGCCTTGGCCGGGCCCGAAGGGGCAGCATGATCGCGGCGGATGCCGCACAATTGATGGCGATGACACGCATCGCCATGGTTTCGCTCCACACGAGCCCGCTCGCGCCTCTTGGCGGCCGCGAAACCGGGGGTATGAACGTTTACGTTCTCGAACTCTCGCGTGAACTCGCCGCCCTCGGGTACCAGGTCGACATCTTCACACGTCTCGATGGCGACCTGCCAAGGGTCGAGAACGTCGCGCCGAACCTGCGCCTGGTGCGGGTCGAAGCGGGACCTCCGCGGCCGCTCGAGAAGGAATCGCTCCATCGCTTCCTGCCGCAGTTCGTGCGGGGCATGCGTGAGTTCTTCGAAACCGAAGGCCTCCACTACGACGTCATCCACAGCCACTACTGGCAGAGCGGGCGCGCCGGGGTGCTCCTCGCCCGCGTGCTAGGCGTCCCCCACGTGACGATGTTCCACACGCTTGGCGAGGTGAAGAACCGCGCCCGCATCAGCGAGGAGGAGCCCGCGCTGCGGATCCGCCACGAACGCACGATCGCGCGGCGGGCACACGCCATCATCACGGCCAGCCCCCACGAACGCGGGCTCCTCTCCCGCTATTACGGCGCCCGCGAAGAGCGGATGCACACTATCCCCTGCGGCGTCGACCTCGAACTGTTTCAGCCGCGCGACCGCGATGAGAGCCGTCGGGCGCTGGGCATCGACCTCGACCGGCCGGCCCTCCTGTGGGTGGGGCGCCTCGAAAAGCTCAAGGGCGTCGATATCCTCATCGACGCTATCGCCCAACTCGATGACTGCGAAGCCCAGCTGTTGATCGTGGGCGGCGACGAACGCGCCGGCGCGCTCAAGGCGGAGCTGCTTTCGCAGGCGCTGGAGGCAGGGCTCGAAGGCAACATCCGCTTCGTGGGCGCCGTCCCGCACGAAGAACTGCCCGCGTGGTATAGCGCCGCCGA
>CAYYSD010000268.1:871-2467 GCA_964474285.1 uncultured Anaerolineaceae bacterium | reverse complement strand
ACTGGCCGTCCGCTGCCTGCCACTCGCGCGCCGAGACGTCGTTGCCGCAGGTGTAGCCGAAGATGGCGTCGGTTGCGTTCTCCAGCGTCGCGCCGCGCACCGTCTTCCCGATGACGATGACGATTTCGCCTTCAGGGTCTACGCGGCCAGCATTGGCGGGGAGCACGATCGGGTCGCCGGGGCCCGAGATCGATGACAGCGGCTTGAAGAACAGCGTCGGCGGGTCCGGGATGGGCCGCCCGCCCAGGTGGCTCGAGTAGTTGAGGCCCACGCACACGATAGAGCGCGGTTCGCACGGGGGCAGAAGTCTGACCGAGCCGGCTGGGATCGCTTCGCCGGTCTTCTCCGTCGCGGTCCAGAACGGTTCCTTGATGACGGTGATCTGATTGCCCTCAAGCAGCCCGGCACCGGTCGCGCCGTTTGCCCGCTGAAATCGCACGTAGTTGGCCATGTCGGCGCTCCCCCCGGGTGGTTGGTAGGTGCCGAATTCTACGCCTCGGAGCGCTATGGTCCGGACCGCAAACGGACGGACAGTAAGCGCCGAGGCCTGTATTCTCCCATCCGGGCATCCGCTCCCCCCGTTTCACCCGGAAACCGGAAATCGCCACACTCGGATTCGCCATGAGCGTCCTGCTTGATGCCAACACACGCCTGCTCGTCCAGGGAATCGGGACGGAAGGCACGAACCACATGCGCCGCTCGATTGCCTACGGGACGAACGTGGTTGCCGCCATCCACCCGCGTCGTGGCGGGGAGACGCAGGACGGCGTGCCAATTTTCACGACCGTCGCCGGAGCGGTGCGCGAAACCGGCGCGAACGTGAGCATCATCTTCGTCCCGGCGCCCGGCGCGAAGGACGCGATGCTCGAAGCGATGTCTGCGGAGATCCCGCTCGTCGTCTGCATCACCGAAGGCATCCCGGTCCAGGACATGATCACGGTGAAAGCCGCTCTCAACGGCAGCAAGAGCATCCTCATCGGCCCGAACTGCCCCGGCGTCATCACGCCGGGCACGAACACCCGCGTGGGGATCATGCCCGGCGACGTCTTCCTTCCGGGCGAAGTCGGCGTCGTGAGCCGCTCCGGCACGCTGGTCTACGAAGTCGTCGCCCAGCTCACCGCCGAGAAGATCGGCCAGAGCACCTGCATCGGGGTAGGCGGCGACCCGATCATCGGCACGCGCCAGGTCGAAGCCATCCGCTGGCTCAACGAAGACCCGGCCACGAAGGCGATCGTGATGGTCGGCGAAATCGGCGGCAGCGCCGAGCAGGAAGCTGCCGCCTACATCAAGGAACACGTGAAGAAGCCCGTGGTCGCCTTTATTGCCGGCGCCACTGCGCCTCCGGGCCGCCGCATGGGCCATGCCGGCGCCATCATCAGCGGCGAAGACGGAAAAGCCGAGAACAAGAAGGCCGCCCTCCGTGCCGCCGGCGCCTACGTCTCGGATTCCCCGGCGGACATCGGCATCACGATGCGCAGGGCGCTCCAGGATCGCGGGATCCTTTAGCAGCCCGAAGCCGCCCCGGCTCCTCCTCCAAAACGGGCCCGTTGAGCGCACGTTGTGCTGCGCGGATGCCGCCGTGCGACTCTAGCGTCC
>CAYYSD010000268.1:0-861 GCA_964474285.1 uncultured Anaerolineaceae bacterium | reverse complement strand
GTCCCGGTTCGAACACGCACACCAGCCGCCGGTTCCCGGGCGTCACTTTGAGTGAGCGCAGCTTCCATTGGCCTCCGAGGCCGTCCTCCAGCAACGCCAGCGCCGAAACCTCTTCAGCCTCGGGGGCGTCCAGGGTCACCTCCCAGAGGTCGGCCAGCGAAGGCAGCTCGGAAGGTGCGGGAGGGTTTGAGGCCGGTGCGTTCATCGTTGGTCTCCATTTGGTGAACACCGCGTGTCCGCTATGGATACGTAGCGTTGCCTGCAGGTATCGTGCCCTGCGCGGCGGTCGCTGAACAGGTGCGAAACGGTGACAACCGCGTGAAGACGGTGGACACTGGGTGACATGACAGATGCGTCGCATCCGCGTCGGGGCGACCGCCCGCCCCTGAAGAGGCGGTTGATCTATAGCGGCCTGTGTTTCGCCATCAGCGCTGCGCTGATTGGTGTGGCGCAGTACCTCATCCGAACCTCCGAGCCTCCGAACCTCAACGAGCCCCCGCGCCCCGAATTCACCATTCCTCTGTCCTCGCTCGCTTCGGCCGATGCTTCGCCGTATTGCGACAGGATGTCTATGTGCATTGTCGAGGAGTCCCCCGGCCAGTTCATCGCGCTCTTCATGCGCGACACCCACGAATACTTCGGTGCTCGTGGGTGCTTTGCACGCTGGGAGCCGGACTTCGATCTCTCCACGGTCAACGGCGGCACGGGCCGGGGCGCATTCCGCTCCGCTGCAGTGGCGCCACCTTCGATATCACCGGCAAACTGCTCTTCGGCCCCGCTCCCCGTGGCCTCGACCGCTACCGTACCAAGGTTGTCAACGAACGCCTGGTCGTGAACTTCGGAATCATCATGCGCTCTCCG
>CAYYSD010000267.1:0-2492 GCA_964474285.1 uncultured Anaerolineaceae bacterium | reverse complement strand
GCAAGCGAACCGCTGACGCCGAAGGTGACGGCAACGCCGGCGCCGGCCAGCAGCCTGCGGCGGGATCGGTGGCCGCGAGCCGCCGCCGCGGGCGGTCTTGCTTCGGCGACGAGGAGGGCCACTGCGCCGGAGGCCGCCGCCGAGAACGCCGTCAGCGACGCACTGTAGGGAATCGGGGAAACGAGCGCGCCAGTCACCGTGGCGCCGGCCATTGCGACTGCCGGCCATGCCCGCCACCGGGCGCCCACGGCGGCTGACAGGAGAAGGACGGCGCTGAGTGTGACCACGAGCAGCGTGTGGGCGTTGGCCCCGTAGCGCTCGATCGCCTCCGTTGCCACATCACCGGGTGCCCGACGGATGGCCCAATCGCCGAGGGCGGAAGGCGCGAACGGGATCCCTGCATCGAACTGGTGAAGGAGCCATTGGACGAGGAGCGCGGCGGCTCCGGGGAGCACCACCCGGAGCGCGCGCCCGGCCGCCTGCCTGGCCACGTCAGACCGCGAGCGCTTCCTGCAGGCGCGCCTCGTCGAGTTCGCCCGGCGCCCCGCTGAGGGTCACACGGCCGCGCTCCATGACGTAGCAATGGTCTGCGTTTGCGAGGGCGAAGCCGAGGAACTGCTCGACGAGCAGGATGGTCATCTTGCCCTTGAGGTTGCCGATGACGTGCTCGATCTCGTCGACGATGTTGGGCTGGATTCCCTCCGTCGGTTCGTCCAGGAGGAGGAGCGAAGGACGCCCCATGAGTGCCCGTCCGATGGCGAGCTGCTGTTGCTGGCCGCCGGAAAGCACGCCCGCTGTGCGGCCCGCCATCTGCTTGAGGACGGGGAACAGCGAGTAGACCTCGTCGAGCTGGCCGGTGTCTTTGCCGTTCGCCGGTTCGAGACCCATCAGCAGGTTCTCGTGCACGTTGAGGTACGGGAAAATCCCGCGGCCCTGCGGCACATACCCCATTCCTGCGCGCGCCCGCCGGTAGGACGGCCGCCGGGTGACCTCGTTGCCGGAAAAGTGAATCTCACCGGCCTTCGTGGGAAGCACGCCGATGATCGACTTCAGCAGCGTGGTCTTGCCCGCGCCGTTGCGCCCCATTACGCAGACGACCTGCCCCTTGCGCGCTTCCATGCTCAGGCCTTCGACCACCACACTGCGGCCGTAGGCGATGTCCAGCCCGCTGGTGCGCAGGAGCATGTCCGGGTCGGTGGGTGCGTTCGATCCGCCGCGGTTGCCCATGAATGAAGAGAGCCCCGTGATTTTCGTCATGACGCCGCCTCCAACGCGACTCTCGAACGGCCGATGTAGACCTCCTGCACCTCGGCGTCCTGTTGGATGAGCTCGACCGGGCCCTGGCGCAGCACGCGGCCCATGTGAAGGACCGTGACGGTGCGTGCGAACTGGCGGACGAAGTCCATGTCGTGCTCCGTGACGATCAGCGAATGTTCGCCCTCCAGGTCGTGCAGGAGTTCGCCGGTACGCTCGCGTTCCTTGCCCGTCATGCCCGCGACAGGCTCATCCAGGAGGATGAGCCTTGGCTCCTGGACCAGCAGCATCGCGATCTCCAGCCATTGGCGTTCCCCGTGAGAGAGCTCCGCGGCGAGGATGCTCCGCCGTTCCGCCATACCTACCCGTTCGAGTGCAGCCATGATGCGTTCCCGTTGCCCGGCTCCAAGGGGCGCGAGGAAGCGAAAGAGTCCCTGCCGGAAACCTGAGGCGACCTCCACGTTTTCGAAGCAGGTGAGACTGCCGAACACCGACGGCGTCTGGAACTTCCGCCCGATGCCGAGCCGCACGATGCGGTCTTCCGAGAGCTTCGTGAGATCGGTCTTGCCATCGAAGACAGCCTTGCCCTCCACGGCTCGAACCTTGCCCGAAATGACGTCCATCAGCGTGGTTTTGCCGGCCCCGTTGGGACCGATGAGAAAGCGCAGTTCCCCGGGCGCGATCGCCAGGCTCAGGCGGTCGAGGACGCGGAACCCGTCGAAGGAGACGATGAGGTGTTCGAGCGAAAGCAGGTCAGTCACCGGGCACCGTACCTTTCTCCACCGGGATGCCGCCGGAAACGCTCGCCCGGCGCTGCGGGAGTTTGAGGCCGCGGATGCCTTCGCTGCGGACCTTCCGGCAGGCGCCGACCACTCCCGTGGGAAAGAGGACGACCGCCCCGATGAAGAGCGCGCCGTAGAAGTACTGCCAGGTGTCGGGGTAGTTCTCGCTGAGCGAGCTGCGCGCCCAGCTGACGAAGATGGCCCCAAGGACCGCCCCGGAAAGTGTCCCGCGCCCGCCCACGGCGACCAGCAGGACAAACTCGATCGAGGGCACGATGCCTAGGCTGGATGGCGTGATGGCGCCTACCTGCGGAACGAACAGCGCGCCGGCGAGCCCGGCCATCGCGGCTGAGACGCCGAAGACCGTCGCCTTGATGAGCGCGACATTATGGCCGGCGACCCGGACGCGCTCTTCGTCGTCCCGGATGGCCACCATGAGTCGCCCGAAGCGCGAGC
>CAYYSD010000266.1:0-2545 GCA_964474285.1 uncultured Anaerolineaceae bacterium | reverse complement strand
GGGAAGCACGTTCGCCACCATCGATCCCAGCGCAGTGAGGTCGTCTGCGATGGCGGTGGCCTCGCCCGATATCCGAACACTCACAGCGATTGATGAGTCCTTGGAGATGGGTGCTCGTCCTGCCAGGTCCGATGTCGGAACAGTGCCGATCTGCTCGACGATCTGGTTGAGTGACGAGTCGAGGCGCGCGTATTTCGGCTTCGGTGGCAGTGGCGTGTCTGGCCCGAGCTGCCGCTGGCTTCCTATGACAGGGGATTGAGCACTCTGCAACGCGTCGTTGGGTCCTCCTTCTTGCGCGCCCGCGCCGCCCACACCCACTGCTGCCAGCGCCAACAGCGCCACCCACAGTCCAGCCACAAATGTCCGTGTCATCGTTCTTCCCCGCCTTGACCGCGGGGGCGGCGACCGTTGCTGCGCCGCTCTCGCCGCCATCACATGATGGCGCGAACTATACGCCTGCCATTGCGACACGTGGTGACGCGACGGGGTCTACGCTCAAACCCCTGGCCCGTCCTCTCCCGCCAGTTGGCGGCGGAGGATGCCAAGTTGATGTCGTACCTCCGGGACGTGATTCCGCACGATGTCCCAGACCATTGGCGGGCGCAGGTTGAAGTACGCATGCATCGCCATGTCACGAAAGGCCGCGATCTCTCGCCATGGCACGGCAGGATGTTCTGCGCGAAACTCAGCCGGGACGTGCTTGGCCGCCTCGCCCATCAGTGTGAGGTTGCGCAGAACCGCGTCGAAGGTCTTTCGGTCCGAGAGGAACGCTTCCATCGACAGCGATGCGGTCCACTCGACGATGATGTCCGCGCACTCGGCGATGTCGTCAACGAACAGCGCGAAGTCACGCGACTCGGATGGCATCGCGTTCCACGAAGGGCCGGATGGGTTCCCGCAGGTCTCCCTCGGTCACCAGGTCAACCGACCGTTCGAGCAGATCCTCGAGAAAGAACCGGATGTCGCAGTACTGCCGGAAGGTTGGCTCCGGCCCCATGTCCACGAGCAGGTCGATGTCGCTGCCGTTGCGAGCCTGGTCCCGGGCAAACGATCCGAACAATCGGAGCGAACGGACGCCAAGCTCACGCAGCTCCTGCCGATGCGCTTTGAGCGTATTGATCACGGCCGCACGGTCCATCAGATCTTCACTCTAGCGCCGCAACCTCGCCGCTACCACCAGATCTTGCTCTGGACGCTTTCCGGCTCGTCCTCCCAGTCCGTCGTCCAGAGGTTCGATGACAGGTACTTCCATCCGCCATCCGCCAGCAGGCAGACGATGTGCTGTTCGCCCTCCAGGCGGTCCGCCAGCTTCAGCCCGGCGCGCACCACGCTCCCGCAGCTCACACCCACGAACAGCCCCTCCCGGAGTGTCAGCTCCTTCGACATCGCGAACGACGACTGGCTGTCGACCACGATCTTGCCGTCGAGGATGGATTCGTCGAGCACCGGCGGGATGAAGCCGTCTTCGAGCGCCCGCAGACCCTGGACAGCGTCGCCCGGGTGTGGCGCCGCCGCGATGACTTTGATGCCCGGCTTCTGGTCCTTCAGGTATCGCCCGGTGCCCGTCAGCGTGCCGCCCGTGCCCAGGCCGGCCACGAACACCGTCGTCTGGGGCAGGTCGCGCAGGATCTCCGGCCCCGTCGTCTCGTAGTGCGCGCGGGGATTCGCTTCGTTCCCGTATTGATAGGGGAAGAAGTACTTGCCCGGGTTCGCCGCGACGATCTCCTTCGCGTGGGCGATGGCTCCGTTCGAACCGAGGTCCCCCGGCGTGTAGATGATCTGCGCCCCGAACGCCTTGAGCAGGAGCGTGCGCTCCTCGCTCACGTTCTCGGGCATGACGCAGACGACGTTGTAGCCCTTCACACGCCCGATCATCGCCAGGCCGATCCCGGTGTTCCCCGAAGTGGGCTCCAGGATGGTTGCGCCCGGCTGCAGCGCCCCCGACCTCTCCCCCGCTTCGATCATGTACTTCGCGATGCGGTCCTTCACCGAGCCGGTGGGATTCTGGCCTTCGAGTTTCGCGTAGATGTGCACGCCGGGCCGCGGCGAAAAGCTCCGCAGCTCGACCATCGGCGTATTGCCGATCAGATCAAGAATCGACGAGTAGAGCGCCACTCGGCCACCTCCGCATTCCCCCCGGTGCGCGAACCGGACACCACGACCGTCATGCTTCCTCCGCCTCAGTTGCCGCCGGCGAGCGCCGGAAGCACGTCGAGCACGTCCCCCGCCTTCACCGGCGTCTCCGGTCCGCCCATGTAGCGAATGTCCTCGTCGTTGAGATAGACGTTCACAAAACGGTGAAGCTTCCCATCTTCGCCATACATCTGCTTCTTGAAGCCCGGGTAGTGCGCTTCGATGTCGTCGAAGAGTTTCGAAACGGTCGCCCCGCTCGCTTCGATTGTCTTCTTGCCGCCGGTGAGCTTCTGGAGCACAGCCGTCACGCGGACCTGGATGGTGGGTTCAGTCGCAGCAGTCATTCGCCTCTCTCAAAGGAAGTTGGCCGCGAGGACCTCCCCGCGGCCGTTGGTGTGAAATCGATTAGCCG
>CAYYSD010000265.1:0-2604 GCA_964474285.1 uncultured Anaerolineaceae bacterium | reverse complement strand
ACCTGCGATATCCGCTTGGTGATCACGCCTGTCTTCAACCCCGCCAGACGGGCCAGCGTGATCCCAGTGCCGTCGTGCGCGTGGAAGCCTTTTGACTCCGTGAAGTCGGGGCTGGAGATGGAGAAACCTCCCTGGTCGGCGAGCGCCTCCAACGCCGCGGCATCCAGCGGGCCGGCACTCTTTCCTCCCGAAGGCACGATCCAGATCGTTCCATCGGTGAGAACACCATCGACGTCGAATAAGATGACTTTGATCTTCTTGGCCCGGGCTTTAGACATGGCCGCGATTGTAAATGACGGCAACCAAAAAGCCCCGACCGGAGGTCGGGGCTTCGAGGCATGATGAGTTTATTTGATCTTCTGGTCGTGCTCGTCGTTCTCAGTCTTCGCCGCATTGGTACCGGCCATCGGTCCGTGGCCGCTGCGGCCCGGGTGCGCTGGGATGGTGACCTTGGCCTCGCCTACATTGTTAGTGTAGTCCGACTCCGGCAGTTGATGACACAGACCGCCCTGGTCGGTATTCGGACAAGATTCCCCCGGCTGGGCGATGAAGGGCGGATTGACCGTGACTCGGATGATGTAATCACCAGGCGGCACGGGCTCCTGTCCATCACCACCGTCCAGAACGAAGTACTGGCCACCGAGGAAGAACCGGTAGGTATCCGTCCAGCCGTGGCTGATGCCCTGATTTCCCGGGACTCCGGGGGCGCCGCAATTCTTGAAGTTGCCGTCGCGCGGTGGCTGATTCCCGATCGGTGTCGGCGTGGGGTCGGTATCCAACATGCAGAAGCCGCGCTTCGCCGCTCGCCAGGTCTTGCCCGTCGCGGGATCGATCAACTCGTATTTTGCGTAGTGACGGAAGTGGTAATGATGATGGCAACTGGCGAATTCAAACAGTCCATCATTGGCCGCGACGTGATCGTTCGGGTCGCCGACAAAAAGGTCAGCATCGCCGATGTTCGGCGTCATTACCGTGAAACGGATGATGCGGCGGACTCCCGGCGTGATCCCGCCCTCCTCCACGCTGCACGCGCCCGCCGGGAGGTCTTCATCACGCACCACCCATTGGGACGCGATCCGGTCACCGCGCACGATCAGGTCCGGCGTGCCGTCGAGGTCGAGATTGTTATTGCCGTTTGCCTGGGCCAGAGCGGGTAGCGACACCAGGAAAATGAGCGAACCCACCAGACCGGCTTTCAACACCGAGTGTTTCTTCAAGGCTGTCCTCCTGTTGGACTTGAACTATGGCATGCTCGCACCTTAGGCGCGGTGCAGGACTATACCACTTCCCAGAGCCGATTCCGTGGCGGGCGAACAATTTGCGAAACCACATGATTCGGACTAGAATTTAGCATCCGTGAATCCCGCTCAGACCACCCTCGCGGTCCCCCCTTCCCTCCAATGGGCCCACCCCATCGTGCAGGAGTGGTTCGTCCGGAAGTTCGGCACTCCCACCGAGCCCCAGGAGGCCGGTTGGCCGCATATCCTGGCGCAACGCGCGACACTTATCTCCGCTCCGACTGGCTCCGGTAAGACGCTCTCGGCTTTTCTCATCTGCATCGACCGCCTCATCCGCAAGGCCCTGAGCGGCGAGCTCACAGACGCCACTGAAGTCCTTTATGTCTCGCCGCTGAAGGCCCTGGGAAACGACATCCAGAAGAACCTTGAAGGGCCGCTCGCGGAGATCATGCAGCTCGCCGCCGAGCGCGGCATGATGATGCCGCCCATCCGCACCGCCGTCCGCACCGGCGACACCCTCGCCGTCGAGCGCCAGCGCATGCTGCGGAAGCCGCCGCACATCCTGGTGACCACCCCCGAGTCGCTCTACATCCTGCTCACGGCGGACAAAAGCCGCGCCATCCTGCGCCACATCGAGACCCTCATCGTCGACGAGATCCACGCCGTCGCTGACGACAAGCGCGGCGCTCATCTTTCACTCTCACTCGAACGCCTGGACGTCCTTACCCCCAGGCCGGCTTTGCGCATCGGCCTCTCCGCCACCCAGAAACCCATCGAGCTCGTGGCGCAGTATCTGACCGGCAGCGGCCGCCCGGAGCCGGTGATCGTGAACGTAGGGCACCGCCGCCAGATGGACCTGGGCGTTGAGGTCCCACGGAGCGAACTCGGCCCCGTCGCCAGCAACGAGATGTGGGACGAGATCTTCGACCGGCTCGTCGAACTGGTCAGCGCCCACCGCTCCACGCTCATTTTCGTGAACACGCGGGCCATGGCGGAGCGCATCGCCTTCGAACTTGGAGAGCGCATGGGCGAAGAGCACGTTGCAGCGCACCACGGTTCGCTCTCCCGCAAGATCCGCCTGGCGGCGGAGAAGAAGCTGAAGGAAGGCGAGGTCAAGGCGCTCGTCGCCACTGCTTCGCTCGAACTGGGTATTGACATTGGCTTCGTTGACCTGGTCTGTCACATCAACTCCCCGCGGTCGATCGCCGTGGCCTTGCAACGCGTCGGGCGCGCCGGTCACTGGCGCGGCGCCATCCCCAAGGGCCGCTTCTTCGCGACCACCCGCGACGACCTCATCGAACTCGCCGCTCTTGTCCGCGCCATCCGCCTCGGCGACCTCGACCGCCTGTGGATCCCCGAAGCTCCT
>CAYYSD010000264.1:0-2631 GCA_964474285.1 uncultured Anaerolineaceae bacterium | reverse complement strand
GGCTACCAGGTGGGCAACTTCCCGGTGCTCTGGACCGAATGGAACGGCAAGTACCGCGACCTCGCCCGCCGCTTCTGGCGCGGCGACCCGGGCCAACTCGCGGAACTCGGCTATCGCCTGAGCGGCAGCAGCGACCTCTACAGCCACAGCGGTCGCAAGCCGTATGCCAGCATCAACTTCGTCACCGCCCACGACGGCTTCACGCTTCACGACCTCGTCAGCTACAACGGCAAACACAACGAGGCAAACGGCGAAGGCAACAGGGACGGCTCCGACGACAACTTGAGCTGGAACTGCGGAGTCGAAGGCGAAACCGATGACCCCGTCATCAACGAGCTTCGCGACCGTCAATCGCGCAACTTCCTTTCGACGCTTTTCCTCAGCCAGGGCGTTCCCATGCTCTCTCACGGCGATGAAGCGGGGCGCCGGCAACACGGCAACAACAACGTCTATTGCCAGGACAACGCCATCGCCTGGATGGATTGGAGCCACGGACCGCGTGAGGAGGCTCTCCTGCGCTGGACCAGGCGCATCATCAACTTCCGCCGGGCCCACCCCGTGTTGTGGCGCAAGAAGTTCTTCGAAGGCCAGTTCGACGACGCCACCGCCACCCGCGACATCACCTGGTTTGGGCCCGATGCCCGGGAGATGCGCGAAGCGGACTGGCGACAGTCTGAGCGCCGCTCCCTTGGCGCACTCCTTTCCGGCTCCGCGCCAGACCTCACCGACGACCGCGGATGGCGCATCGAAGACCACACGCTCTTCATCGCCCTGCACGCCGGCGAAAGAGACATTGCCTTCCGGCTTCCCCGCACAACGACCGGCGGCCGCTGGACGCTCGAGTTGGACACGTCCCGGCCGGAGCTGCCTGCCGGGGTAACCCGCATCATGGGGCGACGCACCTATAGCATGCGTGGACGCTCGCTCGCGGTTTTCAGCTGTCCGCCCACGAACGGAAACTCCCACAAGTGAGAGGCCACGCCAATGCACCTCGTAAGCCCCTACGTCGACATCGGGATCTTCACGAACAACATTGATCCCATGCTCGCCTTCTGGCAGGAGGAGGTCGGACTGCAACCCGGCGCAACCATGGCCCTGGGACCCGGTTGGATCCAACACCGGTTCGACATGAACGGCTCCGTCCTCAAGATCAACCACATCGAAGCGCCTCTGCCCGTTCTCCCCGAAGGGTACCGCGAGCTGTTCATCGCGAGGGACATGCCGGCGCATCGGAGGATGGCCGATCCCGACGGCAACATCGTGACACTCGTGCCCTTTGCGGAGCGCTGGTGCCCGGGAATCGCGCTGCGCCTGGCGGTCCGCGACGAATCCGCCTTCCACGCCTACTTCGGGACCGCTCTCGATCTCGAGGAGGCCGGGTCCCATGCCTACCGGTGCGGCAACGCGATCTTGCTCTTCGAAGCGGAGGAAGACGTTGCCACAGCTGGCCCCTTGCTGGCGCGGGGCTTCCGGTACCTGACCGTGCGGGTGGCGGACGCGGACCAGGACTACGCAGCGATCGTAGGCCGCGGCGGCCAGCCCGGAGAACCGCCGGCCAGCGCCGGCAACGTGCGCTACTGCTTCGTTCAAGACCCGGATGGGAACCGGCTGGAGTTATTCAGCGAGCCTCGCTGACGGCAGGATGGCTGTGGCTGATTTCGAACGCGTCCGGGTAGTCACAGCAGGCGATTGCCTCGTGCAGTTCGGGAGTCTCAGGTTGCAGCGTGACATGGTCGATGCCATGTGCTTCGCGAAGAAGCACCGACAATCGCCCGATCGCGTAGGCGCAGCCCTCCATCGACTCCACTTCGACGTGCGCGCTCAGGGCGACGAAGCCTGGCGCCAGCGCCCAGACGTGCAGGTCGTGGAGCGCCACCACGCCCGGGATGGCAATAGCGTCCCGTTGGATGGCATCGAGCGAGACGCCCGGCGGCGAACTCTCCAGCAGGATTGCCAGCGCGGGCCGCAGCAACAGCAGCGCCCGTGGCACCACCAGTGCGGCAATCCCAATGCTCGAGATGATGTCGATCGCCGTCCAGCCCGTCATCAGAACCACCAGCGCCGAAACGATGACGCCCACTGAACCGAGCGCGTCGGCGGTCGCTTCGAGCCGCGCACCGCGCGCGTTCAGGTTCTCGTGGGCGTGCGGTGCGAGCATGCGCAAAACCACCGCATTGAGCGCAAGGCCCACAAAGCCGGCGATCAACACCGGAACCCCATCGATGTCGCGCGGGTCGCCGGCCCGGCGCACAGCCTCCACGACGATGTAGGCTGCGATGCCCACCATGAACATGACGTGGAGCGGGACGACCAGTACTTCGACGCGGGCATAGCCATAGGTGCGGCGCAGGTCCGAAGGACGCCGCGCGACAAGTGTCGCAAACAGCGCGAGCACCAGTCCCGCGGAATCGACGAGCATGTGCCCCGCGTCTGCCACCAGCGCGAGCGAACCCGAAATCGCCCCCACAACCACTTCGACCACTGCGAAGCCAAGCGTCAGCAGGAGTCCAATACCAAGCGCGCGCGCCGGAGTGTGCCGATGCATCACATCCATCGTAGCCGACGCACCTTCCCTGCCTACTGCTCCACGAGCCGCAGCGTGCGCAAGAAGTTCACGAGGTGCCAGATCTC
>CAYYSD010000263.1:0-2696 GCA_964474285.1 uncultured Anaerolineaceae bacterium | reverse complement strand
TCATCGTGTTCGAACCGCTTACGAAGAAGGAACTCGCGCAAATCGTGAACCTGCTCGTCCACGAAGCACGGGAACGCATGGAAGAACGGGCTGTGGAATTCGATCTGACGGATGCGGCGCGGGACGAGCTGGTGCGCGAGGGGTATGACCCGGCGTATGGAGCGCGCCCGCTGCGCAGGACAGTCCAGCGGCGCATCGAGAACGAACTTGCGCGGCGCATCCTCTCCGGTGAGTTCAAGGAGGGCGAGAAGGTGACGGTCGACTTCATCGACGGCGCCTATCAGTTCTCCTCGGGGGCGGGCACGCACGGGCTCGCAGGAGCAGGCGCCGAAGCTGCCTGAACGGCTGCACGCAACAGCATGACGAAGGGGAGGTCCGTCACGGGCCTCCCCTTTTCGTTGTCTCCGGTCAGTCGCGGCATCGCCCGGCCAGGCCTGACCATCGGCGGTGTCTCGGGTAGGATGCGTTTCCATGAATGAAGCGCAGCCCTTTGCGGGCATCACGGTGATTGAGTTCGGGCAGTTTATCGCCGTTCCTTACGCGGCGCAGTTGCTCGCGGATGGCGGAGCGACGGTGATTAAGGTCGAGCCGCCGGACGGTGATCCATCGCGCACGACGGCGCCCCTGATCCCGGGTGAGTCGCGCCTGTTCATCCTGCGAAACCGCGGAAAGCGTTCACTGCGAATGCGGCTCGACAGTCCGCGTTCGAAGCGGGTGCTCGATGCGCTGATGGCACGCGCCGATGTCGTGCTCACGAACATGCGGCCGGGCCTGGCGGCGAAGCTGGGTCTCGACTTCGAGACACTTTCGGAGAAGTACCCCCGCATCATCGTCGCCGACGTCACGGCGTTCGGACGGAACGGGCCGGACGCGGAATTGGCGGGAATGGACCTCGTGATCCAGGCGCGGAGCGGACTGACGGCTTCCAACGGGCGCATGAAGGATGGGCTGCCGGCCACATCCGATTCGCCGATCGCGGACTACATGTGCGCAGGGCTCGTGGCCTTCGGCGTGGCTTCGGCGCTGCTGCGCCGGGAACGCACGGGACGGGGCGGGAAGATAGACGTCGCGCTGTTAATGGCGGGACTCGTGCTCCAGAACAACCTGCTGATCCGCATCGAGGAGGTGGACGGCCCGCTCCAGGATGCGGGGCTCGAACGCCTGGCGGAGGCACGGGCCGCGGGCAAAACGCACCTCGAACAGCTCGAGGTGATCCCGTCCGGGCGTTCGTCCGTGGGTCTGACGGCCGTGTACTATCGAAGCTATGCCACGAAGGACTCGATCGTTGCCATCGCGTGTATCAGCCGCCCGCTGCAGAAGCGGCTGATGATGGCGACCGGGATGATTCCCGCGGATGGATCGCAGGATGCTCCGGCGTCGTCGCCGGAGCTGCAGCGCCAGATGGAGGAGCTGTTCGCATCGAAGACGACGGCGGAGTGGAAGGTCATTCTGGACGCGGGGGGCGTGCCGGCCTCGCGGGTGTACTTCCCCGTGGAGCTGCTGCGCGACGCGCAGACAGAGGCGAACGGCATGTTCCATGACTTCGAGCACCATGCCTTCGGAAAGACGCGCGTCCTGTCTGCGCCGCTCTCCCTGGACGGGGGCGGGTTTGTGCCCGGGCCGCCAGCGGGGCCGTTCGGTTCGGAATCCCGCGCGATTCTCGAAGAGTCCGGGCTTTCTCAGGAGGAGATCGAAGCGTTGTTCGCCGAAGGGGTGGTTGGAGGGCCAATGTGAGGATCTACTTCGACGTCGATGACACGCTGATCACGTGGGACGTGCGCCTTCGCCCGGATGTGCACGATGTATTCCGCAAGCTGCGCGAGGACGGCCACGACGTCTACCTGTGGAGCGGCTATGGCCCGCGCTGGGAAGTGGTGCGGCGCTGGGACCTCCACGAGCTGGTGCTCGATTGCTTTTGGAAGCCGCTCTACAACCACCACGCGCGGCTTGAAGAACTCGGCGTGCCATGTCCGCCCGACTTCGCCGTCGACGACCACCCGGAAATCATCGAGGTGTTCGGCGGTACCGTGGTGAAGGCGGCTGGTGGCTATGGCGAAGACCGCGAGATGTGGCGCGTCTATCACGAGATCACGGCGTTCCACTCGGCCCGGCAGGGCGCGGCGGCGGAGCCGGGCGAAGGGTGAGCCGCGGCGTCATTCTGGTGCGCCATGCGATGCCGGAGGTTGTCCCGGGCGTCAGTTCGAAGCTGTGGCGGCTCAGCGAAGCGGCGAAGGAGGACTGCGTACTCCTGGCGCACGCACTGCCGCCTGTGCTGCATCCGTTCGTTCTTGCCAGCGATGAGCCGAAGGCGAAGGAGACGGCCGACGTCATCGCGTTGCGGAGGGGGCTGACGGTACGCGTCGACCGCCGGGTGGCGGAAGTGGACCAGGGCGGAGTGTGGTACGACGGAGACCATCGCGAGCGGGTCGCGCGCTACCTTAGCGGCGAGGCAACACCTGGATGGGAGCCGCGCGAAGCCGTCATCCGCCGCTTCAGCGAGGCGATCGACGAGGCATTGGCCTGGACCGGAGACGGGGATATCGTCGTGGCGAACCACGGACAGGCGCTGAGTCTCTACGTTGGCTCACGCTCATCCGCCGTCGTAATTGACCACAGGCATACGCCGTTGGACCTTGTGCCATTCTGGAAGGCGTTGACCTTCCCGGACGCATGGCGCCTGGACCTCGAGGCGAACA
>CAYYSD010000262.1:0-2712 GCA_964474285.1 uncultured Anaerolineaceae bacterium | reverse complement strand
GGCAAGCTCGCGGATGCGGCAATCATCGGCTCTGCTATAATTGCCACTCTTGACGCCGCGGATGCACAGCACCGGGCGCAAAACGTCAGGGAGTTCGTGGAGGATGTTACTGGCCGCTGACGGGCAGGTGTTTACGGCCCACGTGGTGGGAAGCGCGCGCAGCGATGTGTGGCGCCTCTTCGCCGTGGGCCGTGGATATGGATGCCCGCAGGCCGGGGCCTTTAGGCGCTGCTGCGGAAACGACTGACTCCCACCCGTTTTGATGACCCTGGAGGAGGCTTGCGCAGATGCCAGTTCGCGGTGTCCGTGGCGCCATTACTGTCGAAAAGAACACCAGGGAAGAGATTCTCGAGGCCACCCGTGAATTGCTCACGGAGATGGTCGCCGCCAACGAGATCAACACCGAAGACATCGCCTCGGCCTGGCTAACGACCACGCCCGATGTCTACGCGGAGTTTCCCGCGGTGGCCGCGCGCCTGATGGGCTGGACTGCCGTCCCGCTCATGCAGAGCCACGAGATGTCTGTTCCCGGCATGTTGCCGCTGTGCATTCGCGTCCTTCTCCACCTGAACACCGACAAGGGACAACATGAGATCCGCCATATCTTCCTGCGCGAGGCCCGGCGGCTCCGCCCCGACCTCGTCAATGGGACGTTTTCTACGAGCCGCTGACGGATTCAAGCGGCCGGCACTTCTGGAGAAGAACCTGTGATCATCGTCATTTCCCCGGACGCTTCGGAGGAAGCGATCCAGCACATCATTTCGCGGGTGGAGGCATCGGGCAGGCAGGCCCACCTCTCCCGCGGCACCGAGCGCACCATCATCGGCGTCATTGGTCCGGACAACCCGGCGCTGCAGGACATGTTCGAAAGCATCCCGGAAGTCGAATCTGTCCACAGAGTGACCAAGCCCTACAAGCTGGTGAGCCGCGACTTCCACCCCGAGAACACGGTTGTCCACCTTTCGAACGGCGTGACCGTCGGCGGGCGGGAACTGGCCGTAATGGCCGGGCCGTGTTCGATCGAAAACGTCGAACACATCTTCGACGAAGCGAGGGCCGTCAAGGCCGCGGGCGCGAACATCCTCCGCGGCGGCGCCTACAAGCCCCGCTCCTCGCCATACGCCTTCCGCGGGCTGGGGCCGGAGGGCCTCGTCTACCTTGCCGACGCGGGCCGCGAAACCGGCCTCCCCGTTGTCACCGAGCTCATGAGCGTTCGTGACCTGGACGCCGTCTGCCAGCACACCGACATCATCCAGATCGGCGCCCGGAACATGCAGAACTTCATCCTTTTGGACGAGGTCGGCAAGGCGAAGAAGCCCGTCCTGCTGAAGCGCGCGATGAGCGGCCAGATCGAGGAGTGGCTCCTGGCGGCGGAATACATCCTCGCCCAGGGCAATCCCAACGTCATCCTCTGCGAACGCGGCATCCGCACCTTCGAGACCGCTTACCGGAACACGTTCGATATCAACGCCATCCCGCTGGCGAAGGAATTGAGCCACCTCCCGATCGTCGCGGACCCGAGCCATGGCACGGGAAAGTGGGGCCTCGTGACGCCGGTGGCCATGGCTGCCATCGCCGCCGGGGCCGACGGATTGATGATCGAGGTGCATCCAAACCCCGAGGCGGCCCTCAGCGACGGGGCTCAGTCATTGACCTATAGCTCGTTCGAAAAGATGATGCGTTCGGTCTCCGGCATCGCAGCCGTCGTCGAGCGGTCGCTATCAGGAGTGGAAGCGACTGCAGCGGCACGATAACGGAAAGGGTCGTAGGACCGGGGCAGGCGTGCCGCTGCGGGGCGGTGTTGGCCTGTCAGGAGACATGCCCCAGATTCAGCTGCCCGTTTTTCAGGGCCCTCTTGAACTGCTGCTGCACCTCATCGAACGCGATGATCTCGATATCACCGCGGTTTCGCTTGTCGCCGTCACCGACCAATACCTCACCGCTGTCCGCGGGCAGGAGGGGACAAACCCCTCCTTGCTCGCGGAATTCATTTCGATCGGCGCGAAGCTCATCTACCTGAAGTCGAAGGCGCTGCTGCCGCGTGCCCCGGAAGAGGCCCAGGACGCCATCGAGGACGACGAGGTCGGCCAGCAGCTCGTCGAGATGCTGCGCGAATACCGCCGCTTCGGCGAGATCGCGGACCTGCTCGCCCAACGGCAGGAGGCCGGCCTCCGGTCCTATCCGCGCCTGGCCCCGCCCCCCGTCTTCCCCGACGGGCCCGGCCTCAACAACGTCACCGTCGAAGCGCTCCGGGCGATGATGATCAAGGCGCTCAACACGACCCGAAAGCCCACCGAGCCGCGCGCCACGATCGCCCGAGACTCCGTGATGTCGGTCGGCCAGGGCGGCATCGGCCTGCGAGGCCTGGTGCGCGAACGC
This sequence comes from uncultured Anaerolineaceae bacterium, assembly GCA_964474285.1. Classification (GTDB taxonomy): domain Bacteria; phylum Chloroflexota; class Dehalococcoidia; order Tepidiformales; family Tepidiformaceae; genus JACRBT01. The sequence continues at coordinate 333 of CAYYSD010000262.1, read as the reverse complement.
GGCCGCCTCTCGTTCCTCTGGCTCATGGAGCAGTGTGCCTCGCGCGCCGAGATCATCGTGACCTTCATGGCCGTGCTCGAGCTCCTCAAAACCGGGGAAGTCGACACCCGCCAGCGCGCCAACTGGGAAGACATCGACGTCGTCGCCGCGAAGGCCCCCGCCGCGAAACGCTAACCGGCGGGCGTGTCCACGAACTGCGTCTGCGTGACCTGCGCGAGCAGGCGCCCCTCCGCGTTGCGGATGCTCGTCTGCCACGTGTGCATCCGGCGGCCCAGGTTCACCGGCAGGCACTCGCCCGTGATCGTGGTCCCCGCGAGGCCCGGCGCGAAGAAG
>CAYYSD010000261.1:0-2761 GCA_964474285.1 uncultured Anaerolineaceae bacterium | reverse complement strand
ATGCCGACGTAAACGGCGAAAGGCGTCTGCATCATGACGATCGGGCTGTCGATGATGCCCAGGCCCATGAGGACGTTGTTGATGACGCCGTTGTTCTTGAGTATGCCGATCCACGCGTAAACGCGCAGCAGGAACGACGTCCAGAAGGGCAGGATCACGAGCAGCAGCAGCACGTTCCGCCAGGCGGGCGAAGTGCGCGCTATGCCGTATGCCATCGGATACCCGATGAGCAGGCACAACAGCGTCGAGATTGCCGCCACCTTCACCGAGTTCAGGTACGCCTTCCAGTAAAGGTTGTCGCGTACGATGAAGAGGTAGTTCGCGATATTGAGCTTCAGGGTCAGGAACTTCTCGTCGGCCCAGCCTATCAGCGCGGTATACGGAGGCTGGGCGACGACCTGCTCGGCAAAGGAAATCTTCAGCACGATGACGAAAGGTATGAGGAAGAACAGCAGCAGCCAGATGTAGGGGACGGAGATCACCAGACTCTTGCCGGAGAAGCCGAACCGGCTGACCTGGGTGAGCAGCCAGCGCACCGGCGGGAGGCGAACGAGCTGTCTGGTCAGCGGCTCGAACATCTGCGCGAGGCGTTGCCCCAGCGGCAGGTAGGCGATGCGCGTCACTGCAGGAGCACCACGCCGCTGGCCGGGTGCCAGTGCAGGTACACGCGATCGTCCCAGGTGATGGTTTCCTCGGCATGGCGGAACAGGTTTGGCTGCGTGACCTTCACCAGCTTGCCGCTGTCCAGCTTCACGTTGAAGATCGAAACGTCGCCCATGTAGGCGATGTCCTGGACGATGCCGGTCGTGCAGTTCTCGCTGGTATCGGCGGGCGGCTCGCGCGAGATGTTGACCTTCTCGGGCCGTACGGCGACCCACAGCGTGGCGTTCGGCGGCGCCGCCACGCCGTGATTGATGAATATCGTGCAGCGCGCCTCCTCGGACCCGATACGGACGTAATCGTTGTCCTCATCGACGATGCGCCCTTCGAACATGTTCACCGAACCGATGAAATCCGCCACGAACCGGGTGGTCGGGAACTCGTAGATCTCCGTCGGCGTTCCCACCTGCACGATCTGTCCCTGGTTCATGACGCCGATGCGCGAGGCCAGTGTCATGGCCTCTTCCTGGTCGTGCGTGACCACCACGAAGGTGACGCCGGTACGATCCTGCAGGTTGACGAGCTCGAACTGGGTCTGCTCGCGCAACTTCTTGTCCAGCGCACCCAGCGGCTCGTCGAGCAGCAGGAGTTTCGGCTGTTTCACGAGGGCGCGCGCCAGCGCCACGCGCTGGCGCTGTCCGCCGGAGAGCTGGTGCGGCTTGCGCCTGGCGAACTGGGCGAGCTGCACCAGTCCGAGCATGTCGCTCACCCGCTTCTTGATCTCGTTCTTCGGCAGATGCTCCTGCTTCAGCCCGAAGGCCACGTTGTCCTCCACGCTCATGTGCGGGAACAGGGCGTAGGACTGGAACATCATGTTCACCGGCCGGTTGTAGGGCGGGATCCCGGCCATGTCGACGCCGTCGAGATAGATGGCCCCGGATGTCGGCTGCTCGAAACCCGCCAGCATGCGCAGCAGCGTGGACTTGCCGCAGCCGGATCCGCCCAGCAGGCAGAACAGCTCGTTCTTGTAGATGTTGAGTGAGACGTCGTTGACGGCGACGAAATCGCCGAACTTCTTGGTGACCTTCTCGATGCGGACGTAGGGTTCCGCCTTGGGATCCGTCCAAGGCGGAACGTATTTGTCATTGCGTCGGGCTTCGTTCATCGGTCGTTCCTCGTTCTTCGGTTCTCTTGCCGACGCATTTTCTGTTAGCGGATCACTGGCCCGTCTTTATCCTCGTCCACGAGCGGGTCAGGAGTCGATCGTACTCAGCCGTGTGAATCGGGTTGGGGAACAACTTGGCCTTGACCTCGGCCGGCGGATAGATGGCCGGGTTGTTCTTGACCTCGTCGTCGACGAACTGCGTCGCCGCGGAATTGGCGTTGGCGTAGGTGACGAAGTTCGACACCCCCGCGATCACCTCGGGGCGCAGGATGTAGTTCAGGAACAGGTGCGCGTTGTTCGGATGCGGCGCATCCGCCGGTATCGCCATCAGGTCGAACCACACCTCGGCGCCGCCGTCCGGGATGTAGTAGCCAATCTCCGTGCCCTGGCCGGCCTCCTCGGCGCGGGACTGCGCGATGAACACGTCACCGCTCCATCCGATGACGAGACAGATCTCGCCATTGGCCAGGTCGTTGATGTACTGCGAGGAATGGAAGTACTTGATGTGCGGGCGCAGCTGCATCATCAAGGCCTCCGCGGCCTCCAGATCCTTCGGGTCCTCGCTGGCCGGATCCTTGCCGAGGTAGTTCAGTATCGTCGCCATGATCTCCGTGGGCGCATCCAGCATGGTGATGCCGCAATCGGCGAACTTGGCGGCGTTCTCCGGTTTCAGGACCAGGTCCCAGGAACCGATCGGCGCGTCGGGCATTCTTTCCTTGATCTTGGCGGCGTTGTAGCCCACGCCGGTGGTTCCCCACATCCAGGGCACGGAATAGGCGTTGTCGGGGTCGTACTTCGACAGCGTCTTCATCATCTCCGGGTCGAGATTCCCGTAGTTGGTGAGCTGGGACTTGTCGAGCTTCTGGAACACGCCCGCCTGCACCTGGCGGGCCAGGAAGTTGGCGGTGGGGACGACGAGGTCGTACCCGGTCTTGCCCGCGAGCATCTTCGCCTCGAGCACCTCATTTGAATCGAAGACGTCATACCGGATCTTGA
>CAYYSD010000260.1:0-2811 GCA_964474285.1 uncultured Anaerolineaceae bacterium | reverse complement strand
GAACCCGACGCGGCCCTACACCGTGAACACGATCCAGGAGCACCTGGACATGCTCATGGTCTGCCATCACCTCAATCCGAACGTGCGCGAGGACATCGCCTTCGCCGAATCGCGCATTCGTCCTTCGACCATCGCGGCGGAGGACATCCTCCATGACCTGGGGGCCATCTCCATGATGTCGAGCGACAGCCAGGCGATGGGCCGCGCGGGCGAAGTCGTCATGCGCACCTGGCAGACGGCGCACAAGATGAAGGAGCAACGCGGCTCCCTGCACGGTGACCCGGACGGGGCGGACAACGCTCGGATCAAGCGTTATGTTGCGAAGTACACCATCAACCCGGCCATTGCCCAGGGCATCTCCCACGAGGTCGGGAGCGTCGAGGCCGGCAAGCTCGCCGACCTGGTCCTCTGGAACCCGGCGTTCTTCGGCGTGAAGCCGGAGCTCATCATCAAGGGCGGCATGATCGCGTATGCCGCCATGGGCGACCCCGGCGCGAGCATCCCCACGCCGGAACCCGTGCGCTACCGGCCGATGTTCGGCGCCGAAATGCCCTCGACGCGCCGCATCTTCACGAGCGATGCCGCCGTCCGCGGAGGCGTCTTCGAATCGCTCGGGGTGCGCACGCCGCCGGTGGCCGTCCGGAACACGCGCAACATCGGCAAGTCCGCCATGATCCTCAACGACGCCCTCCCCGAGATCCGCGTCGACCCCGAGACGTTCGAGGTGTTCGTGGACGGCGCCCTCGCGACCTGCGAACCTGCCCGGACGTTGCCGATGACGCAGCGCTACTCGCTCTTCTGATGCCGCAAGAAGAGGCCGCCGGCCTGATGAAGCTGCTGCAGATGACGGACAGCTCGTTCCCCGTCGGCGGCTACGCCTATAGCCACGGCCTCGAGTGGCTCGCGAGGCAACGGGCCCTCGGCGAAGCGGACCTCGACGCTGTCCTCGCGGCGTATGTGGACCAGGTCGCATTCGGCCAGTGGCTGCCCGCGGCGCGCCTTGCGCATCGTTCGACCAGCACGAAAGCAGTCGTCCGTTGCGACCGGCGCCTGGACGCGTCGATTCTTGCCGAAGGCGAGCGCAACGCGGGGCGAGCGATGGGCGAACGGCTCCTGGTCGCGGCCAGCGAGACGTTCGGCGGCGAACGCACGGCGACTTTGCTGCGCGAGGTACGCCAGGGACACGCACCGGGTCAATACGCGGTGGCCTTCGGCGCCGCCGGACAGGACGCAGGCGTCGAAGCGCGCCAGTTGCTCACGTTCCTGGCGTTTTCGATGCTGAATTCCATCGCGCAGGCAGCCGTGCGGCTCGGGCTCATCGGCCAGGCTGCGTCGGCGCGCATCGTCGCGAGGGCCGGTGAATCCGTCGAGGCAAGGGTCGTGACGCTGCTGGCCACGAGACCGGCGGCGCGTTTCGGCGCCTTCACCCCCGGGCTGGATGTCGCCGGGATTCTCCACCCCACACTTCCCTTCAGGATGTTTGCATCATGACCATCGCACCCTGGGCTTCCGCCGGGCACGGCCACAGCCACGCACCGCACATCCCACCTGCCGGTCCGCGAGGGCTCGTCGATCCCCGAGGCATCCTCCGCATCGGCGTGGCCGGCCCGGTCGGGTCCGGCAAGACGGCCTGCCTCCTCGCGCTCTGCGAAGAGCTGCGCGACTCGGTGGACCTCGCGGTCGTCACAAACGACATCTACACCGAGGAAGATGCGCAGTTCCTCCTGCGCCACAGCGCGCTCGCGGAAGACCGCATCATCGGCGTGGCGACCGGCGGGTGCCCCCATTCGGCCATTCGCGAAGACGCTTCGCTCAACCTTCGCGCGATCGACGAACTCGCCCGGCGGCACGATCGTCTTCAGCTGATCCTGCTGGAGAGCGGCGGCGACAACCTCTCCGCGACCTTCAGCCCGGAGCTCGTCGACTTCACGATCTACGTGATCGACGTGGCGGGGGGCGACAAGATCCCGAGGAAGGGCGGCCCCGGCGTCTGCAACTCAGACCTGCTGGTGATCAACAAGCGCGACCTGGCCGCGCTGGTGGGCGCCAGCATCGACGTGATGCGGCGGGACGCCACCATGCAGCGAGGCGAACGACCGTTCCTGGTTACGAGCATGCGCGACGCCGCGGATCGTGCGCACCTGGCGGCCTGGGTACGGGGCAAACTCGCGGCCGTTCCTCCCCGGTGAAAGCTTCACGCGCCATCCTTGTCACGTCCGGCTGCCCGGAGACGCGCATCGTCACCGCTCGGGCGACGGCGCCGCAGCGCTGGAACGCGGCGCGCCGGGGCGTGGACGGCTGGCTCGAGGCGACGCATCAACTCCTCGGAGACGGTGTCTTCGGCGGCGACCATCACCGCACACGCATCACCGCCCGAAGCGGATCGCGCCTTATCGTCCGCGCCGTCGCGGCCACGCCCTTGCGGGGCGAAGGCGCGAGCCTCAGTGCCACATCGATCCGCGTCTGTGGCGGGGCCTCCGTGTTCTATGCCCCGGGCGCGCTCATCCCTCACGCCGGCTCAGAGCACGTCAACGCGAGCCGGTTCGTGGTCGAACAGGGCGGGTCACTCGTTGCGGTCTCTATCGTCGTGCCCGGCCGGTCGGGGATGGGAGAGCGAGGGCGTCTCGCGAGCCTCCGCCTCCGCACAACCGCGATCGTCGACAACACCCTGGCCGTCTGCGAAGACGCGACGTTCCGGCCGTCCGCGGTGGACGTCGACGGCCCTGCGTCCTTTGCCGGCGCGGGAGCTGTGCTCACGGTGCTTGCCCTCGGGCACGTCAGTGCACCTGTGGAGTGCGCGCTGCGCAACCC
>CAYYSD010000259.1:0-2850 GCA_964474285.1 uncultured Anaerolineaceae bacterium | reverse complement strand
ATCCAGACGAGGCGCTGCGGTCGATCATCCCCGTCCTCACCGCCGCGCGTCAGAAAGGGCGCGTCTATCGGCAGATCAAACTGCTCCAGCTGGCCGCCATCGCGCACTGGCGGAAGCAGTCGGATTCGGGGAGCCAGCGCTACCTGAGAGAGGCGCTTCAGCTCGCTGCAACAGGCAGGTACACGCGGAGCTTCCTGGAGGAAGGCGCGCTGCTCGAAGCTGCTCTGCGTGCGTATCTGACCGGCACGAACAAGGAAGAGGAGTCGATGGCCGTCGGCCCACCGCACGCGTTTCTTCGTGAACTGGCGGCGGCGCAGTCGCTACCAGGAGATATGCCCTCCCATGAAGTGGCTGCCGGGCGCAAGCTTCCCTCGTTGAGCCAGCAGTTCACGAAACGAGAGCTTCGAATCCTGGCGCTGCTTGCGACGTTTGCGTCCACCCAAGCCATGCAGGAGGCATTGAACCTGTCCAAGGACGGGCTCAAGTTCCATCTGCGGAACATCTATACGAAGCTCGGTGTGAACAAGAGGGTGGATGCCATTCGCATGGCCAAGCAGATGGGTCTGTAAGTCGCAGCTTAGATTCGGTTCAGTCGACGTCGTAGCGGGAAGCGGTCATTCGCGAGGGTCGGCAACTGGCACCGACCTGACGGTCGTCTCAGCCCGAAGCGGCCGGCAAAACAGCTCCGTCCCGTCGCTCCGAACCGGAAGCTCGGCGCGCCCAACGCCGTCGCCAGTGTGTGCGGTTCTCTTGCGTGCCGCGGCAGACCTGACGGCGGCCTACTTCCAGAATTCCCGCAATTCCGTATTGAAGGTCTCAGGGCGCTCTTCGGGGAAGAAGATGCGCGCGCCCTTCAGTTCGATGCGCTTCTGGGTCCCTGGAAGGGTCTTCTCGAGCCACTCGGACCACTTCACGTGGAAGTAAACGTCGTCGTCCCCCCATACGATCAATGCCGGCGCCTTCACTATCCTGAGCTTGGATTCGATCGAAGTCGTGTGCCGGTTGTCGAAGGCGCTCACGAAACGCGCCAGGTCGCTCGTGCGCTGCTCGGTCTTCACGTGCGGCTGCAGATAGGCATCGATGGTGTCGTCGGTTACCGCTTCAGGTTTTTCGTAAGCGGGTCCTAGCGCCTGGGGGGATCGATAAATGGTCTTGTCGCCGATCATCGCGGAGAGCGTGTTCGGCAGTCCGCCGGAGCGCACCATCTCGACGAACCCGACGAAAGCTTCGGGCGGCCAGTTGTCGTGCGCGTCGCAGTTGGTCAGCGTGATGCTGCGGAGTTTCTGCGGGTACAGGGCGGCAAAGATCTGGCAGATGCCGCCACCGCTGTCATTGCCAACCAGGTCCACCTGATCGATCTTCAAGGCGTCGAGGAACTGCGCGAGCATGTGGGCATTGGCAGTGACCGAAACATCCTGATCGGGCCTGATCTCGGTTCGGCCGTGGGCCAGCAGGTCGGGGGCGATACAGCGGCGAACGTCCCTCAGGGCTTCGAGCTGATGACGCCACAAGTAGCCGTTGAGGATGACGCCGTGAACGAAAAGGGCGACCGGGCCGCTGCCTTTTTCCACGTAGCTGATCTTCCCCGACGGGGTCTCGACGCTCTTCGCTGACGCGAAGAATTCTTTGGATGACATCAGGGTCTCTCCAGTTGGTAGCAGCTGTTCCACGCCGCGGCCGGGAGGCCGTAGCGCTGCAGCGAAATCACAAGAAGAAGAAGAAGGAGCCAGGAGTTCCAGGCCTCACGAAGCGGGCAGCAATGACCCAGGGTTGCGATGGACTCAAAACGGGTAGGCCAGCTCGAGCCAGAGCAGATTCGCCTTCGCTCCGTTCTCTGCCATCAATCCGTGCTGGTATTGCACGACGAGGGCCGTTCCCGGCGCCGCCCAGTAGACGAACTTCGGGCCCGCTGCGAAGGCCTTCGTCCGCCCGCCCCCGGGAACGCTCGCGCCGTTGACCCTGTCGTTACTGAACTGATCGATGTAGTAGCCGTTGATTCCGAAGTCCCACCGCGTATCGGCGAAAGGCTTGTAGCTGCTGCCGAACGTGACGCTCGATTGATCACCGGAGCGGTAGTCCGTCTTGTCGTTCTTGTCTTTCCACTCGTAGGCGACGTTGACCGAGAAATCCGTTCGCGGATTGGGGTTCCAGCTCGCGGAGCCCTGCCAGGCCACGGAGAAGTAGTTCGTTGCGCTGTGAGCGACGTCGTTGCGACGGTAGCCGCCCGTGGGGAAGAACAGAAAGGGCCCGGTGAAGTACGTCATCGTGCCGAACGTCTTGCTGAGGTAGAGCGGCTCGACACCCACCAGCGTGACGGAGAAGTCGTGATCTTCGCCTCCCGGAAAGCTCACCTCGGCATTGACCATCTGGACCACGCCGCCGGAAGTCATCTTCCATCCGTAAAAATCCTGCTTCCACGTGTGCAGGGCGCGCGGCGCCAGCGCGGCGAGTTCGGCCTTGACGCCCGGGATCTTGTCGCCGTCCGCGTCGCGGATGCTGTCCGCCTCGAGGTAGAGGGCGTAGCCCAGGAAGGTGCTCGTGCCGGGCGGCGGCATCCACGCCGCATAGGTGGTCTGGGTTCCGTAGGAAAAATTCGAAAGCCCGTTCTCGGCGGCCTGAGCAGGTAGAGCGGCGATCCAGCCAAGCGCCAGAAGCATCGATGCACGACGCAGCGCGAAGCGCGCCAGCGGGCGCTTCTCCGCGAGCAGGTTGCGAATGCAGGTCTCTGCTCGTCGACGCGCAACGGTGTTGGGACCGATGGTAGGCATTGAAAATCTCGAAAAGTGATCTGTGTTAGGGCCGGTCGAAGGCGCGCATGCCGCGCTGTACGGCAGGGCGCGCCGCAACGCG
>CAYYSD010000258.1:0-2895 GCA_964474285.1 uncultured Anaerolineaceae bacterium | reverse complement strand
GCGGCCCGCTTTGCGCCGGGGTCTTCCGTGGGGCCGATGGCGCCGGCGAAGCGTTCCCATATCCACCCTGTACGCCGGTAGCCTTCGACCGCCCGCTCCCAGTCGAGGTCCGATGGTCCGTGGGGCAACGCGGCAACACCTTCGCGGATGCCAAGGCAGGTGTGCCAAGCGTGGCCGGTGAGCCCCATCACGGCGTGGCGGGGCAGCGGCCCGCCAAGGAACTCCAGGATGCCCTCGAGCGCGCCCGCGGCGCTGGTCCAGTTGGTCGCGAAGCGTGCGGCGAGGGGTTGCGGCATGGCTTCGAGTGTACGGGATGGGCGGCGAAGGATTCGTACGAACCGGATCGCGCACTGTGCCGGGCACCGTAGAATACGGCCACCAGCCTGAGGGAGGCGCCGTTTGGCAATCACCTGGCAAGAGACCACGCTCGATTCCGGCCTGCGCGTGGTCACGACCCCCATGCCTGCCACGCAGGCAGTTTCCGTGAACCTGTTCGTCGGCGTCGGCTCGCGTTCGGAACCCCGGCGCCTCAACGGCATCACGCATTTCCTCGAACACATGGTGTTCAAGGGCACCGAAAAGCGGCCCGACGCAATCATGATCGCCGCGGAAATCGAAGGCGCCGGGGGCACGCTCAACGCCTACACGAACAAGGAATTCACCTGCTACTGGAACATCGTTCCCTTCGACCGCTTCGAGACCGCGCTCGATGTCACCGCCGACATGCTCCTGCATTCGAAGCTCGAACAGGAAGAGATCGACCGCGAGCGGACGGTCGTGCAGCAGGAGCTCAAGCGCAATCACGATAGCCCGGGCTCCTGGGCCGGCCGACTGATCGGCACCGCCGTTTATGGCGAACAGCCCTCCGGCTGGGACGTGGGCGGTTCCGTCGAACTGGTCGAGGAGATGCAGCGCCCGGACTTCATCGAGCACATCGGCGAGTGGTACCAGGCACGCAACATGGTCCTCTCCGTCGCCGGAAATGTGTCGCACGATCGCGTGGTCGAACTTGCCGGGCCGCTCTTTCGCGACCTCCACGACGCCCCGTTGCCGTCGGTCCAACCCTATGATGGCTCCATCACCGGGCCTGCCGTCGCCACTGAGAGCCGCGACATCGACCAGTGCAGTGTCTACCTCGGTCTGCCCATCTTTGGCCGCCTGGACGAGGACCGCTTCGCGCTGCGCCTCATGAACGACATCCTCGGTGCGGGGATGTCGTCGCGCCTCTTCCGGGAGGTGCGCGAACGGCGCGGTCTCGCGTACTCCGTCAGCTCGGGCTATGGCTTCCTGGCGGATGCAGGCGCCTTCACCATCTCCGCCGGGGTGAACCGCGAAAAGCTCAGCGAAACCATCAGCGTCTGTCTCGAAGAGGCCTGGAAGATGGCCGCCACGCCCACACCCGAAGAAGAACTGCGCAAGGCGAAGGACCACACCATCGGGCGCTTCCGCCTCTCGTTGGAGACCGCCCACTCACTCGGCCAGCGCCACGGCGAACACCTCCTCACCAGGGGAAGGATCGAAGAGGTCGATGACTTCGTGGCGCGGATCGAAGCGATCACCGCGGACGACGTGCAGGGCGTGGCCCGGCGGATCCTCGATCGCGGCAAGCTTCACTGCTCGGTCGTTGGTCCGAAGCTCGACGACGACGAAATCGCACGGGCCATGGAAGGTTAGCGCCCGCGTGACCGGCATCGAACAGCAGGAACGGGAGAACGCTGGATGAAACAGTTCGCGCGCGTGAATGACCTCTACGGCAACACCCTCCTCCTGAACCTCCGCTATGTCGTGAAGATTCGGCCCGGCAACAAGAAGAAGAAGCCGAGCGAGGTCACCTTCGACAATGGCGAAGTGCTGCAGCTCACGGCGAGCGAAGGCGCCCGGCTGATCCTCCAGCTCAACGACTGCTGCGACCGCCGCGGGAAGCGCCGCCTGCGGAAGGGAAGGCGGCTGACCGTGAAGCGCGCTCTGCGGCTCTTCCGCTAAGCGAACGCCGTTCGGTTCTGGTAGGATCTGGCCATGCCGTTCTATGAATTCCAGTGCTCGAAGTGTGGTTCGCGAGGCGAGGTGTTCACTCGCTCGATTTCGGCGCCGGTGACCGCGCCATCGTGCACGAGGAAGGGCTGCAAAGGCGCCATGGAGCGCATCATGAGCCCCGTCATCCGCCAGCTCACCGAGTCCGACCAGATGGCTGCCGCTGAAGCGAAGTGGGGCAAGGAAGTCGACGCCGTCCTGGGCAAAGGCCCCGATGTCGGCAAGCACGTGCGCCGCTACGAGAAGCTCGCGAAGGATCTCCCGACGCCCAACGATGTGTAATGCTGAGTGCTGGGTGCTAAGTACTAAGTTCTAAGTACTAACTACTAAGGACTTCCGCTTCCCAACGCCAGGAGGCAACGCGCCGGGGCGTGATCATGAGCATTTGCGTGTCTTCCAGCGCCATCGCGGCGTACTGCGGGTAGCGTTCGCGTAGACGGGCCAGGGCCTCGGGCCAGCCGTCGCCGCGCGGGAGTACGTCCGCGTTCGCGTCGATGCGCAGCCACGCCAGGCGGGTCCAGTCGTCGTCGTAGCGGTCGATGAGCAGAGAGCAGCGGGAGTCGGCGCGAACGTTGCGGACGCGGGCGAGCTCCACGGGCCGCTTCGGTTTCTCGTCAATGGCCACCGCGAAGTGCCCGTCCACGAGCGCGTAGCAGACGGGCACGAGATGCGGCGCGCCGAGGCGGTTCAGCGTGGCGAGCCGCGCAACCCGCGCCTCGCGAATCAGCTCCAGCTGCCAGGCCGTGAAGGAGACCGTCATGGGAGTAATGATGCGTCAGGCCGCATCGCTGAGCACATCACGATCGATGCTCACGACCACACCGCGACGCCCGACGGGCCGCTGAAGCCGGGCCGCCAGCCTCC
>CAYYSD010000257.1:0-2900 GCA_964474285.1 uncultured Anaerolineaceae bacterium | reverse complement strand
TACGCGGAAGCGCTCAACGAGCCCGCCCTCCATGAAGAGGTGAGGCTCCGGCGGGTTGCGCCGGGCTCAGAGCTGCGGACGGTCCTTTCGCTCCTCTACGCCGGTGACCCGGTGTCCCTCACGGATTCGTCAGCGGTCTTCAGCGGACAGGTCTGCGATGCGTTGGTCGCGGCGGGCATCTGGAAGCGCGATGATACGACGCTGACTTCGCTGTATCGGCTCACGGCATCCAACGGTCTGTTCCTCTTCCACGATCCGTATCCCCCAACGCGACCAGACCACATCACCGGCATCAATCCGGCCGCCCGGACGTTAGCGAGTCTGACGGTTCGACTCCCGGCAGAGAGAGCCCTGGACATCGGCACCGGGTGCGGCTACCAGGCTCTGCTGCTGGCGCGTCACTCGCGTGCCGTCGTCGCCACCGACATCCTCCCACGGGCACTCTGGCTGACAGCGATGAACGCGGAGCTCAACGGCATCTCCAATGTGGAGTGCCGCGAGGGGAGCTTCTTCGAGCCCGTGCAGGGTGAGCGTTTCGATCGGATCGTCTGCAATCCGCCGTTCATCATCTCACCCGATTCCGACTACGCCTTCCGCGACGCGGGATTGGGAAGCGATCGGGTGTCCGAGTTGGTTCTCCGGGGAATGGCTGCGCACCTGATGGACGGCGGATACGCCACTGCCCTGCTCAACTGGGGACTTCGGCCCAACCAATCGTGGGACGATCCGGGCCGCTCATGGCTCGCGGAGGGCGGCTGTGATGCCCTGCTCGTCCGCTGGGGCGTCTCCAATCCGCTGAATTACGCGGCAAGTTGGAACGCGCACCTCCCTCATCTGAACCGCGCGGCATATCTTGAAGCGCTGGACCGGTGGCCGGAGTATCTCACCGGCCTTGGATTCGCGGGCGTCGCCGAACTCGGCGTGGTGTTGCAGCGAGGGAGTGCTCCCCACAGGCTTTCGGCGTTCGAAGCGGACGAGCCACCTGCGGGGGATGCAACGCCGCAAACGCTCCGGCTCCTTGCCGCCAACCAGGCTCCTGGCCATGGCGAAGACCTCCTCGACGCACGATTTGCGTTGGTCGAAGGACACTCCCTGGACCAGGCGATGAAGTTCGCCGATGGGACATACGAGATCGCGAACGCGGCGATGCGCTTCTCCGAAGGGTTAGGCCTGCGAGGCGAAGTCCCGGCACGTCTCATCCCGCTCTTGTTTTCCATCTCGTCCGGCACCCTGCGCGACGTGATCAGCGAGTTCGAGATTGCGATGGACGACGAGCCGGGCGCCCTTTCCAGTGACATCCTCGACATGGTCCGGCACCTTTATGGGAGAGGGTTTCTGGAGCGGATACACACCTCAGCGTGATACCGTTAGTTGCCGGCATGTTGCCTTGCGGAGACGGGGCGAAGTTGAGGGGTTATGCCATGAGCCGCCGTACCAATCGCGTCAACGATTTGCTCCAGGAGGAACTCGCCGACCTCCTGCTTCGCGAAGTGAAAGACCCGCGTGTGGGCGAGGGCTTGCTCTCGATTACCGAGGTCATCGTGTCGCCCGACCTGCGTCACGCCACGGTCTACGTCTCCCACCTGGGGACGGAAGCCGAGCGGGCGGATGCCCTGCAGGGGCTCGCGCAGGCATCGCACTTCCTCCACCACGAGCTGCTGCGCCGCCTCAAGATGCGCCATGTCCCGGAACTCTCCTTTCGCTTCGATCCCTCAATCGAACGGGGCGCGCGTCTCACAAAGCTCATCGACGAGGTCGCTCCGCACGAAACCCCGGCCGGCTGAACGATGACGCGATCGTCGGGGCTCGATGGGCTGCTGCTCATCGACAAGGATCGCGGGTGGACGAGCCACGACGTGGTCGCACGCGTTCGCCGCATCACCGGTCAGCGCCGGGCGGGTCATACCGGCACCCTCGACCCGATGGCCACCGGTCTGCTCGTCGTCTGCCTGGGGCAGGCCACGCGCCTCGTTGAATACATGACCGGCCACGACAAACGTTACGAAGGGGAGATCACGCTCGGCGTCACCACGGACACGGATGACGCCGAGGGCACCATCCTCGAACGTGCCGAAGTCCTCGCGCTCGACCCCGACCAGCTCTCATCGGTGGCGAAGGGGTTCCTCGGGACAATCTCCCAGCTCCCGCCGGCGTACAGCGCCGTCAAAGTCCAGGGCAAACGTGCCTATGCGGTCGCTCGTGCCGGCGGCTCACCCGAGATACCGTCGCGGCGCGTGGACATCCGTTCCCTCACGCTGGCTCCGCTCGCGCCGGACCGGCTTCGGATCGACGTCCACTGCGGAAGCGGAACCTATGTGCGTAGCCTCGCCCGCGATATCGGCACGGCGCTCGGTTGTGGCGGACACCTCTCCGCTCTCCGCCGCACGCGGGCCGGTCCGTTCGATATCCGCGATGCCGTGACGCTGCCGGCACTCGATGCTCTCCAGGCGGAGGCGCGACTGGAAGAGGCGCTGATGCTGATCGACGAGGGCGTCCTGGACGTACCGGCCGCGATCCTCGCGCGTGACCGTGCCCGGGATCTCGCCCTGGGCAAGCGCCTCGCCCCGGCCGCGTCGTTTCGGGAGTCGCCCCTCGCCCGGGTCTACGACGCGGGGGGTGGATTTGTCGCCATGGCCACCGTCGGAGGGGACGGCGTGGTCACGCCCCTCAAGGTATTCACAAGTCCCTGACGGGGCGGTCAGGCGACGACGTTGCGCAGGATGCCCGCGCCCGTCACCTCAATCTCGACCACATCGCCGGACTTCAGCGCTTGCGGGCTCCCGGGCGTGCCGGTGTAGATGATGTCGCCCGGCACGAGTGTCATCTCCGCGCTGACCAGCCGGACGATCTCCGGTATGTTCCGGATGAGTTCGGTTGATGCTCCGTGCTGCGCCTGGACG
>CAYYSD010000256.1:0-2934 GCA_964474285.1 uncultured Anaerolineaceae bacterium | reverse complement strand
GACTGAGCCGCAACCGTCGAGAACGGCAACAAACGAAAGGGACGCCCGACGGGCGTCCCTTTCGCGTTGTGGGACGGGTGGGAACGTTGTCAGGTGGGCGACGAGTCCTCGGCCTCGGGTGCGGGGTCGTCGCGTTCGACGTTGTCGGGGAACACGTCGCCGACGACGAACGCGAGGCCCGGGAGCACATCTCCCCCGGTCATCGTCGCTGTGTCCGTGAGCGTCAACGACGCGCCATCGGGGTGGAAAACGGTGATCCGGCGCGTCGAGGGATAGGCCACCCAGACCATCCGCACGCCGGCTTCCAGGTAGTCGAGCACCTTTTCGTGGAGCGCCTGGGCGTTGTCGTTGGGCGAGACAACTTCGATCACGAGGTCCGGGGCAATCCGGCCCCACCCGCCGAGCGTGAAGCGCCTGGGCTTCCGTTCAGGGGTGTAATGGCCACCATCGGGGAAGACGACGCGGCCCGGTTCGTCCGCGAAAATCTGCAGGCCGGTCCCATCGCCGATCACTGCCCCGCCGTTGTCGCGAGCGTAGCCGGCCAGTTCTCCGAGGATCTGTTGGGCGACGAATCCAGACAGGAAACTCATGTTTCGCTCCGAAAGCACCCCGTCTCGCAGCTCGAAACGATGCGGCTCCGGGAGCAATTCCAGGTCCTCGGGTGTGTAGTGTGCGCGGCTGGTGGGCGCGGTGGTCATTTCAAATGCAAGTATAGCGCTCGCCAAACTGACGGGTGGCAAGTCCCCGAGTCGTTCTCACAAGCACACCGTCTCAGAGATCGAAGCGGTGAGGGTCCGGGACCCTATCCAGATCCTTCGGGTGTGTCCGGCGCTGTCGCGGCGGAGAGCCGGTCTAGCGCCAGACCTCGGCGGCGACGCGGAGGAAGTTGGCGTGGCAGACCCGGTCGAGGCGTCCCTCGGTCCAACCGCGTTCGCGCATGGCGCGAACGACGTTCGTGAGCCCGGCGGCGTCTTTTACGCAGTCGGGCACGCGCGTGCCGTCGAAGTCGGTGCCGAAGGAGACATGCTCGTCGCCGACGAGGTCGATGATGTGCTCGAAGTGGCTCAGGATCAGGTCCATCGGCACATCCGGGTCACCCTTCATGTCGGGCCGCAGGAACATGTTGGCGAAGTTGATGCCGATCGTGCCGCCCTGTTTTGCCAGTGCACGGATCTGATCGTCGTCGAGGTTGCGGACGTGAGGCGAAATAGCATGAACGCTGGAGTGGGTGGCGATCACCGGCTGTTCAGACGCTTCGAGCATGTCCCAGAAGCCGGCCGGGTTGATGTGTGAGACATCGAGGATGATGCCCAGTCGGTTGCACTCCTGCACGAGTTCGCGGCCCTTCTCGGTGAGGCCGGTCGCGGGCAGACTGCCGGCGAACGACACGCCGTGGGCGAAGATGGTCGAGCGGCTCCATGTGGGTGCGAGGCAGCGCAGGCCAGCCTCGTAGAAGACGCGCAGCTCTTTGAGGCTCCAGGAGATCGGGTCTGCGCCTTCGAACATGAAGACGGAGGCGAAGGCATCGGCGGCCCAGGCTGCTTTGACCTCGTCGACGGTGCGGCAGACGCGGAAGCGGCCCTCGGAGCGGTCTGCGACCTGGAAGACGTCGTTCATTTCGTGCATCGCGTAGGCCAGCGGAGCCATCTCGGCACGTTCATCGCTGAGGAAGATGGAGGTGAAGCAGCCGCCGAGCCCGCCCTTCATCGCCCGCGGGAGGTCGACGTGGCCGCTCTCCGACTCTTCGAGGAGGTCGCGCGGCTTGAAGGGGGCGAGCCCGGGAACGTTGGGGCGTTGGCGTACCTGCGTGATGAAGTCTTCGTGGCCATCGAAGACAGGCGGGAACTCGCGATTGAGCGGCGGAATCATGCGCGGGAGTCTACGCCGCTCCGGGTGACCCGTCGCCCTGCTAGAACTCCCGGAGCGAGTAGTTCGCTGTCGTGAGCATGACGCCGAAGACCATGATGACGAGCGTGAGGACCAGGCCGCTGATGCTGAGCATCATCGATTGCTTGCGCGCGGCCGCGATTTCGGCGTCCGTCACGCGCTGGCCGCGGGCCTGCGCTTCGAGCTTCGCGAGCTGCTTCGGCCCGACGGAAAACATGTGGAGGCCGACCAGGGCAAGCATGATGACGAGGACGGTCATCTTGATGCTGAAAATCACGCCGAAGCGCAGGTCATTGAACCCCACGTCGTCGGGAACGGCGTAGTAGTCTCGCCATGTGATGATGAGGTAGGTGCCAGCAACGAGGATGAGGGCGAGCCCCGCGCCACCGACGTAGCCGAAGCGCCGGGTGATGGTGCGCATGGCTTCGATGCGTGTTGGCATGTCCGCGATCTTCCGCGACGCGGGCACCCACACGAGGGCCAGGAAGAACTGGGGCCCGACAAACAGGGCGATGCCAAGGATATGCAGCCACAGCGCAGCCGCGTGTAAGAAGTTGTCCACGATTCCCTCCGGCGAACCCGTCCATTACACCCGAATGGCGTGGATGCGTGAAGCGGGCGGGCTCTATAAGGCGATAGAACGGACGGGCGAGCAGGCGGAGAGACTGTTGACATCTCCTGTCAGCAGTGTGGCACAAGGCCTCTCCGCCACCTGATACACTCGTGCCCATGGCTTCGTTCACACCTTTGGCGACGCGCGGCGAGTTCAAAATCCAGTCCGATTACCAGCCGACCGGCGACCAGCCGAAGGCGATCGAGAAGCTGGTCGAGGGTGTGAACCGGGGCGATCGTTACCAGACGTTGCTGGGCGTCACGGGTTCGGGCAAGACGTTCACGATGGCGAACGTCATCCAGCAGACGGGGCGGCCGACGCTGGTCCTGGCGCACAACAAGACGCTGGCGGCACAGCTCTGTTCCGAACTCAAGGAGTTCTTCCCCGAGAACGCGGTCGAATACTTCGTCAGCTACTACGACTATTACCAGCCC
>CAYYSD010000255.1:0-2990 GCA_964474285.1 uncultured Anaerolineaceae bacterium | reverse complement strand
ACCGCTGGCTCACCCCGAACCCGAAAGCCATCATCGCGATCTCCCATGGAGCAGCCGAGCATGCGTTGCGTTACGACCGCTTCGCCCGTGCGCTCAATCTCGCCGGCTACAGCGTGTGGGCGATGGACCATCGCGGCCACGGCGCGTCCGCCGGTCCCGAAGGTCTCGGCGACTTCGGCCCAGGGGGCTGGGACGCGCTCGTGGCGGACATCCAGCAGATGGTCAACGCGGCACATGAGGCCCACCCGGGCCTGCCGGTAGTCCTTTTCGGCCACAGCATGGGGGCCGCGGCAGCGCAGCAATTCACCCCGGACGGGTCGCAGACCGTGGCCGCGGTGGTGCTTTCGGGCTCCACGGCGCGCGAGGTGCCGAAGGAGGGCGACCCGCCGCCGCCCGGGCCCAACGCCGCCTTCCCCAACCCGCGCACCGACTACGACTGGCTCAGCCGCGATGAGGCGGAGGTCGACAAGTACGTCGACGACCCGCTCTGCGGCTTCAACATGCAACGCGTGCGCCGGCCCAACAGCCGCGGCGACGCCGCCTTCATGTCCGATCCCGAGCGCCTCAAGCGCATCCGCCCGGATCTGCCCGTGCTGTTCGTGGCCGGAGACGAAGACCCGATCAACCGCAAGCTGGAAGGACTCCGCCTGCTCGAACGCCGCTGGCGCGATGCCGGAGTGCAGCGTATCGACAAGCTGTATTACCCCGGCGGGCGGCACGAGATGCTCAACGAAACGAACCGCGAAGAGGTGACACGCGACATCATCGCCTGGCTGGACGGCATTACGACGGGCTGAGGGAGTCGTCCGCCCACGCCCGAAACGCAGCGGTGACCGTAGCCGCGACCTGTTCGACGCTCAACGCGCCCGTGTCGACGACGAGTTCCGCCGCGCGAGCCGGGGCCACGTGCCCTTGGAACAGGTCCCATACGCGCAGGCTCGACTCGACTTCGTCGGTCAGATGCTCGCCTCGTGCCCGTTCGTTCATGCGTCGCGCCGCCTCAGCCCGGCTCACATCAAGGCGCACGATGAAGGGCAGATGGGTTGCCGTAAGTTCTTCCAGGAACGGCGCGTCGGAGAGGCCAGTAGATTCGATCACGGCGGCACTTGCCTCCGCTGAAACGAACGCCCGAAGTTCGCCGTGGAGGTCGGCCAGCGCTGCCTCTTTCATGGGCAGAAATGCTTCTCGTTCGCCCCAGCGGTCACGCAGCCAGCGTTCCCAGTCGCGCCAGCGGAATCCGCGCTCCCCGAGCAACGCCCCCACCGTCGACTTCCCGCTCCCCGGAGCGCCAAGCAGGACGACCAGCCGCCGCTGCTCGTTCATCACGCGCCCATTGTGCCCGATAGGTGCGCTTCACGTTCGAGAAACGTGTCCGAAACCTCGGTCTCGTAGGCTTGCGGAACTGTCACGCCGGGGGAAGTGTTCCGTGAGATTGACCGACCGCGAAGTGGACAAGCTGTTGCTGTCCGTCGCAGCGATGATAGCCCGAGACCGCCGGGCGCGAGGAGTGAAGCTGAACCACCCGGAGGCGATGGCCTTCATCGCCAGCGGCCTGATGGAGAAGGCGCGCGATGGCCTCTCGGTCGCCGATCTGATGGGCATGCAGGGCGCTTTCCTCACCCGTGACGACGTGATGGAGGGCATTCCCGAGATGATCGAGAGCGTCCAGATCGAAGCCACCTTTCCGGATGGGACGAAGCTCGTCACCCTCCACAACCCGATCCCATGAGCGGCGGCGAAGGCGTCCCCGGCGGCATCCTCTTCGGTGAGGGCGACCTCTGGCTGAACCAGGGGCGGTCCATGTTCGAATGCGAGGTAACGAACACCGGCGACCGGGCCATCCAGGTGGGTTCGCACTTCCACTTCTTCGAAGTGAACCGCGCGCTGCGTTTCCCGCGACGCGAAGCTTTCGGCCTGCGCCTCGACATTCCCTCCGGGACGTCCGTGCGCTTCGAAGCCGGGCAGACGCACCGCGTGACGCTCGTGCCCTTCGGCGGGGCTCGCAGGATCCTGGGTTTCAACAACCTGGTCCAGGGCGAGACTCGCGCGGCGGCGCTGGCGCGGGCGGAGGAGCGCGGCTACGCGCTCGATGAGGAGGGTGGGTCGTGAGCTACCGGATTTCACGCGAACGCTATGCCCATCTCTACGGCCCAACGACCGGCGACCGCATCCGCCTGGCCGACACGAACCTCTGGGCCCAGGTCGAAGCGGACTACCACACGCCGGGCGACGAAGCGTCGTTCGGCGGCGGCAAGTCCATCCGCGACGGCATGGCCCAGACCGGGTCGCCCGGGGAGGCGCTCGACCTCGTCATCACAAACGCGGTCATCATCGACCACTGGGGCATTGTCAAGGCGGACGTGGGGATCAAGGGCGGTCGGATCTTCGCCATAGGCGCCGCCGGAAACCCGGACACGATGGACGGGATCACGCCGGGGATGGTGATCGGTGCAGGGACGGAGGTCATCGCGGGAGAGCACCTGATCCTCACGGCGGGCGGCATCGATGCCCACGTCCATCTCATCTGCCCGCAGATCATCGTGGAGTCGCTTTCAAACGGCGTGACCACGTTGCTCGGCGGGGGAACAGGCCCGGCGACGGGCACAAACGCGACCACCTGCACGCCGGGCGCCTGGAACATCGCCCGCATGCTCGAATCGGTCGATTCCTACCCGGTGAACCTTGGCTTCTTCGCAAAAGGCAACAGCACGGACGTGAACGCGCTCTGGGCGCAGGTCGAAGCGGGGGCGTGCGGGCTCAAACTCCACGAAGACTGGGGCTCGACGCCCGCGGCCATTGATGCCTGCCTCCGCGTCGCCGACGCCTTCGACGTCCAGGTGGCCATCCACACCGACACGCTGAACGAATCCGGCTTCGTGGAAGACACAATCGCCGCATTCGCGGGGCGCACGATCCACACGTTCCACACCGAAGGCGCCGGCGGCGGGCACGCCCCGGACATCATCCGCGTGGCCTCGCTGCCCTACGTC
>CAYYSD010000254.1:0-3026 GCA_964474285.1 uncultured Anaerolineaceae bacterium | reverse complement strand
CCGGGCGGCGCGGATCGAGTTTCCTGTCAGTAAACACACCCTCTTTTTTGGGGATGGCAGGAATTTCAAGATGGAGCTAAGCTTCTTTCAAACCGCGCAGGACCCAAAAGGCTCTTCAGCGGTACTCATCAGCGTCATTCGGGCAGTCTTCAATGGAGGCCGTGCCAGGGATGGTACCCTCCGCCAATCCCAGTCGTTTTCCCGCGGCGACGCGTCCTCCTCTCCGGGCGTCGCGCACGTCATCTCTTTCGACTGTCGACCGATGTGAAACATGGGATGCCGATCTAGGCTAATATCACGTACCATCAATCGGTAAGTCTTCGTTCCGTTGGCCTCAATCGCCCAGGTTGATCATGCCGCGATCCCGCACGCGCTCGTTGTCTCGTTGCCGGTTGCAGGCTGCGTTGCTTGCGCTGATGGTTCCGGGTGCCGCGCCCGGCGAGCCGGCGACCGACGATGACTCTGCGCCCGCCGAACTCGAGCCCATCGTCGTCACTGGCGAGACCGGCACCAAGACCGAAGAGGCCGTTTTCCGCACGCCATTCACGGTCAATTCGGTGACGCGGGAGTTCATCGATTTTCAGCAGCCAACTCTCTTGAAGGACGTGCTGCGGAATGTGAGCGGCGTCGTGGGGGCTTCCGACAACGGCGGCACGAACGACAATTTCACCCTGCGCGGCTTCGATCTCGAGGCGTTCGCCTACCGCAACGGCGTCCGCATGGACATCCCGCAGTTCGATCCGGCCAGCATCGAACGCGTCGACGTGCTGAAAGGGGCGGCGGCGAACCTGTACGGTCGCACTGAGCCGGGCGGCTTGGTGAACGTGGTGACCAAGAAGCCGCTCCCCGATCGTTATCTGGCGCTGGAGCAGCGTTTCGGAGAGTTCGCGCAATACCGGACCGAGGGTGACGCCACCGGACCGATCTCGGCGGATGGCCGGTGGTTGTACCGGCTCGTCTTTTCCTACCAGAACAATGGCTCGTTTCGCGATTTCACGGGCAACGAGCGGCTTTTCCTCTTTCCCGCCCTGACGTGGCGACCGACGCCCGCCACGGAGTTCAATCTGAGCCTGGAATACAAGAACAACGACGACGCGATTGACTACGGAGTTCCGGCATTGGGCGATGGTCCGGCACCGGTGCCGCATGAGCGCTACTTCGGGGTGGTCGACGCCGAAAGCGATCGAAGCTTCTACCTGGTGGACGCCAACTGGTCGCACGCCTTCACGGCGGATTGGCAGATCAAGCACCGGTTCCTGTGGTATTTCAACGAAACGGACTACCAGGATGCCGGGCCGCTGCTGTTCAATCCCTTCGACCCGCGGCTGCTGGATCTGTTCGTGTCTTCGCCTTACCGGGAAGAGTACGACGAGTATTTCACCGAGGTCCAGCTGAGCGGGCGGCTGCACGGCCTCGGCATGCAGCACGACCTTTTCTTCGGATTCGAGTACAACCGGGCGACGCACGACAACGATCTCATCGGGGTGAATTCCCTGACCGACCCGCTGACGCTGCGGCCGATCGACATTTTCAATCCGGCGTATCAGCGCTTCCGCGATCTGCCGCCGGCGACGGTGGCCGGGAATTACACTCTGCGCAGTTTCTTCTCGCTCCGCGAGAGGGAATACTGGTATGCGGTGACCGCACAGGATGTCGTGCGTCTGCACCCGCGACTGACGCTGGCGATAACCGGCCGCTACGATATCGTCGCGAACGTGAGCGCCGGCAACTGTCTGCAGACCACGCCATGCAACGTCCTTATGCAGGAGGTCGAGGACGATGTCTTCTCGCCCCGGGTCGGCGCCAGTTTCGATGTCCTCCCGTGGCTCGCGATCTATGGAAGTTACGCGAGATCCTTCGGCAGCCCGTCGGGGGCGAGCGTGCTGGCCGACGGCAGCCCTGCCGGATTCGAGCGGGGCGAGCAGAAGGAGGCAGGTCTGAAGGGGCACTGGTTCGAAGACCGGCTGACCGCCTCACTGGCCTTCTATCACCTCACCAAGAGCGACCTGGCCGTCACCACCATACTTCCCGGAATAGGCGTCGTCGCCGATGTGGTCGGCGAGGCGCGTAGCCAGGGGGTCGAACTCGACATTCGCGGAGACGTCACGGATCGACTGTCCTTGTTGGCGTCCTACGCCTACACCGATGCGCGGGTCACCGAGGACCAGGACGTCACCGGCACGCCTCCGGTGCTGACCGACGGTCGCGAGGGCCTGCGGCTCGCGAACGTGCCGGAACAGGCCGCCTCTGTCTGGGTGAATTACGCGATCTCGGACGCCTTCGGTGTCGGGGGCGGCGTATTCGCGATGACCGAACGGGAGGTGGATGCCGACAATCTCGTCGAGATACCCGGTTACGCGCGCCTGGACCTGGCGGCACGGTACCGCCATCGCTTCGGGCGCTCGTGGCTGACGGCACAACTCAACGTGAACAATCTGCTCGACAAGGAATACTTCGATCCGCAGACCAGCTTCGCGCAGACCGTCAACGCGTCTCCCGCGGCTCCGCGAACCGTGCTGGGTTCCGTTCGCGTCGAGTTCTGAGCGCATCGAGTGGCGCGGGTGCGCCGTCCCGATCCGCGCTAAACCTCCTCCCGCCCGCGGCCGGTCGCGTGTTTGATGTACTTGGGGTCGATGCCCAGCGCGCGAAGCTTCCTGTGAAGATGCGTGCGCTCCAGTCCGATCCGTTCGGCGACCTTGGAGACGTTCCCCTGTTCGTGCTGCAGCTGGTATTCCAGATACGCCTTCTCGAACTGTTCGCGCGCCTCGCGCATGGGCAGGTCGAAGCCCGGCCTGCTCTCGACGGCGACCACCGGCCGGATTCCGAGCGCCTGTTCGACCTCGGGAGCCTCGATGACGGGACCGGAACCGAGGATGAGCAGGCGTTGCACGAGATTCTTCAGCTCGCGCACGTTCCCGGGCCACGCGTAGGCACGCAGCCGCTGCAGCGCGGCGTTGGAGAACTGCCGGCGCGGAAGCCCTTCCTGTGCGACGAAGAGATCCAGGTAGTAGGCGAGGAGCTCCGGC
>CAYYSD010000253.1:0-3049 GCA_964474285.1 uncultured Anaerolineaceae bacterium | reverse complement strand
ATCGTCGAGTCCGCGCGGACCCTTTGCGCCGCCGACAGGGCGGGCTTCAACACCCTGATCGACGGACGGATCGGGGCTCTCGCCGGTCCGGAAGGTGTCGAGCTCGACCTGGCTCCAGGCCGCGGAACAGTCAGCGGCCGGGCGATGGTGGACCGTCGAACGGTGCACATCGAGGACTTGGCGGCCCAACTCGACGAGTTCCCCGACGCGCGCGAGGCGCAGGAACAGTACGGTCAGCGAACCGTGCTGGCGGTGCCCTTCCTCCGGGGAGAGGAGGCACTGGGTGTACTCATCCTCGCCCGCCAACGCGTGGAATTGTTTACGCCCGAGCAGGTGACCTTAGCGGAAACCTTCGCCGACCAGGCCGTCATCGCGATGGAGAACGCGCGGCTGTTCCGCGCGCAGCAAGAGGCGCTCGAACGGCAGACCGCCGTAGCGTCCGTCCTCGAAGCCATCAGCAACGCGCCAACCGACGTTCATAGCGCGCTGCAAACGATCGTTGACGCTGCTTTGCGTCTCACAGGTGCCGACTCCGGGACGCTAAGCGAGCGTCAGGGGAATCAGTTCCGCGCGATAACGATGGGCGGGACGGCAGGGGACAGGGGCTGGGAGCTGCCGAGTCCCTGGCAATCAATCAACACGGAGGGCGTTCCAGAGTTGGCCATCCGCGAGTGCCGGACGGTTGCGTTCGCCGGAACTCTGGATGAACTGGAGGCTTCGTTTCCATTTAGCGCGGGCTGGAACCGTCAGCGGGGAATTGTGGAGCCGCGAGCGGCACTCAGCGTGCCGCTCATCCGCGAAGGTGCTGCGACGGGAGCGCTGAGCGTACGCCGGTTCAGCGCCAGGCCGTTCAGCCCCGGCGAGATCGGTCTGCTCGAAACGTTCGCAAACCAGGCTGTCATCGCTATCGAAAACGCCCGGCTGTTCAACGAACTGCAGGAGAGCAATACCCTCCTGGCCGGGGCGCTCGATCAACAGACGGCCATCACCGAGGTCCTACGTGCGATCAGCCGGACGACCTTCGAGGTCGGGCCGGTGCTTCAGCAGCTCGTGGAGAGCGCCGCGCGTCTCTGCGACGCCGACATCGGCCGGATCACCCAGTACGACTCGGGCGCGATCCGGTTCGGCAGGGTCTTCGGCAGGAACGAAGAGGACCGCAGGCACAACGCGGCGTTCGTCGAGCAGGCCATCGAACAGGGGACCATGGCGCGGCCCGCGACGCTCGCCTGGCGGGTGCAACAGGAGCGGCGGACGGTCTCCGTGGCGGACGTGTCGGTCGAGCCCGGCATCGAACTTGGGGACTCTGGCGCCTACGGCTCGCGGATCCTGGTACCTCTCCTTCGCGACGGCAAGCTAACCGGCATCCTCCACCTCTGGCGCCGTGGCGTCCGCCCGTTCAGCGATGCTGAGGCAGCACTGGCCGAAACGTTCGCCGACCAGGCCATGATCGCGATCGAAAACGCGCGCCTCTTCAATGAACTCCAGGAGCGAAACCGCGAGGTCAGCGAGGCGCTGGAGCGGCAAACAGCCATTAGCCACGTACTCGACATCATCAGCCGTTCCCCGACGGACGAAGCGGTCGTGTTCGAAGGGATTCTCCGTAGCACCGCGTCGCTCTTCGGCGTGGCCGCAGGGCTGATTGCGACCCCGTCGCTGAGTCTCCTGATGGTTGGCGATGAGGTACGAAGAACGGCGGATGGATCCGAGCCCCTTCGACCCCGGACACCGAGCGGCGAGTCGGTCCTGCAACGACGTACGATTCATGTGTATGGCACTTCGGATGAGGTGCGGGCGCTGTACCCGGAGACGGCGAGACTCGACGAACTGGAGCAGTTGTGCGTGCTCGCGACTCCGCTGAGGCGTGGCGAGGAGGCGATCGGGGCGCTGGTGGTTCGGCGTGACGGGGAGGCCCGGCCATTTACTCCGGAACAAATCCTCCTCCTCGAGGCTTTTGCGCAGCAGGCCGTGATCGCCATCGAAAACGCCCGGCTGTTCAACGAACTCCAGGAGCGCAACCGCGAAGTGAGCGAAGCGTTGGACCGCCAGACCGCAATGGCGGACGTCCTTGGGATCATCAGCCGTTCGCCAGCCGACGAATCGGTTGTCTTCGAAACGATTCTCAGGAGTGCCGCTGGGCTGCTTGGAGTCATTACCGGCTCGCTCGGTATCGTGACAGAGCGACTGAGCGTCCTCATGGTGGACGGGGAGATCCAACGCACGTCCCTCGGCCTCGCGCCGCTCCAACCCGGGACACCGAGCGGCGAATCGGTTCTTCAGGGGCGCACGATCCACGTCTTCGGTACGTCCGACGAAGTGCGGGTGCGCTTTCCACGGGCGGCGAGACTCGACCAATTGGACAGCCTTAGCGTGCTGGCGACGCCACTGATTCGTGGCAAAGAGGCCATCGGTTCGTTGGTCGTACGTCGCGACGGCGACCCCCGACCATTTACGTCTGAACAGGTCGCCCTCCTGGAAGCGTTTGCGAACCAGGCCGTCATCGCCATCGAAAACGCCCGCCTCTTCACCGAACTCCAGGAACGCAACCGCGAGGTCACCGAAGCGCTGGATGTCCAGATGGTCATGGCCGAAGTGCTCGCTATCGTGGCTTCGGCCCCTTCGGACCTCGATGCAACGCTTCCGCACATCGCAGCCGCCGCCGAACGGCTTTGCGATGCGACCTTCAGCGTTGTCAGCTTTCGCGAGGGCGGAAACTTCCGGCTATGGAACCGGCGACGAGGTTCGTTCGACGGCAGGCCGGCCCATGCCCGGCGCTCGGGGCCGTCGTTCATTTCCACCGCCATCGACCAGAACCGCGTCGTGGAGGTCCACGGGCCGGTTGAGTCGTGGGCAGCTGAGTACCCGGGTGCGGCGGAGGCGAACTCCGAGCGGGCATGGACCGGTGGCGGTGCGCTCGCGGTGCCCATCGCCGGGCGGGAAGGGGCAGCGGGCGCGATCCTGGTTACCCGTGACACCGAGGTCCCGTTCGAAGCGCGGCACATAAACCTCCTCAAGACGCTTGGTGACCAGGCCGTCATCGCCATCGAAAACG
>CAYYSD010000252.1:0-3233 GCA_964474285.1 uncultured Anaerolineaceae bacterium | reverse complement strand
GCGGGGACCATGGTCCTCGTCTGGATCGGCGAGCTGATCACGGAGAACGGTATCGGCAACGGCATCTCGCTGATCATCTTCGGCGGCATTGTGGCCCGGCTCCCCTCGCTCATCCCGGGTATCACGACGCAGTCGATCATCGCGGTGGCCGGCATCGGTGCGTTCGCGATCGGGTTGACGGCGCTGGTGGTGTACTTCCAGGAGGCGACGCGGCGGGTGCCTGTGCAATACGCGCGATCGGCGTTCCGGGGCGGAAGGATGTACCGGCAGCAGGGGCAGAGTCACATCCCCTTGCGGGTGAACATGGCGGGCATGATCCCGCTGATTTTCGCCTTCTCGATCATGATCCTGCCGGCGACGCTTGCGGCCTACTTCAGCGATTCGGGCGGATTCATCGAGACCATCGCGGACTTCTTCGTGAAGCAGTTCCAGGGTGGGCGCGGCGGAGTTGGAGCAACGCCGATGTATTGGGTCGTGCTGTTCGCGCTGGTTGTGATCTTCACGTTCTTCTACACGATGGTGCAGTACCAGCAGCAGCAGATGGCGAAGACGCTGCAGCGGCAGGGCGCTTTCATCCCGGGCATCCGGCCGGGCCCTCCGACGGAGGCCTACCTGATGCGGGTGGTCACCCGGATCACGTGGGGCGGGGCGTTCTTCCTGGGCTTCGTGGCGATTCTGCCGTACTTCATCGGCCTCCTGACCGACGTACGGGCGTTGACGATTTCGAGCACGGGCTTCCTGATCGTGGTGGCCGTGGTGCTCGATACGATGAAGCAGCTCGAAGCGCAGCTGTTGATGCGCAACTACGAAGGGTTCATCAGGTAAATGTTCGTCGTTCTTCTTGGACCTCCCGGCGCCGGCAAAGGCACGCAGGCTCAGCGCATTTCGACCGAGTCGAAGCTGCTGCACGTTTCCACGGGCGACATGTTCCGCGAAA
Organism: uncultured Anaerolineaceae bacterium; assembly: GCA_964474285.1. Classification (GTDB taxonomy): domain Bacteria; phylum Chloroflexota; class Dehalococcoidia; order Tepidiformales; family Tepidiformaceae; genus JACRBT01. The sequence continues at coordinate 2,296 of CAYYSD010000252.1, read as the reverse complement.
ACGTGAAGAACGAGACCGAACTCGGCAAGCTTGCCAAGACCTACATGGACAAGGGCGACCTTGTGCCGGACGAGGTCACGATCAAGATGCTGCTCGAGCGGATTTCGCGGCCCGATGCAGCAGAGGGCGCGATGTTCGACGGGTTTCCGCGGAACGTCGTCCAGGCGAAGGCGCTTGACGACGCGCTTGGCGCCGGTGGCAAGAAGATCGACCGCGCATTGCTCCTTTCCGTTCGGGACGAAGAACTGGTCTCGCGCCTGGGGGGCCGCTGGATCTGCCGCCAGTGCGGAACGCTCTATCACGAGCGGAACGACCCGCCGCAAAAGCACGGGGTTTGTGACAGGTGCCAGGGCGAGTTGTACCAGCGCGACGACGACCGCCCTGAGGTCGTGATGAGCCGCCTGGAAAAGCAAAAGCCGCCTGCGGACCTCATCGCCCACTACGAGAGTGCCGGTGTACTTCGCCGGATCGACGGCGAGCGTTCGCTGGACGACGTGACCGCCTCGCTGCTGGAGGCTCTGCGCTAGTGGCAGTGAAGCTCAAGTCCGAGGACGAGTTGCGCAAACTCCGGGTTTCAGGCCGCGTGGTGGGACAGACGCTGGCCGAAATCAAGGAGATGGTGCGCCCGGGCCTCAATATCCTGGAGATCGAGAAGTTCGTCGAGGAGCGCTTCAAGGAGCATAAGGCGACGAGCCCGTTTCTCCACTATCAGCCGGCGCCGAAGTACCCTCCCTATCCTTCGAACATCTGCATCAGCATCAACGAGCAGCTGGTGCACGGCATCCCGGTTTCGCGCGAACTGCAGGAAGGCGACCTTGTGACGTTCGACCTCGGCGCGACGGTGGACGGGTTCGTTGGGGACGCGGCCATCACGGTGGGTGTGGGCGAAGTGAACGCGGAGGCGAAGAAGCTGATGAAGGTGACGGAGGAAGCGCTCTGGGCGGGCATTCGCGCCTGCCGCACCGGCCGCCACCTGAACGACGTGTGCGCAGCGATCGAGGATGCGATTTTGCCGAGCGGCTTTTCAATCGTGCGCGGCTATGGCGGGCACGGCGTTGGGCGGGACATGCACGAAGAGCCGCACGTGCCCAATCACCGGCTGCGAACGCGGGGAATCAAACTGCAACAGGGCCTCGTCCTCGCCCTGGAGCCCATGGTAAACGCGGGGCAAGCAGACGTGGTTGAATGCGAGGACCGCTGGACTGTAAAGACGAAGGACGGTAGGCTGTGCTGTCATTTCGAACATACAGTCGCTATTCGAGAAGGGCGTGAGCCAGAGGTGCTAACGCTCCCATAGGAGTTTCACGAAGAGAGGGTTCATGGCGAAGAAGGACGCAATCGAAGTCGAAGGGGTGGTGACAGAGCCTTTGCCGAACGCGATGTTCAAAGTTGAACTCGCGAACGGGCATGAGGTTCTCGCCCACGTGAGTGGGAAGATCCGGATGAATTTCATCAAGATCGTCCCCGGAGACCGTGTCCTTGTTGAGCTATCGCCCTACGACTTAAGCCGGGGACGCATCACCTACCGGTTCCGGTAGGTGATGGGGGAGGCTCCGCACCAGGAGAACTATGAAAGTCCGAGCATCCGTTAAGCCACGCTGCGACAAGTGCAAGGTGATCCGCCGGCACGGGCGCGTGATGGTTATTTGCGAAAACCCGAAGCATAAGCAGCGGCAGGGGTAGGGGATCATGGCACGAATTTCTGGCGTCGACATCCCGAACGACAAGCGCATCGAGATTGCGCTAACCTATATCTTTGGGATCGGGCTTACGCGCTCACAGCAGATCCTGGCGGCGACGGGCATCAGCCCGGACATGCGTGCCAGGGAGCTGACGGACGAGCAGGTGATCCACATCCGTGAATTCATCGACAAGAACTTCATTGTGGAGGGCGACCTCCGCCGTGAAGTACGCCAGAACATCGGCCGGCTGATCGAAATCAATTGCTACCGGGGACAGCGGCACCGCCGCAATCTGCCGGTGCACGGCCAGCGCACGCGGACCAACGCGCGCCAGAAGCGCGGGGCGCGCAAGACAGTGGCGGGCAAGCGCCGCGCCGGGAAGAAGTAAGAGGAGCAATCGCACTATGGCCGACGCAAAACAGGGAAAGCGGGGCGCCGCGGCTGCTCGCCGGGTGAAGCGCCGCGAACGGAAGTCGATTCCGCGCGGGAAGGCGTTCATCAAGAGCACGTTCAACAACACCATCGTGACGCTGACGGACCCGAACGGGAACGTGGTTTCGTGGGCAACCGCGGGGGCCTCGGGCTATAAGGGTTCGCGCAAGGGCACGCCGTTC
>CAYYSD010000251.1:0-3248 GCA_964474285.1 uncultured Anaerolineaceae bacterium | reverse complement strand
GAGCTGGTCGATGAGGGCGGCGGTCATAGGGGGAGTATAGCGGGAGGGGCTGGTGGGAAGCGCTTCGGGCATCTGGAGCGTGACCGGCTTTTGCTTCGACTGGCTCAGCACGAACGGTGGCAATCGAAAGGGCATTTTGCCGGGCTCGATTCTCGCAAATGGCGGCCGGTGCTGGACGGGCACGCTCGAGCGCTTGCTCACGCCCGCGCCTCGGCGAGGCTGGAGGGTGGCGGAAGGTCAGCGGACGGGCACGCTCGAGCGCTTGCTTACGCGCGCGCCTCGGCGGAGTCGCCAACGCCGCGGAAAAGGGCACGCGGTGTACACTCGGCTGCGCACTTCGGTGCCAGAGGTGACCGATGGACTTCGCTTTTCCGGCCGAGACAGAACAGTGGCGCGAGGAGCTCCGGGCCTTCTTGAAGGCGGAGATCCCGGAAGGCTTTGAGGGCGACGACGACTTCTTCGACAACGAAGAGCAGATGGCCTTCGCACGGGAGTTCACGAAGAAGCTGGGGGCCCGCCGCTGGTTCGCGCCGGCGTGGCCGGAGCAGTACGGCGGGATGGGCAAGAGCGCCCTCGAACAGATGATCCTGAACGAGGAGCTGGCGTATCACCGGGCGCCGGCGGGGGGGAGACTGTTCACGATCGGCATCACCGGACCAACGATGCTCGTGCACGGCTCGGAAGAGCAGAAACAGCGCTACCTGCCCTCGATGGCTTCGGGCGACACGTGGTATTGCCAGGGTTTCAGCGAGCCTGGTTCGGGGAGCGACCTCGCTTCCATGCAAACGCGCGCGGTGCGCGACGGGGATGAGTATGTGGTCAACGGGCAGAAGATCTGGACGTCCAACGGGCACGTGGCCGACCGGATGATCCTGCTGGCGCGGACCGACCCGGACGTACCCAAGCACAAGGGCATCAGCGCGTTCGTAGTGGACATGAAGTCGCCCGGGATCACGGTCCAATCGGTGCCGAACATGGCCTACCGGCGGGACTTCAACCAGGTGTTCTTCGAGGACGTGCGCGTCTCCGCCAACGACCTGATGGGCGGGGAGAACAATGGCTGGTATGTCGCGACAACGACGCTGGACTTCGAACGGTCGAACATTGCCGCTATTTCAGGGGCGCGGCGGACGGTGCACGATCTCGTGCGCTGGGCGAAAGAGCGGCACGCTTGCGGCAGGCCGTGGGATAGCGACCACGTGCGCAACAAGCTCGCGGACCTGGTGGTCGACGTCGAGACGGGGAGGCTGGTCGCCTACCGGACCGCGTGGCTGCAGGCGAAGGGCGAGGTGCCGAACTACGAGGCGAGCATCGGCAAGGTGTGGATGGCGCTGCTCGGGATTAAGGTCGCGAACGTGGGCGTGAACCTGATGGGGCCGTTCGGGGCGTTGCAGCCGGGGTCGCGGTGGGCGCAACTGCACGGGCGGTTGGTAACGGCGTACCTGCTCTCAGTATCCGGACCGATCGGGGGCGGGACAACCGAGATTCAACGGAACATCATCGCGCAGCGAGGACTGGGCCTGCCGCGGTAGTGGTTAAGGGAGTCGCATCGTGCGGAACGGGTCGATGCTCGGCCGATTTGGTTCTAACGCGTCCCGGCTTCGGTGGGGCGCTCCCAGACAGTGGCCCACCCTTCGCCGCCGCGGATGAGGCTGCGTATGGCTTCCACTTCGATCGCGCGGAGGCGCGCGAGGGCGACATCGAGAGCAGCGCCGGACCCAGGCTCAGTCTGCTCGAGGCGAGAACGGAGCGGGGCGAGGGCATCCGTGGCGATCAGCAGCCGCACGGAGTGGGGCCAGACGAAGAAGGCGAACGCCTGTGGCGCGCCGAATGAACCGCGGTGCTTGCCGAGCCAGAGGAAGCGCTCCTGGACTGTGCCGACTGGTTCGACGACACCGCAGAAGGTGCCATCCGTGGCGTTGGTGCGTGGGTCGACGAGGAGGCGTTCCGGAAACCGGGTGAAGCCGATGGTGATGAGATCGGCCTGTTCGAGGACGCGATTGAGCGATTCAATGTCGACCTGGATGCCGTTCTCGGTATCCATGGGAGCTCCTTTCGAAGACTGTGAGGCGGCTTGAGACAAGGAAGGGGCGTATGCGCTGCATACGCCCCTTCCGGGAGTGTCGTCGTTGGACCCTTCCCGAAGGGGAGTCCTAGTACATCGGCGGCGGGGCAGCCATCTGGGCCTGCTGCTCGGGGCGGTCGGTCACGAGGCAGTTGGTGGTGAGGACCATGGCGGCGATGGAGACGGCGTTCTCGACGGCGGACCGCGTCACCTTGGCCGGGTCGATGATGCCCTTCTGCACGAGGTTGCCGAACTCGTCCTTCTGTGCGTCGTAGCCCATGTGCTCATTGCCCTTGGTGGCCTTGAGCTTCTTGACCTCTTCGACGATGACCGAGCCATCCTTGCCGGCGTTGATGGCGATGCGGCGCAGGGGCTCTTCGAGGGCACGGCGAAGGATGCGGGCGCCGGTGGCCTCGTCGCCTTCGAGCTTGACCTTTTCGAGGGCCGGGAGGGCGTTGATGAGGGCCACACCACCGCCGGGGACGATGCCCTCTTCGACGGCAGCGCGGGTCGCGCTGAGGGCGTCTTCGACGCGGTGCTTCTTTTCCTTGAGCTCCACTTCCGTGGCAGCACCGACCTTGATGACGGCGACGGCGCCGGCGAGCTTGCCGAGGCGTTCCTGGGCCTTTTCGCGGTCCCAATCGCTCTTCGACTCTTCGAGGATGGCGCGAATCTGGGCGACGCGAGCGTCCATGTCCTTCTTCTTGCCCTTGCCTTCGATGATCGTCGTCTCTTCCTTGGTGGAGGAGATGCGGCGGGCGCGACCGAGGTCCGCCACTTCGATGCTGTCGAGTGTGCGGCCGATTTCTTCGGAGATGACGGAGCCGCCGGTGAGCGTGGCGATGTCGCCGAGGTTGTCCTTCTGGCGATCGCCGAAGCCCGGGGCCTTCACGGCGAGGATGTTGATCGTGCCGCGCAGCTTGTTGACGGCGAGGGTGGCGAGGGCTTCGCCTTCGAGGTCGCCGCAGATGATGACGAGGTTCTTCGTCACCTGGAGGATGCGTTCGAGGACCGGGAGGATCTCCTGGACGGAGCTAAGCTTCTTGTCGGTGATGAGGATGTAGGGATCCTCGACGACGGCTTCCATGCGCTCCGGGTTGGTGACGAAGTAGGGGCTGATGTAGCCACGATCGAAGGCCATACCGTCGACGTATTCGACTTCGGTCTGGATGCCCTTGGACTC
>CAYYSD010000250.1:0-3299 GCA_964474285.1 uncultured Anaerolineaceae bacterium | reverse complement strand
ATGCGGGCAAGGAAGGCCGGAAGGTCGCTCGAGATTGAACTCCGGCTGCCGGTCGTGCCGAGAACGCTGACGCAATAGAGGAACGCGTCGGCGACTTTCGCCAGCTTCACGATGCGTTCGTCGCGCGTCGTCGGGGCGACCAGGGGGACGAAGCTGAGGTCGTGGCGCTGGCAGGCGGCGAGGAAGCTGCCGGCTTCCTCCGGGGGCAGGTCGACGACGATGAACCCATCGATGCCAGCCTCGGCGCCATCGCGCGCCATTCGCTCTTCGCCATAGGCGAGGATGGGGTTGTAGTAGCCCATGAAGAGGATGGGCGCCCTGAGACCCTGGGCCCGCGCTTCCCGCACGAATCGCAGGCAGTCCGCCATCGACGTGCCGTGTTGGAGCGAGATGTGGTTCGCGTGCTGGACAGTCGCACCATCGGCCAGGGGGTCCGTGAACGGCACGCCGATTTCGATGACGTCGGCGCCACCGGCCTCCATCGCGAGGAGCACCGGGACCGTGTCGGCGGTTTCCGGGTAGCCGGCGGTGACGTAGGGCATGAAGAGGGCTCTGCCCTCGGCCCGGGCGGTTGCGAACAGTTCACGAAGTCGCTTCGACATGCGGGCCATCGTAACCGGCGGCCGCCTTGGGGTCGCGCGAAACCGTTGACTCCTGACAGGGAGCGCCGAAGCGCTCCCCGTCAGCCCCCCATCCGCTCTTAGTCGATCCGGCGGCGGGCGACGACCGCGACGCCCGCCCCGCCCGCGGCCAGCGCGGCGAGCGTGCCAATCGCCAGCAAGAACAGCGGCGAGGACGGACCGGCGCCGCTGTCCAAACCCGTCCCGGTGGCCGGTGGTCGTGGCGTTGCCGTCGGCGCTGCGGCCGTTGCGACGGCTGTGGGGGTATTGGCCGGGGCGGTCGTCGCCGTCGGCGGGACCGATGTCGCGGTTGGCGGTACTGCTGTTGCGGTTGGCGGTACTGCTGTTGCCGTCGGTGGGACCGGGGTGGCGGTAGGTGAAACGACGGTCGCGGTCGGCGGGACTGTCGTTGCTGTGGGAGCAGCCGTCGTTGCGGTCGGAGCCGCGGTGGTCGCTGTTGGAGCGGCTGTCGTTGCCGTGGGCGCAGCTGTTGTCGCGGTCGGAGCCGCCGTGGTGGCTGTTGGCGCGGCGGTGGTGGCCGTGGCTGCCGGAGCTTCGCCCTGCACCACGATCTTGCCGACCATCGCGCTGTTTGCGACGACGTTCGCCTCCGTGGCCGCGCCGGCATCGGAGTGGACCGCGCAGAAGTAATAGTAGGTGCCGGGTGCGTCGAAGACTTTCGAACCGGAAGACCCGGCGGCCAGGAGGCTGACGTCGAAGAGGCCCGCTTGGACGGAAGTCGCTGTGTGCACGCCACCGGCGTTCACGAAGTTGACCGTGTCACCTGCGTTAATCGTCGTTACGTTGGGTACGAAGCTGTTCGTGATCACCGCCTGAACCGTCACGGTCGCTGCGTTGGCCTGCTGGCCTCCGCTGGCGAGTGCGCCGAGCGCCATCACGACGGTCAGAAGCGCGGCGACGCCGCTGAGCAGCCCTCTCTTCGTGGTTCGCATGGTTCCTCCCTCGTTCGGGCACGCGGACGCTCTATCCACGCGAAGCCCCTAACGCACGATACGCTGAAAACTCTGGATGGGATCCCGCGGGCAACCGGATCGGCGTGACATTCGTAAGATTGGTCATGAGGAAGGCCCTGGCCCGCCATTTCGCGCCGCTCCTCTTCGTGGCGGCCATCAGTGGCTGGGCTGCGCGTGAATTCGCGAGCACTCTCGATGCCGCTTCGCTGGCCGCTGCCTCCGTCGTGACCGCCCCAACCGCCCGCATTCGAGTCGAGGTGCCGGTCCTGGACGAGTACCCAACGGCCGTCGCCACGGAAACTCCGTGGGAACCGTCGCCCGAACCAACCCCTGAAACACTCGTGTCCGAAGCTCCCCAACCCACTCCGGGTGCGGTCGCCGCACAGGTTCCTGCAGGCCGCCCGGTCCTGATTCCGCCTACGACGACTGCCACGCCCAGACCTGTGGTGGAGCGCGTTTCGGCGGAAGAGGAGACGCGCCGCTACGCAGCGCTTCAGACGTTAGCCCGGGCCGCCTCGGCTTCGATCCTTGCCAGGGACGCAGGCGCCCTTCGCGCGCAGCTCAGCGAGAACTGCCTGGGCATGGATGTGCCGGGCTTCATCGCCGGCCGCCGCTCGATCGTCGAACACGAGGCGGGCCGGCCGTTGACGGAACTGAAGGCCGCGCAGCCCGTCATCACCCACCTCGATACCCAGGTCGGCGATGCCCACGTCATCTTCCAGTACGACGGCCCCCCACGCGTCTCGATCCTCATCGCTGAGGGATACGTGTGGGAGGGCGGCGGATGGCGCTATCTGCCGTGTGCGTAGGCGTTCCGCCTGTTGGGCGAATTCTCGCGAATACTGCCGAGGGCGCTGGTTCATCACCCGGCGCACCGTAGAATTCTGCTGAATGACGGCCCGTCACCCATTGCGAGAGCACTTTGAGATCGAACGGAGACGATCGGCGTTCTTCGCATTTCTGGCTGGCGCCGGCACCGGCATCATCGTGACCGACACCTGGATCTCCCACTGGCTCGGAGTGGTGGGCGGCCTGGCCATGGGCGGCATCGCCTATGGATTGGTGTACGGTTATGAGACGCTCATGTGGCGGCGTCATCATGGCTAAGAAACGATCCCCCCGCGGCAAGGGCAAGAAGCATGCGAGCGACAAACGCCATGGCAAGAAGCGCGATCTCAAGCCGAAGCTGAAACGCGCCCGCAAGGGATCGGAGAAGAAGCGGACTGGCCGTCACGCCGCAGAGCATTCACAGGGGCAGGGAAAGCGCGTCGTGAAGAAGGACAAGGCAAAGGGCAAGAACGCCCGTCAACGAGAGGCGCCGCTCCCGGCGCCTGAAAAGCTGTCCGTGGTCGGAGCGAATGCCCGCGTGCTCAGCCATGTGGATAAACGCGGGCATACACGCATGGTGGATGTCTCGGCGAAGAAGGTGACCTCGCGCGAGGCCACCGCCGAAGGCTACGTCGTGATGGAGCCGGCTACGCTCGCGCTCATCCAGGCGAATGGCCTGCCCAAGGGCGACGTCCTCGCCGTCGCGCGCGTGGCCGGCATCATGGCGGCCAAGAAGACCAGCGACATCATTCCCATGTGCCACCCCCTCCAGATCACGGGCGTCAGCGTCGACCTTGCACCCGCCTGGGACGACCACCTGCGCATCACGGCCACCGTGAAGGTGAAGGGTAAGACGGGCGTGGAAATGGAAGCGCTC
>CAYYSD010000249.1:0-3360 GCA_964474285.1 uncultured Anaerolineaceae bacterium | reverse complement strand
TGCCGTTCCTTTCGAAGGTGACGGGCGTGCCGATGGTCCAGCTGGCGGTGGGCGCGATGCTTGGTCGAACGCTCAAGGACGCAGGCTATCCTTCCGGGTTGTGGCCCGAACGGGATCTCGTCGCAATCAAGGCGCCTGTCTTCAGTATGTCGAAGCTCGTCGGGGTCGATACGCACCTTGGGCCGGAGATGAAGAGCACGGGCGAAGTGATGGGCATCGACCGGACGTTCGAGGGCGCCGTGGCGAAGGCGCTCATGGCCTCGGACATCTCGCTGAAACCGAATGCCGCGGTGCTCCTCAGCATCAGCGACCGCACGAAGCCGAGTGCGCTGCCCCTGATTCGCCAGCTTGCGGCGGCGGGCTATCGTCTCTACGCGACCGAGGGCACGAGCGCCATGCTTTCGGAACTGGGCCTCGAGGTGACGCCCGTGACGAAGGTGCTTACCGGCGAACACCCGAACGTCGTGGATGTGATCAACGACGGCTCGGTGCAATGTGTCATCAACACAACGGAGGGGCGCTTCACGGGATCGTTGCGCGATGGCTTCCACATCCGGCGTGCCGCCGCGGAGAAACGCATCCCCTGCTTCACTTCGCTCGAGACGGCAGCCGCCGCGATCGGGGCGCTCACCCGTGGAGCCGGTTATTCGGTCGAGACGCTGGCGGAATACGTCGGCAAATGAATATCGAGACCGCCCGCGTCATTTCCAACGACGAGGTGTACGAAAACGGCCGCCTGATGTGGCTGCACGCGCCCTCCCTGGCGCGCGCCACGGAACCGGGGCAGTTCGTCATGGTGCACTGTTCGTTCGAAGGCGGCGAGCCGCTGTTCGCCCGTGCCTTCAGTTACTACAGCGTGGACGGAGAGCGGTTCGCGATCCTCTACAACCGCGTGGGCAAAGGGACGTCGTGGCTGGCGGAGCGCGTGCCGGGCGATGCCGTGCGCTGCTACGGACCTCTTGGCAACGGCTTCCGCATCCCGGATGAACCGTCGAATCTGCTGCTCATCGGCGGCGGGGTGGGCATCGCGCCGCTTGTCGACACGGCTCAGCGCGCGGTGGCGGCCGGCCATCACGTTGTCGCGATGATGGGAGCGCGAAATGGACGCGGCCTGCTTCCTGCCTCATCCTGGCCGCGCGAGGTCGAATACGTTGTGGTCACGGAGGACGGCAGTGTTGGCCCGAAGGGCTTCGTGACACGGCACCTGGGCAAGTACCAGGAGTGGGCGAACCGCATCTACGCCTGTGGCCCGAACGTGATGTTCGAAAGCCTCGCGAACGAACTTCGCCACAATGGGCGCCGGCAGCTGCCCGAGATCCTGATGGAAGAGAACATGCCCTGCGGATGGGGCATGTGCTATGGCTGCGGCGTGTTCACGAAGCACGGCGTGCGGCTCTGCTGCAAGGACGGGCCTCGTTTCAACCTGTTCGACGTGTATTGAGGCTCATCCAGCCGTCGTCGCCAGCCGTTCTTCCAGTGCCCGCCACCATGCCTCATCAGTGAGCCGCCGGACCTCCGCTGCCGCCTTCGGGAGGAGTTCGCCAGCCCGCTCGTTCCCCTCGAGGAAGTGCACCGAATAGACCCACGTGGCGTAGAGGCGATCCAATCGCCACAGCCTGACGCCGGCGCGAATCTCGTCGCCTGGCAGCCGGACGTGTTCCCGGTACCCCTCGATGTAGAGCGCGGCCTGTGGCGTATGGAGCAGTTCGCTAAACGCGAGTGACCGAAGTACCGGCCGGATGCGCAATGCGGGGCGAAACATCTCCCAATCGGTGATGGCCGCGACCTCCTCGTTGTCATTGAAGATGGCCTGCTGGTCATGGAAGTCGCCGTGGACGAGCCGAGCAGGGAGTCCGGAGAAGTCGGGCGGGGCTTTGTGGAGTTCGCATTCAAGGAGTTCTATCTGCCGTTCCATGCCCGCGATGATCGTGGGGTCGGTCCCGCGGCTCCGGGCGATCTCGAGGCACTCCAGGAGTTCACCCATGGATTTGGCGGCATCCCACGATGGCGGCGGCACGCGCAGTGCGGAATCGGCGTGCCCGGCGAGGATACGGTCGAGCAGCCCGTGCGCCTGACCGAGGGAGCTCACCTGGCGGTCGCTCAGCGTTCCGCGAACCGGTGCCTTCCCGGCAATCCAGGGGAACACGGCCCAAACTGCCCCGTCGACGGTGAGAGCGGTGTCGCCGGACACGTTCTCCAGGGGCTCTGCCACCGGTCCTCCGCGTTCGCGGACCCACGCGATGAGCCGATGTTCGTCGCGCGCACGCGCTGCATCGACGTCATCCCGCATGCGGCGGACAAAGAGCGGGCCGCGATCGCTTTCGACCCGGAAGTTCGCGTTGAGCACGCCGGTGGATACCCGTTCGACCGTTCCCGTGCGCATGCGCCCGAAGCCGCGGAGGACGGCATCGATGGTGTCGAGCAAGGCCGCGTCGAGGGCGGGTTCATTCACCTGGGAGAGTGTAGCGCGGCGAAGGATCAGCTTGCTCTTTCCCCTGCCGCCCCCGAAACTGAAGTCAGGTTCCCCGATAGCTCAACGGTAGAGCACGCGGCTGTTAACCGCGGTGTTCGTGGTTCGAATCCACGTCGGGGAGCCACTTACCCCTGTAATCCGAACTTCCCCCAGAATGCCGCTTTCCTAAACCAAGCCCCGGCAATTGCTGGAGGCTGACGCTCACCCGATACCACTTCGAACGGACCTTCGTCGCGAAGGCCCCGGAGCTGCCGTCCGGCAGTCCGTCGCGCTCGGGATCGAACGGACGGACTTCGACCTTGTTGAGGCGCAGCTGCATGAGCTCCTTCTGGTCCGCGGCCGGCATCAGATTCACCAGCCGCTCAAACTGGACAAGATTCCGGCGGATCAGGTCGACATCCAAGACCCGCCGCCGACGGTGATCGATGTCCATCTGGAGCTTCTCGATGAGCGTCCCGAGCTGCTCCTTCTCCTCGCTGAGTTTCTTCAGCTCCGCGCGGAGGTCCGGCCCGAGATCGTCCTGAGACTTGATGATCTCGATGATCCGGCGGATGCCAGTTGTTAACCGCGCGACCTCCTCGCGATGGCGTCTCTGCTGCTCTTCGAGCTCCTTGATGGGTATCACGGCTTCGCGATTGGCGGCCTGGACGCAGCTCTCGAGCATGGCGCCATCGGCGCCGAGGTCGATGAGGACGCTCTTGATGAGCGTCTCAAACTCCCGCGCCGGCAGGCTTCGCACCGGGCAGGGCGAGGCGCTTCCGTCCTGCGTGACCGAGGTGCAGGCGTAGTACAGATAGGGCTGCCCGTCTTTCCCCTTCTTCCCGGCCGGGTAGGGAGTCATCGTCGTACCGCAGACGCCGCACTTCGCGATCCCCTTGAGCAGGTGC
>CAYYSD010000248.1:0-3371 GCA_964474285.1 uncultured Anaerolineaceae bacterium | reverse complement strand
CTCGCCGGGAAACCGGCGATGCAGAACTGCCCAAATTCGGGGAAACCTGCAATGGCAATCCCGAGCCAAGCCCGGCACATCGCCGGGAAGGTGTAGAGACTAGACGGGCAGCACCTGACCCCCGGATTCGTCCAGGGTACGGTGAAGGGATAGTCCAGACCGCAAACCTGTCAGCGTACGAGCTTGGACGCGGCGGGGCGGCGAAAGCCGTAGACGGTACGAAAATCCGTTGAGTGTAAGCTCGTGAGGGTTCGAGTCCCTCCGCCCGCATTTCCCTCAACCACCTCGGGAGGCGAAGTCGCCGTATGGCCCGTGGAGCACGGCCTTTCGCGCCGGTGACGCGTTCGGGCGGTCAACGCTGGGCCGGCCCCGCGGGAGCGGTGCCACGCTCTGAAGCCGCGTGAATATTACCCGCCAGACAGGGACGATCAACCAGCTGGCCCGATTGCCCGTCACGGCAGACCATACCACGTGCCCTTGCGGGCGCGGTGCTGTTTCAGATGGCCAAGCGTGGCCAGCCGCCGGAAATGCTCCTTCAGCGTGTTGCGGCTCGCGCCCGTGACGCGAACCACATCGCCGATTGTCACGCGGCCATGGTGGCGCGCGTGATCGACTGGCTGACCCTGGCGATCTCCGATGATTGTCCCGACACCGACGCCGCGAAAGCCCGTGCCGAAGTTGCAGAGCAGATGACTCCTGAAGCGCACGCCGAAGGTGAACTCCGCGCCCATTCGATTCGCAGCCAGCTCGGGATCTGGAAGGCGGAGTGTCGTCTGGCGGGAAGAGATCGCCGACGTCGCGCTTGAGCCGCAGGCAAAGCATCTCCAGTATCTTCAGCGACACGTTTTGGACCGGTTTTCGATCCAGTTGAGCAACGCAATCCCGGGCTGGTGGCTCTTCGAGCGGTCGATCTGACCCGCATCACCGGCGGCAATGGGCGAGCGGGGAAGCTGATCATCATCTGACGACCCCGCGTGGCGATACGGCCTTTGGCAAGCATTACCGCATCCGCTGGTCGATGAAATTCGCGCTCTCAAACCGAGTTCTTATTGTAGAATCATATTCTGCCGTGTAGGATTTGGTTCTACATGGTGAAATCTGCCTCGTCCCCTGCTGGCGTGCCGCTGGTGAACCGACGGGAACGCGAGCGCGCCTTCCGGGTTCGCCTGATGCTTGAAGCGGCGGAAGGAGTTTTCGCCGCCCATGGCTTCGATGGTTCTTCGATCGAAGAGATCGCCGCCCGTGCGGAAGTCGCAATCGCCACGCTCTACAAGCATTTCGGCAGCAAGGAGGCGATCTTCGCCGCCCTGGTCGAGCACCGGCAGGACGAGTTCCTCCGCGAGATCGAGGTGTTTGCTCGCCGCGGAGACACACCGGCAGTGCAGCTCGATCGACTGGTCGAGGGCGTCTTTCGCTACTTCGACGAGCATGCCGACACCTTCCGCATCTACCTGGGCGCCACACATGGGTTCCCGTGGCGCATCCGCTCATCGCTCGGCGAGCGGGCGTTCGCAAAGTACCAGAGTTTTCTCGGGCTCCTGTGCCACTTCATTCAGGCGGGGATGGACGCAAGTGCCTGGCCCACTGGCGACGTGCAGCGGCTCGCCGTAGCCGTCATGGGCTGCATCAACGGCATCCTCACGCAGCGCCACGGCCTGGAGCCCCGGCGCGACCTCCAGGAGGATGTCGACTTCACACGCACCATTGTCCGACGAATCCTGGCATTCCCAACGACCAAGGCGCGGCGATGATACGCGCGATCCTCGTCATGCCTCTCCTGGCATTGTTGCTTCAAGCCTGTGGAGGAGGAGCGACGGGCGGACCAGGGGTGGCAGCGGCTCCGCTGGAAATCATGGTGGCGCCGGTGCGTCTGGCGGACGTTCCAAACACGCTGTCCCTCGTTGGCACGCTGAACGCCCAAGAGAGAATCGCCGTCTCCCCCGAGGTCGGGGGCATTGTAGCGGAGACGCCCGTGGACTTTGGTGATCGGGTCGAACCGGGAACCTTGCTGCTCCGGCTCGACGATACGGAAGTCTCTCTCCGGGCATCCGCAGCCCGTGCCGGGGTTGCGCAGATGGACGCCGTGCTGGCCCAAGCCCGCGGTCGATTCGAGCGAGCGAGCGCGCTGTTCAAGCAGACGGTTCTCTCCAAGGAGGAGTTCGACGCCGCGACGCGCGAGATTCGCGTCGCCGAAGCCAATCGGGATGCGTCGGCGAAGCAACTCGCCCTCGCCGAGAAGCAGGTCACCGACACAGAGATCCGGTCGCCCGTTGGCGGGTTCGTCGAAGGGCGACACGTATCAGCGGGACAGTACGTGCCGGCCTACACGCCGGTGTTGAAGATCGTGGTCGTGCATCCGCTCAAGCTCCACCTCGACATTCCCGAACATGCGATCGGCGCCGTGCGCACAGGCCAGCCCATCACCGTGGAGGTAGAGGCATATCCCGGCGAGCAGTTCACGGCGACTCTGACCCGGGTTGGGTCCGCGATCGACGAAACGACGCGGACGCTGCCGATCGAAGGGGCTCTCCCCAATCCCGATGGTCGTTTGAAGCCTGGACAGTTCGCACAGGCCGTCCTCGACCTCGGCCGTCACAAGGCAATCGTTGTGCCCCGAGCGGCTGTGACGACGTTCGCCGGCGTGCGCCGCTCGTACGTGGTACGCGCGGATGGCACTGTCGCGGCGCGCACGATTCAGGCGGGACTCGATCTTGGCGAAGATGTCGTCATCACCGACGGGCTCTCGCCAGGCGAAACGGTCGCCGTCTCACACCTAGAACGGTTGGCAGACGGCGTCCTCGTCCGTCATTCGACGGCGCCTGCGTCATGAAGCTGTCGGACCTCTGCATCCGCCGCCCGGTCTTCGCCAGCATGCTGATCGGCGCGCTGCTGGTGATCGGGCTCTTCTGCTACCAGCGGCTTGGCGTCGACCTGTTCCCCCGGGTCGACATCCCGACCGTGACGATTACCACAACCCTGGTCGGTGCCGGACCCGAGGAGATCGAAACACGCATCACCAAGCTCATCGAAGAGGCCGTCAACACGATCAGCGGGATCGATGAGCTTCGATCGGTGAGTGTAGAAGGGTACTCGCAAATCCTTGTCCTCTTCAAGATGGAACGTCCGCTTGACGCGGCGGCACAGGATGTCCGCGACAAGGTCGCGAGCATCGTAGCGCAACTACCGGAAGGCACCGACCCACCGATCGTCGACAAGTTCGACATCGACGCCACCCCGATCATGTACCTGACCGTGAGTGGTTCCTACTCGCTCAAAGAGCTGACCGAGCTAACGAAGAAGCGCATCAAGGAACCGCTCGAAAGCCTTCTCGGCGTCGGGGCGATCCGCGTGGTCGGCGGCCGCGAACGCGA
>CAYYSD010000247.1:0-3394 GCA_964474285.1 uncultured Anaerolineaceae bacterium | reverse complement strand
TTGAGCATGTTCACAAGTGGACGCACGGTGATGCCCGGCGTCTTCATATCGATCAGGAAGTAGCTGATGCCGCGGTGCTTTGGGGCATCGGGATCGGTACGGGCGATGAGGATGCCCATATCGGCAGCGTGGGCCCCGGAGGTCCAGATCTTCTGGCCGTTGACGACGTAGTCGTCGCCATCGCGAACGGCGCGGGTCTGGAGGGAGGCGAGGTCACTGCCGGCGCCGGGCTCGCTGAAGAGCTGGCACCAGCGGTCTTCGCCGCTGAGGATGCGCGGAAGGTAGCGCTCCTTCTGTTCGGGGGTGCCGTAGACCATGATCGTGGGGCCGGCCCAGCCGTGTCCGATGCCGCCGGAGCGCGGCGCGCGCCGCCAGGCGAACTCTTCGCTGAGGATGAACTGCTCTTTCACACTGAGGCCGCCGCCGCCGTATTCTTTTGGCCAGGCGGGAGCACCCCAGCCACGCTCGTTGAGCTTCGCGTTCCATTCCTTCAGGAACGGCGCCCATTGTGTCAGGCTGCGGCCGCTCCCGTTGAAGAGGCCCCACTCGGTGGGGCGTCGTCCGAACTCCTCGGGGAATTCGGTATCCAGGAGTCCGCGGACGACGTCTCGGAAGGCTGCTTCGACGGGGGAATCGCGGAACTCCATGGCGTGGCTCCTGAGGGTGATCGCTGCCACGGTAGCCACTCGGGCGGAGGATGGCAAAGCTTGCGCATGGAACCCTTCGCATCCCACCCTGATGGACATGGAGAGCGCCGCGATTCGCGCCCGGGGAGTGAAGAAGGCCTACGGATCCACGCAGGCGCTGCGCGGCGTCGACCTGGTGGTCGAACCCGGCGAGGTGTTCGCCCTGCTGGGGCCGAACGGCGCCGGGAAGACCACACTCGTGGAGGTGCTCGAGGGCTATCGTCGACCCGACGAAGGCGCGATCGAGGTGCTCGGTCAACGCCCCGGAGACAGCCGCGACTGGAAGGGGCGAATCGGCATCGTCCCACAATCGACCGGCGTGTTCGATGAACTCACGGTCGACGAGATCGTGGGCCACTTCGCGGGCTTTTATGCCCATCCGATGCCGGTCGACCGTGTGGTCGCTCTCGTTGGCCTGACGGAGAAGCGCCGAACGCGATGCCGGCAGCTGAGCGGTGGACAGAAGCGCCGGGTGGACCTCGCGCTGGGGCTCGTCGGGGACCCAGAACTGATCTTCCTCGACGAGCCAACCACTGGATTCGACCCGGGCGCGCGCAGGCAGGCCTGGGAGACGGTGTCGGAGATGACGAGCCTGGGCAAGACCGTACTGTTGACGACGCACTACCTGGACGAGGCCGAACACCTCGCCCACCGCGTGGGCGTCATCGCCGGCGGAAGGATGCTGGAGGTGGCGCCGCCGTCCCTGCTCGGGGGCCGGTCAAGTGCAACCGTTCATGTGTCGTTCGAACCCACCGGCAGGCTGGGCAGCGTGCCCATGCCGGACATCCCGGGCAATGCGCGCTTTGCCAACGGAAGAACCATCATCGAGACGGACGTCCCGACAGCAACGGTGCAGGTGCTGGCGGCCTGGGCAAGCGCCCTGGGCATACCTGAACTGCCGCGACTGACAGTGGAACGGCCTTCCCTGGAGGACGCGTATCTGGCGATGATCGAGGGCGCCGAGACCGAGCAAGCAGCGGTGCGTTCGTGACCCCGCCGATGTCGGAAACGCGATTGCCTTCAACGCTTCGCCTGGGTGTCTCGCGAATCGGGATCGAAACGCGCACGTTCTTTCGCAATCGCGAGGCGATGGTATTCACCTTCTCGTTGCCGCTTTTGCTCCTGGGGCTGTTCGCGACGATCTTCAGCGGGGACATCGAAGGACCGCCCGGCACGGAGCCGATCTCCATTCGCCAGTACTTCGTACCGGGCATGCTCGCAGCGGGCGTGATGTCCACGACGTTCACCAGCCTCGCGATATCGATCGCGATCGAGCAGCACAACGGGTTGCTCAAACGCCTTGGCGGGACACCCCTGCCACGTGCGGCGTACTTCATCGGGAAGATTGGCATGGCCGTCGTCAGCACGGTGGTGCAGGCAGGGCTGATGCTCGGGGCAGGCATCTTCCTCTTCGACCTGAGTTTCCCGGTGGATCTTGTGCACTGGCTGGCGTTCGGATGGGTGACGGTGCTCGGGGTCGCGGCGTGTTCGCTCCTGGGAATCGCGTTCACCCGGCTCATCCCGAACGAACAGTCCGCAGTCGCGATCGTGCAACCGCCCTACCTTGTCCTGCAGTTCATCTCGGGCGTGTTCATCCAATTCAACACGATCCCATCGTTCCTCCAGGGCGTTTCATCGGCGTTTCCATTGCGCTGGATGGCCCTTGGCTACCGCTACGCGTTCCTGCCGGACTGGTACAAGTTCGAGGAGACCGGGGACACGTGGCAAATGGAGCGGGCGGCCCTGGTCCTCGGGGCATGGACTGTCGCCGGCTTCTTCCTGTCGTTCTTCTTCTTCCGGTGGACGCGCAAGGTCGACGGCTGAGCCGAAGAGGCAAGGCAGCCGGCACCCGTTTACAGCGCTCGTCGCTGGAACGCAGGTCGCAGAGCGGTCGCTCGCCTGCCGCCGGAAAACCCCGCATGGTCAATCGGTTCGAGGCACCGTCGCAGCCGAAGCTGTCCCACGCGTTCTTGACATTCCACGAATGACGCATACGCTGTTTCGAACATCGCAACTTGTGGGCTCAGCAACCATGGCGACTTCCCAGGCCGAGATTCAATCTACGCGTGCAGGAGATGGGGAGACCCTCGTCTTCGAAGTGATCGGACACGGCGAGCCCGTGATCCTGGTTCATGGCAGCTGGACATCGCGCCGCTGCTGGAATAGACAGCGCGAGACGCTGGCCCGGCACTTTCGACTCGTGCTGAGGGATCTCCGCGGCCTCGACGGCAGCCCAACCTGCGTTCCGCCCGAGTACTCCTTCGAAACGACCGAAGTGAGCGACATGCTCGCTGTGATGGATTGCGCAGGCCTGGAGTCTGCGAACATCGTCGCCCACTCCACCGGCGGCGCCATCGCGCTGGCGTTCGCAATCGCGCAGCCCGAACGGGTGCGGAGACTCGTGCTCGCCGAACCAACGCTCGTGAGCCTGATGACGGACGAGATGTTCGAGCCATTCCTGACCCTGCCGGGCATCGAGGAGGGTGCATTTGTCGATACCTCGCTTGCCTTCGTCCTCGGGGAAGGCTGGCGATCGAGGGTATCCGCGGCGGCAGCGGCGCGATTCGACGCACAAGGTGCCATGGAACGCGCCAGGGGCATCGAGTTCTTGCGACGGCGAACCCTGGACGAGGGCCTCGACCGCTTAAAGGTTCCTGCGCTGCTCATCTACGGGGACCAGGGGGTGTGGCCAGCCGACGGGCGGACGC
>CAYYSD010000246.1:0-3405 GCA_964474285.1 uncultured Anaerolineaceae bacterium | reverse complement strand
CGTCGTCCGAAACCGACGCATCCAGATTTCCGCGGTGGAGTTCGATGATCTCGCGCGCGATTGCAAGGCCGAGACCACTGCCATCGACCGTCCCGCGTGTCCGGTCGCGCCGGTAGAGCCGCTCGAACAGTTTTGGCGCCTCTGCCGCTTCGATGCCGGGCGCTGCGTTCGTCACGCTGAGCACGACTTCGGCGCCCACACGCGCGATGGCCAGGCGAATCCTGGATTCCTCGGGCGCGTATTTGCGTGCGTTGTCGAGCAGGTTCTCGACGGCGCGTTCGAGTCGCGGCGCATCGCCTGTGACGACGGCGTCTTCGGCGAGATCGAAGCTGAGCCGGTCCGCTTCGCCCGCGAAGATGCGAGCGCCGACACCCAACACCAGCCGGCCCAGGTCGATGTCGTCCGAGTCCATAAGGGTGTTTGCGGCGTCGAGTTCGGAAAGGAACGTGAGGTCGCCGATCCGTGTGGCGAGACGCTCAGCCTCTTCGTGGATGATGCCGCCGAGCCGGGCCGTCTCCTCCGGGCCGCGCGCGGTGCCGGTCTCAATCGCGCGAGAGAAGCCGAGGATGGAGGTGAGCGGCGTTTTGAGGTCGTGCGAGACGTTCGCCACCAGCGCCCGCATCTGGGACTGCGATTCCCCGACGCGCGCGGCCATCGTTGCGAACGATTGTGAGAGCTGGCCGAGTTCGTCGTGCCTTCCCGAGGGCACGTCCACGTCGAACACGCCATCGGCCATGCGCTGCGATGCGAGTGTGAGCTGCTTGACCGGCCGCGTGATGTAGCGCGCGAGAAGGATGGCCATGAGGATGGCCACCGGCAGCGCCACAGCGGCGGCCCAGGCCAGGGCGGGCAGCAATCCGAGCCATGCGCGCGTCACCGTGTCGGCCGAGACCGCGAGCACGACGGAGTAGCCTTCGTCGGCACTGAAGACAGGCCCACGTGAGTCCCCCACGTTCCATCGCACGTTCGGCAGACCCGAAGCGACGAGCACGAGGCCTTCCGCAGGGCTGCCCTCTTCGGGACGCCACGTGCGGTCGAGCCAGTCGGTTGTGCCGCCACGTCCTTGCGGGTCACCCCCGCGGGGGCCGGGCATCGGCGTGCCGTCCGCGCGGATGGGGACGGACCCGTCCGCGCCGCGGTTCGGATTCTGACGGGGCGCCTGCGCCGGCTGCCTCAGTGTAGGAAGGTCGCCAATGTTCTTGCCTTCGAGAACGCCCGAGCTGTCTTCTGCGACCAGGCCTTCGTGGTCTACGACCAGGACGCGCACGTCATAGGCGGCGGCGGCCTCGCGCGCAATCTGGTCAAACGACTCCCCGCGAACGATGCCTGCGCTGAAGCTGGCGAAGACCGCGGGCGAAGCGGCGGCAACGCGATCGACTTCGTGCTGTTCCTGCTCCCCGCGTGTGGTGAATACGAAGACGGCGCTCGAGAGCGCGAGGGCGGTAAACAGCACCGCCACGAAGGCGAGAATGAGGCGTGCCTGGAGGCTTCCGACGGCTGGCATCGTCAGCTCCCCTCGACCATGCGGTAGCCAGTGCCCCACACGGTTTCGATGCGCAGACCGCTGCCTTTGAGCTTTTCCCGCAGGCGAGCGACGTGGACATCCACCGTGCGAATCGCGTAGAACGACGTCCCCCAGACGAGGTCCAGGAGCCGTTCGCGGTCCATCGCAACACCCGGGACCCGCACGAAGACCGCGAGGAGATCGAACTCCTTCGGCGTCAGGGTGATGGGAGTGCCTCCGGCGCTGGCAACCCGGCTCTGAATGTCGAGGCGCAGATTGCCCACTTCGATAGTGTCGGCGGCGGGCTCCGCAACGCGCCCCCGGCTTCGCCGCAGCACGGCCTCCACGCGGGCGACGAGCTCTTCGGGGTTGAACGGCTTGGTGACGTAATCGTCGGCGCCGAGGCGCAGGCCGGCCACTTTGTCGAAGTCCGAAGTGCGGGCGGTGAGGAGGACCACCGGCGTATCACCACGCCTGTGGAGCGCCTGGCAAACCTGCAGCCCGTCCTGGCCGGGCATCATGACATCCAGCACGACGAGCGCCGGGTGGTGGTCGACCACCTTGCGCAGGGCTTCGTCTCCGTCGTAGGCGCGCTCGATCGCGAACCCTGCGCGATCAAGGTAGAGGGCTACCAGTTCGACGATGTGGCGGTCGTCGTCGGCGACGAGGATGAGGGGCTTCTGCGTGCCGGCTGTTTCCACGGTTGGTATCCATTATGCGCTGCCCCGCGAACTGCCACGGGGCGAAGGGCGGGCCGAGGTTCAGAAACGAACAAACGCCACCGGGCCCAGGGGAGGGAAGGCCCGGTGGCGGAGTCGGTCGGTCCGGCTAGTTCTGGCCGGTGGTGGATGGGGCGGCGCCGCCAGGACCCATGCGGCCGGGAGCCATGCTGCCAGGCGCCATGCCGCCGGGCGTCATGCCACCGGGCATCCGGCCCCCGCGTGCGCCAGGGCCGCCCGCCGGCTTCGTGGAGTCGATCATCTCATCGAGTCGGGCGGCCATTTCGGCGAGCTTCTGGTCGGCTTGCGCCTGCGTGAGCTTGCCGGCTGCGACGGCCTCGGCGAGGTGTTCCTTCTGCTCAGCAGTGAGGAACGCCTTGAGTTGATCGCGTGTCTTGCCGTGTGTCTCTGCGACCTGCGCGAGCGTCTTGCCGGAGGTCATCTCGGTGCGCAGTGCATCTTCGGTGATGCCGAGGAAGGCCGCGAGGTCGGCGCCGCCGGCGTGCATGCCAGCTCCGTCGGGGCCGCCATGCCCGCCGCCCGGGCCGCCCTTGCCGCCCCGCTCGAAGCCGTGCAGGCCGGCAAACGACTTTTCACCGGATTCGATCTTCACGCGAATTTCGTCGGCACGTTCCCGGGTCAGCTTGCCCTCGGCGACGGCCTTGTCGAGGAACGACAGGTCGGTCTTCTTGATCGCGTCTCGGAGCGACTGCTCGCTGACGCCGAGGTTCTTGGCCAGTTCGGTGACGTAGTCGTTGGTCGCAGTCGACTGCTGAGCGGTAATCGCGGAAAGCGCGCCGGTGACCGGGTTGTCGCTGCCGGCGAAGACGATGCCGCCGCCCACAATGCTCGCCACAGCGAGGGGGGCCGCGCCGAGAAGCCACATTCGGTTCCAGGCTTTTGTTCGGTCCATGTTGTCGGGATCTCCTGATGGTGTTCGCGAAGCCCGCTAGCCAGGCCCGCAACAACACCGTAGGCCCGCTGCCCCGGCGGTTCGTTGCGAAACTATCAAAGGGGCATGTGTGGCGTATGCGGCCGTTTACCGGGAGGAGGCCGGTGGCGGAGCCGACTGCCCTGTGGCCTAATGCACCCATGCGAATCGACTCCATCGACCACATCGTCCTCGCCGTCCGTGATCTCGACGCGGCGGCCGCACCGTTTGAGCGCCTCGGCCTCAAGCTC
>CAYYSD010000245.1:0-3415 GCA_964474285.1 uncultured Anaerolineaceae bacterium | reverse complement strand
GTCTAAGCTGATGACTACTTCCTGTCCACAACCCTCACGGGAACTACATCTAGCGCACTCCCGCCGGCTGGAGGACCTTCGCCAGGAACCCGTCGACCACGGCGTTGTAGGGTACGGCGGCTTCGTAATAGACGTTGTGCGGCGCCCCGTCGATGACGTGGTATTCGGAATGCTTCACGAGCGAATGCAGGTTCTCCGTGGCGGGGACAGCCGGGTCGAGGCCGCCGACGATGATGCACATCGGCGACGTGATCTTCGTGACCCCTTCGGCCATCGCCGCTCGCTCGGCCGTCGTCTTCGCGCCGGGGATGCGCGGGTGGCGCATCGCTTCCAGGCGCGTGGCCGTCGAGCGGATGCGGAGGTAGCGCTCGAACATCCGCGGCTGAGCGGCTTTGAACCCGTCGGTCAGCGAATCGCCGATAGGGAGGAAGAGCGTCTCAAGGTCGAGGGGGCGCTGCTGGCGGAGGGGTGCACCGTCCCTGGAGACGCCGGCGCCCGAGGGGATGAGCGCGCGCGCATCGCCCGGGTGGCGCGTGGCCCAGCGCGTCAGCGTGTTTCCGCCCATCGAATTCCCGGCAAGGATAGGGCGCTGGATGTTCATCGCGGCGAGGAAGCCTTCGAGCTCATCCACACGGTCCGGTTCATCCACGTCGCGCGGCGAATTCGAAGAATGGCCGTGGTTGATGCTGTCGTAGGAATAGCAGTGGAAGCGGTCGCGGAAGTGGGCGAATTGCTGCCACCAGGCTTCGCCGCAGGAGGTGTTGCCGTGGAGGAACACGAGCGGCAGAGCGTTCCTGTCGCCCTCCTCCTGGTAATAGATGTCGGTTCCGTTGACTTCGATCCAGGGCATGTCCGTCTCCTCGTGTGGGGTCGAGCGCGTGGCGCGCATAGCGACGCACTATACTCCGCGCGCAACACGCGAGGGTGCCCGGGTACTGTCGACCCCGCAGAACCGGTAGGATTCGAACATGGCGGTAGCGCAGAAGTCGACGGTGCACCGGTTGGAGCAACAGCGAGAGTTCTCGCGAATCGCGCTCAGCGTTTGGCCGCCCGCGTCCATTGAGCCCTCGGCGTTAGCGTGCCTCCCCTGGATCGAACTCGATGCTGCGAGAGCCGTGGTTGCGGCCCGGCTGAGCGCGAGGGTCTTGTAGCGACTCTAGATACGCGGTTGCAAATGGAGGCCCCGTTGCTCCAGCAAAGTGCATTGCACGGACTTCGCCACGTCCTTCCAGCCAGGTTCCGTCGGACCTCTCCCGATGGGTCGAGATGGTTAGGGACGACGAGGGTCGCAAGGAGGCAGGTGAAATCCTGTCCCGCTGGGAGTCGTAGGACGACGAGCCTCACGGGCGACGACGGCGAGGTGGTGGAACAGTGACGGCGCGGCGCTGGCGGCTCGCTTGGAAGAACCGCTCACACCTGCGCTATCGAACTCGGCCGGCATCGGTACGGCTTTGATGCTGCACGTCAGCAGGCGGGTTCGAGGATAGCGCTCATGCTTCCGGCGGAGTTCTCCATCAGCGGGTCGGCGCCGTAGGCGTGGATGGCTTCCTGCTTCAGCTCGAGCTCGCCCTTGGGTCCAGTCATTACGATCGCCTGGCCCTGCATGTCGACCACGCAGGCGATGGCGAAACCCTTGTCCCGCGTGTAGCCGAAGATGGCGGCGAGCATGCCGATGACGTACTGATAGGTGTGGGCGTCATCGTCGAGAAGGATGAGATGGTACGGCGGCTCGATCTTTTCGTCGGTCTCATCGATGACGCGGGTTCCCGGGCTGGTCGTGGTCGCCATAAACCGGGATCGTACCGAGTCCGGGGTGCCGCGGGCAAGACGAAACGGCCCCCTGCAGCCGCGCAAATCGTTAACACATGGCGTGATTCCGCCCGTGGGGCGATTTGCTACACTGGAACCACACCCTGGCGGGGATAGTGCTTGCCGTTGCGTTTCGCGCCCGACCTTGCGCCCCACGAAGTTTCGCATTGCACCTGTTTCCACGTCTTCGGCCAACGGCGAAAGGAATTCGCGCATGCTGACGGATAGCGTCCGCACTGTCGGTGTCCTGGCACTCCAGGGCGATTTCCGCGAGCACCGCGAAATGCTCGAGGCGATGGGCCACGCCGTCGTCGAGGTGCGGAAGACCGCGCAGCTGGACGCCCTCGATGCGCTCATCATCCCCGGCGGCGAAAGCACGACCATTGCCCGGCTCATCCTGAGCAACGGCTTCCAGCAGCCCCTGCGAGACTTCGCCGCCAGCGGAAGGGCCGTGTGGGGCACCTGCGCGGGCGCAATTCTCCTCGCCAGGAAGGTCGACAACCTCGATCGGCCCGGCATCGAAGTGATGGACATTGCCGTTCGCAGAAACGCCTTCGGCCGCCAGACGGAGAGCTTCGAGGCGGACCTGACCATCAACGGCCTCGACGGCGGGCCGTTTCGCGCCGTCTTCATCCGGGCGCCCCTCATCGAGTCTGTCTTTGCGCCCGCCCACGCCCTCGCCACGCTCGATGACGGGACGATCGTGGCCGCACGCCAGGGCAATCTGCTGGCGACCTCGTTCCACCCCGAACTCACGGGCGACACACGCCTCCACGAACTCTTCTTGCGCATCGGGATCACGAAGGCGCGGCTGGAGAAGGGTCTGCCGCCGGAGCTTGCGCCCTTTGCGGACGCTGATGGCCGTCTCACCTCGTGGCCGGTCAGGCGCCGCCTCCAGGAGATCGCCGAACAGTTTGTGCTGTCGCATTTCGATCGCGAACGGGACTACGCTGAAAGCGATGTGAACGCGATCATCGGCCGTCTGCATACCTTCGGCGATGCAGCAATGATTCGGCGCGCCCTGTGCGATGCAGGCCGCCTCACGCGTACCCCTGACGGGGCGCGCTACCGTGCGGTGGAGGGAGCGGCGGCCGCTCCCGCTATGGTCGATAGCAATGTCTGAGTTGCGCGCCGACACCCTGAGCCCCATTGATGCGGCCACGCTCTGGCCCCAACTCCACCGGCTGAGCACCGAGGTCATCGCCACGCGCACGGGCGAACACCTGCTGGTCACTTCCGGGCTGGCGGCGATGGGCCTCACGCGCCTTCCCCGGGTGCCGCGTACCGCCGTCGTCGGCGTGAAGCGCGGCCTCGGCTATCGTGGCGTGGGTGTCGCGCGGGAGCTTGCTGGTGGCGCAGGCTGGGAAGTCGTTTCGCTGCGCCTGGCGCGCGACATGGACGAAGAAGCGTTGAGCGGGCTGCTCAGCGGGACCGCACGCGATGTCGCTCAGAGCGGGGCGCGGACGCTGTACCTCCGTGTGAGCGAGGGTTCGCCCCACAACACTGTCATTCGGCGCAGCGGGTTTATGCCCTACACCCTCGAATATCTGCACGCACTTCCGCATTCCGATAGGCCCGCGAACGAGACGCGCTTTCGCCCGGCCAC
>CAYYSD010000244.1:0-3544 GCA_964474285.1 uncultured Anaerolineaceae bacterium | reverse complement strand
ATGCTGGGCGGCGGCACCGAAGTCATCGTCGGCATGACCACTGACCCGCAGTTCGGCCCCGTCATGATGT
Source organism: uncultured Anaerolineaceae bacterium (assembly GCA_964474285.1). Classification (GTDB taxonomy): domain Bacteria; phylum Chloroflexota; class Dehalococcoidia; order Tepidiformales; family Tepidiformaceae; genus JACRBT01. The sequence continues at coordinate 3,474 of CAYYSD010000244.1, read as the reverse complement.
TCGGCCTCGGCGGCATCATGGTCGAAGTCCTCAAAGATGTCTCCTTCCGCCTCGTCCCCCTCAACGACAAAGACGCGGGCCAGATGATCGGCGAGATCAAGGGCCGCCCGATGCTCGAAGGCGTGCGCGGAACCCCTCCCGCCGACCTCGCCGCCCTCCGCTCGGCCATCGTCAAGGTCTCCGAGTTCGTCGAGAAGCATCCCGAAGTCAGCGAACTCGACCTGAACCCCATGTTCGCCTACCCCGATGGCGCCCTCGCCGTCGACGCCCGCATCGTCCTCGTTCAGCCCTGAGCCACTTCGCGAAGTTCCCCCGCCGCAACGCATCCACCCTCGCGTGCGGTCCCCGAGGTCTGCCATGAGTGTTCCCGGTCACCGTCTCGACAGGATGTTCAACCCCAGGACCGTCGTCGTCATCGGCGACAAGGGCCCCAACTACATGTGGCTCCGCAACAACATGCCGGTCAAAGAGAAGGGCGGGAACCTCTACTCCGTCCAGCTCGACGAGACCCAGATTCCCGGCATCGAAGCCCTCGGCGTCCAGAACTTCAAGTCCCTCCTCGATGTCCCCGGCGAAGTCGACTACGCCCTCGTCGCCGTCCCCCGCCAGGTCTCTCCCTTCGTCCTCAAAGACCTCATCGCCAAGGGCGCCCACGGCGCGGGCTTCTTCACCTCCGGCTTCGCAGAAACCGGCGAAGAGCTCGGCGTGAAACTCCAGGCCCAGCTCGTCGAGATGGCGAAAGGCGCGAACTTCAACCTCGTCGGACCCAACTGCATGGGCCTTTACCTCCCCCGTGCGGGCGTCCGATTCAACGCCGACGCCCCGGTCATCGATGACGGCAACATCGGCTTCCTTTCGCAGTCGGGCACCCACGGCATCAATTTCAGCCTCACCTCGAACGCCAACGGCCTCCACATCTCCCGTTGCGCCAGCTTCGGCAACGCCGTGGTCCTCGATGTTTCCGACCTCCTCGAATACCTCGCCCTCGATGACGACACGCAGGTGATCGGCATGTATGTCGAAGGTGTCCGCGACGGCCGCAAGTTCTTCAAGACGCTCAAGATGGCCTGCGAACGCAAGCCCGTCGTTATCTGGAAGGGTGGCCAGACGGAGGCCGGCGCCCGCGCCACGATGTCCCACACCGCCTCGCTCGCCGCCCCCCAGGCCATCTGGGAGGCCATGGTCCGCCAGTGCGGCGGCATCTCCACGAACAACCTGGACGAGACGATCGACGTCATGAAGTTGCTCACCATGGCGAAGAAGCCCTTCGGCAGCCGCATGGCTCTCCTCGCCCAGACCGGCGGCCAGTCCGTCTCCATCACCGACGCCTTCGCCAAGTCCGGCCTCAACGTCCCCGCCTTCACCGACGCCACCTACGCCGAGCTCGGCTCCTTCTTCAACATCATCGGCGGCAGCTACAAGAACCCCCTCGACATGGGCGGAACCATCCAGGGCAACATGGAGACCCTCGACAAGGTCCTCCGCATCATCGACGCCGACCCCAACATCGACGCCTTCGCCCTCGAACTCTCCGCCATGGTCGCCGCGCGCCAGTGGAAGTCGAAGCCCGAGACCCTCGACGCTACTCTGGAGACCATCCGCGTCCAAAAAGAGCGCTCACCCAAGCCCATGAGCGTCATCCTCCACCCCGCCCACGAAGCCGAGTACGTTGCCAGCGTGACCCCCAAGTTCAACGCCCTCCGCCTGCCCGTATTTCCCAGCTTCGAACGCGCCGCCGCCGCCTACGCCCGCGTCTGGGGCTACCACAAGGGCTAAGCTCCGTAAGCCGAGGCGCGCGCGTCAGCAAGCGCTCGAGCGTTCCCGTCCCCGCTCGCCCGTCGCTGTTCGACGCACGGAATCTCACGCGACGCTGCGCGGCCGCTGCGCGCGAGCCGCCGCGCGGTCGACACTTACCTCCTGAGCACGAGCGACGGACAAGCATCGGCGAGCGGCATGTTCGTGAACCTCTGGACGCTGGTCATCGGCGAACCGGTCTACATCCCGCGACCGAACGCGCGCGAACGGTTGAGAACCATGGCGGCCCGGGCAGGGCTGATGCTGACGTTTGCCGTCGCGATGGTTGTGGCCGCTGTGACCGTCCCGGCTGCCAGCGTTCCCGCCGGCATCGCGCTCATCCTGGCGATGCTCGCGGCCCAGGTGCGGCTCGTGCCCTCGATGGTGCTGCGCTTTCACGAAAAGGGCATCGCCGGGCGAATGCGGTCGGAAGGCTGGTTCGGGATGATGGGAAGCCGGCGCATCATTCCCTACACATCGATGTCCCACCTTGAACTGCGCGAAGGCACACTGGTGGTCGAAACCGTGAACCCCAGGACACAACGGCACTCGCGCGCGACGGCATGGGTAGCACCTTCGCAGCGCGAACAGGTGGCCCGCCTCGTCGCAACCGCCCACCGCGACTGGCACCTGGAGTAGCCCCAACCGAGGCGCGCGCGTAAGCAAGCGCCCGAGCGCTCCCGTCCCGGACTCTGGTCCCTGCCCGCCCTGGTCGACCCCCATGGCGTACGCCTGCCGCTTGGATAGAATGAACAGATGGACGACCTGATCGTTTCCGACCCCACGATCATGATGGGCAAGCCGACCATTCGCGGTACGCGCATTACGGTTGAACTCATCCTGGAGAAACTGGCGGCCGGCGAATCCATCGAGCAACTCCTCGAAAGCTACCCGTTCATCACCGAGCCGCAGATCCGCGCCGCGTTGGCCTTCGGCGCACGGGCCCTGCGGGAGTCTCACGTCTTTCCCACGGCATCGTGAAGCTCGTTGCCGAATCAGACCCGTTGGTCGAGCGCTTCCAGCCCTAACTTTCTCCCGCCCGCGACGAGGGGATTACTCACTGACCGCCTGAGTGACGAATAGACCGCTAGAACGCGGGGGACGGCACTGACATAATCTCAGCGCTGCTGCATGCTGCGCAAGAGAGTGGGACTATGAGCAATACTCGGACGTTCGACGAGGTACTGGCATCGATGATTCTCGACGCTGGTCAGAATCTCCGACAATGGGAAGACATCCAAGTTGTGCGAGCAACTCCCAGCGACATCGAAGAGGTTCTTGTTCAGAACCTCAAGCTCCGCAACCACGTCGTAGGCGAGGTTAAGGGCAGAAAGATGGTCGACCCAAGCGACCCGCGCAAGGGCGTCTGGATCTGGATCCAGGTGAGCGAAGCGGGTCACGCGGACCCATTCTTGGCACTCCGTCCCGCTGACGGGCTCCAGGAGCCAGAACTGAGGATCTCTGACGACGCGATTCGACTACAAACGGCCGTCCAAAACGCACCGGAAGTGGTAGACAACGTGACCAAGAACCTCCACGCGCGCCACCGGATGGTCGAAGAGCTGAATCGACAATTCCGCGCGCAATTGCCTGCGCTCATCCGCGAGCGAATTGATGCTGCCGAGCCGACCCGCCGGGAACTGGAGGAGACCATCGCTGCGCTTGAAGCACTACCTTATC
>CAYYSD010000243.1:0-3566 GCA_964474285.1 uncultured Anaerolineaceae bacterium | reverse complement strand
GAGGGCTACACCCACGGCATGAACATGGTCATCGAAAACGTCCGCCAGTTGCGGGGCGAGATCGACGACTACTGCCCTGCCGATGCGAACGGCGTTCGCCAGCACACCTACGACTACAGCGAACGCGGGTGCCGCCAGGTGCGGAACGTCGAACTCACCGCGAACCTGGGTTGGGCGATGCCCGGCACCGGTTCGGCCATGGTCATGCGGAAGGGGTAGCTCGATGCCGGCAGGAACGTACCTCGGGATGAACCTCCAGATCGACGACCTCGATGTCGAGAACGTCGCCTATTTCAAGCATTGCGCAGCCCACGATTTCCGGCTGCAGAAGTGTGCGGCCTGCGGGCTCCTGCGCTATCCGCCAGGGACAGCCTGCCCATGGTGCACCGGCTTCGAATTCGAGTGGGTGCCGGTCGAAGGAAAGGGCGAGGTGCACTCCTACGGCGAAGTCCACCAGGCGATCCAGCCGCACTTCCGCCCCTACGTGCCCTATCTGGTGCTGCTCGTGGATCTCGACACCCAGAAAGGACAGCCCTCGCCGGAGGAGTCCCTGCGCATCATCGGCAACCTGGTGACGCCCGAAGGCGAGATGGCGCCGCCCGAAATGGTCCGCAGCGTGGGCATCGGCTCGCGTGTGCGAATGGTCTTGGTCGACGCCGGGGACGGCATCGCTATTCCGCAGTGGACGATTGACGAAACGGCGGCCCAACCCGCGAAGCCCTGGCGCTATCCACAGGAGTAGCGGGCGACCGGTTCACTTCGCCGGTACGCGGGGCGGTTCGGCGCGCGTGTTGAGCAAGAGCACGGCGGCGAACACCGCCTGCCAGAGCATCGCGCCCTCGATGGTGATGCGTTCCCAGATGCCCAACCACGGGGTGGGTTCGTTGTCGCCAACCGCCTGGACGTCCATGTTCATCAGGGTGCCGAAGACGAGCATGAGCGCGACCGTGACGATCGAGTACCGGCGGAACCGCCGGCCGAAGGCGAACATACCGGCCCCGATCATGGCGAAGAACACGATCGAACTGGCGCCGCCGAGGGCGAGATGCATCGTGTCCTGCCAGGTACCCCCGTCCACCGCGAGTACTTCACGCTGGTGCATCGGTGCGAACCACCAGAGGAGGCCCAACACAGCCCCGGCGAGAAGGATCCAGCCCACCGCGCGGACCTTTCGTCGCGCCCCGGCCACCATGAGCACGCCGAAGGCGAAAGCGAACGCGAAAGCCTGGTACACCGTGCTCGCCGCCAGCCACATCCCGCGCGTCGGCGCGTCTATCGCAGACAGTTCGCTGATGGTCTGGTCCGTGTAGCTGTATCCGTCGTAGCGCAGGGACGCGATGACGTCCATCGCGATGTACCAGGCGAACATCAGAACCCCGCAAAACACAAGCGCTCTCGCGTTCACCCTGGCGCGAACGCGCGTATACCAGCGGTCCCCTTCGTTCGTTGCGAATGCCTGGCCGGTTGAGTGCCCCATCATGTTCCCAGCCTCCCCGAGTTCACAGCCATCACACTCCACGAGGAACCCTGGCGGAAGCGCCGAATGACCGGCCATGCCGGTCCGACCGATCCGAAGGGGGCGGACCCGTGCCCTGCGAGCCTCTGCAGCGCCACAGGGCGACGGCGGAGGTCGACGCTGCCGCGCCGCTCGGTGCGGTGGTCGATGCCATCGCTGCACTCGCAGGTGAAGCACGCTCCACGTCCCGCGCGCTGCCACCGAACCAGGCCGCCCGTCATCCGGCGTCGTAGCAGGTTCAGTTCCCGTACTGCTTCGTCTCTTCGCGCTCGAACACGAGCGAGTAGGCGACGTCATCGGCAATGGGCCGGTGTTCGGCGCCCGCCGGGACGACGAAGATCTGACCGGCGCCGAGGGTGACCGGGTCGCGGCCCTCCAATTCGATGCGGAACGACCCCTGCCAGCAGAGGAACATCTCGTCCTCTTCGTGGTGGTGCCACGGAAAGGCGCCTTCCAACCGGGCAAGGCGGACGACAGCGCCGTTCGCCACCGCAAGGTCGACCGGCTTCCACGGTTCGGCGATCTGGCGGCTCAGCTGATTGATGTCGACTCGCTCATTCGCCATCGTTCGACTCCGCCGGGTTAGTGGGTGCCTTCCTGGACGAGGACCGTGGGCATCCCCTGCATGCCGCGAAGGGTGTTGATTTCGCCGCGGTGGCCGTTGAAGTGGCCGAGCAGGTGGAGGGAAATCGCCTGCCCCACGGTCTCGGTGCCCGTCCGGGAGGGCACTTCGACCTCGAGGTCGGCATCGGTGGCGGAGGCGAGGAAGTCGTCGGTCTGCTTCCAGACGGCCTCCTGGTATTCGGCGAAGGCCGCCATGTCTTTGATGTGGATCTGCTGCGCGTCCGCATCCGGCATGCCCGTGCCGAAGCCCTCGAAGGGGAGGCCGAGGCGCGCCGCCCATTCCTCGTTCCAGACCTGCGGTGCCTTGCGCACGCGGAGATTGATGATGAGATCCTCGACGCGGGCCGTGTGCCAGAGACACCAGGCGATCGAGTGGCTGCCCTGCTCCGGCACGAAGTGGAGCTGTTCCGGGGTGCCGTTGCGCGCGTCGGCCAGGGCCCTGTGGGCGAAACCGAGTCCGTTCCTGATGAAGTTGACTGTGCTCATGGGGGGATCCTCCGTCGACGGGGATGCGTTCGCCGCAGACCTCGGGGGCATCCTACAGAGTGCCGCCGAGGTTCGTCACGGCCCCTTCGACTGGCCCAGGGTGCGCGGGCGCTCGCCCTTGCTCGCGCGCGGCTCATCCTGGGCGGCCGGTCGGGTATGCTTGGACGATATTTCGAACCCGGAGCGAAGAGCGTTGAACAAGCTGCACCTGGAATATTGCGCCAGCGACGAGTGGGCCGAACTCGTCGTGAACAAGATCATCCCGTGGACCACAACGGGTCAGCCGATGGGCGACCACGTCCTCGAGGTAGGGCCTGGCCCGGGCAGGACGACCGAGGTGCTCAAGAAGATGTTCGAGCGGATGACGGCGGTCGAACTCGACCATGACCTGGCGACCGCGCTCCGGGAGCGGCTGGGCGGCGGAAACCTGGAGGTGGTCGAAGCCGACGCGACGGCGCTGCCGATGGCGGACGGGACGTTCTCGGCGGCGATCTCGCTGACCATGTTGCACCATGTGCCGGCGCCCGAACTCCAGGACCGGCTGTTCGCGGAGGTGCGCCGGGTGTTGCGGCCGGGCGGAGTCTTCGTCGGGAGCGACAACCTGGATACGCCGGTCTTCCGCGAAGGCCACATCGACGACATCTGCGTCCCGATCGACCCTTCGACGCTCGAGACGCGGCTCAGGGCAGCGGGGTTCGCGAAGGTCGAGATCGAAACGAACCCGTACGCGTTTCGCTTCGCGGCCTCCACGTAGGAACCGAGGGGCCAAGGGAGTGGCACCGTCTGCGCGCCCAAAGAGTGGACCTTTCGTGGCATGACAGAGCGGCACAGGATCCCCACACAGGAGGGTGACGATGGATAACGCGGCGGGGAGCATTCAGAAGCGGCTCGCAGGATTCCTTCCGGACCTGATGGGGGTGCGCATCACGGTTGCGACGCC
>CAYYSD010000242.1:0-3577 GCA_964474285.1 uncultured Anaerolineaceae bacterium | reverse complement strand
GTTGTGGCGACCCCGAGCGGATTCGAACCGCCGATCTCCACCTTGACAGGGTGGCATGTTAGGCCGCTACACCACGGGGCCGCGTGGAAATGACCTGCTCACGATAGTAGGTGCAGAGGGGTGGACGGGCAAGCGGAGCGGTTCCCCGGACGGCCGCTCAGAACGAGCGGTCCACCATGAACGCGGCGATCGCCTGGAACTCCGCGCGCATCTCCGGCGAGAGATCGAGGGCGGTGAGGAGCGCATCCGCCTCAGCCGCGTGGACGCGGGCCTCGGTGCGGCAAATCTGGTCGGCTCCGGCCTCCGTCAGTGCCGCCGTGACGGACGCGATGGCCGCCTCGTCGAGGGCCTCCGCGGCGTAGGCTCGACGGATGACGGACGCGTGGTCGGGGCTCAGCAATCCGTGGACCACCGGCAGCGTCTTTTTCTTGCGTACGATGTCGTTGCTGTTCGACTTGCCGGTGTTGTTAGGGTCCCCCCAGATTCCGAGATAGTCGTCCTGCGCCTGGAACGCGAGCCCAACCTGGACTCCCCAGCGCCCCAGGGTTGACGCGAAACCGGGACCACCGCCGGCCAGCAGCGCACCCATTTCGAGAGGCGCCCCAAGCAGTGCCCCTGTCTTGCCCGCGCTCATCGCCTGGTACTCGGCGACGGAGACCGCCTCGCGCGCTTCGAAGGCGATATCGAGCCACTGACCGTCGATCATGCGTGCGACGGCGACATTGAGCACTCGGAGTGCCGCCATCCGGCGCTCAACCGGCCCATCCCCGAGCACGAGTGCGTCGATAGCCGCGGTCAGGAGCCGGTCGCCGGCGTTGATGGCCTGCCCTTCGCCGATGCTCGCCCACAAGGTCGGCCGCCCGTGTCGCACGGCGTCGTGGTCCTGAACCTCGTCGTGGACGAGCGAGAAGTTGTGGATGAGCTCGACGGCGACCGCGCCCGGCAGTGCGAGCCCCGGTTTGCCGCCGGCCGCCTCAGCGCCGAAGACGCACAGCGCGGGACGAATCCGCTTGCCGGCGGCTTCGGACGGATGTCCGTGCTCGGTCTCCCATCCCATGACATAACGCAGGGCGGAACCGAGGCCTCCGGGGATGCCGTCGATGGCGCTCCTCAGCGCGGATTCGATCAGCCCAAGGTGGCGTGTGAGCGCCGGAGGAGGTGCGCCCGGAAGCTCGGGCACGTCAGCCCGCCGCTCCCACCAGCGACGGCGGAACGGGGACGAGGCTGACGTCCCGGAGCGTCTGCGCAGTGCGGTCGGCGATGCCGCGCGCGTCGAGGGACGACTGATGGCGGAACGTCGATTGTGGACCGTGGTCAACGATGGCGTCGGGCATGGAGAGTGCCAGCCGGAAGGCCCCACCGAGCCCATGATCCGCGAGGAGCGACATAACGGCCTCCCCGAATCCACCGGCGCGGACGTTCTCTTCAACCGTCACGATGGAGCCGGTGCGGCGCGCAAGTTCGAGGATGAGGTCCTCGTCGAGCGGTTTGGCGAAACGCGCGTTGACCACCGCAGCATCGATGCCCTGCTCACGCAACAGCGCTGCGGCCTGGAGACTGGCCGGCACGGGCTGGCCGAAGGCAAGAATGGCGACATCCGCCCCGTCCTTCAAGAGTTCGCCTTTGCCGATCGGGATCTGCTTCATGGGCAGATTCGTTGGGGAGCCCGGGCCGGTTCCGCGCGGAAAGCGCACTGAGAACGGTGTGTCGTGCATAACGCCCGTGTACAGCAGGTCACGCAGCTCCGTTTCGTCCTTCGGCGCGCTCACGACCATGTTGGGCAGGCAACGCAGGAAGCTCGTGTCGATGAAGCCCTGGTGCGTCTTTCCGTCGTCGCCAACAAAGCCGGCCCGGTCCATGGCGAAAACGACGGGCAATTTCTGCACCGCCACATCGTGGACCACCGAGTCGAAGCCGCGCTGGAGAAACGTGGAGTAGATGGCCGCGATGGGCCGGATGCCCTGAGTCGCCAGGCCCGCCGCGAACGTAACCGCGTGCTGTTCCGCGATGCCAACATCGAACACGCGGTCCGGGTGTTTCTTGTGAACCGTATTGAGCGCGGTGCCTTCCAGCATCGCCGCGGTGATCGCCACGACGCGGGGGTCGGACTCGATAAGCTCCTGCGTGGCCTGCGCGAACACCTGGCTGTAGGTGGGCGCCGGCGCCGGGGCGTCGTGGGGTGCGGCCGCCTTGAGCCAGAACGTGCCGCTGTGACTCTTGATGGGGTCAGCTGCAGCCTCGGGGATGCCATGGCCCTTCTCGGTGAGGATGTGAAGGAGCACGGGCTTCTCGCGCACCTTCTTGATGGCCGCGAGGGTCGTTTCGAGTTCGTGGATGTCGTGCCCGTCCACCGGGCCGTAGTACTCGAAGCCGAACTGCTCCCAGAATCGCGCCGGCACAAGAAGATCGCGCATGCTCCGCTTTATCCTCTTGGCACTGCCCCACACCTGGTGGCCGAGCGGGAGGTGCTCCACGAAGCTGCCGATTTCCCGCTTCGCGTTGCGGTAGAGCGGGTCGACGCGCCACTTGTTCACGCTCTTGCTGAGCGCCCCGACGTTGGGCGAAATCGACATGGCGTTGTCGTTCAGAATGACGATCAGGTCCGTGCCAAGGTGTCCCGCATGGTTGAGCCCTTCCAGGGCCATTCCTGCGGTCATCGCGCCGTCGCCAATGACCGAGACGACACGAAAGTCCTCGCCCTTGAGGTCGCGCGCGACGGCCATGCCCACGCCCGCAGAGATAGCTGTGCCGGCGTGCCCCGCGCCAAAGGCGTCGTGGGGGCTCTCCGCCCTGTCGGCGAAGCCGGAAAGCCCGCCGTACTGCCGGATGGTGCTCATCTGGTCCTTGCGCCCGGTAAGAATCTTGTGGACATAAATCTGATGACTCACGTCCCAGATGATCTTGTCTCTCGGCGTGTCAAAGAGCCGGTGAAGGACCAGGGAGAGTTCGACGACGCCCAGATTAGAGGCCAGGTGACCGCCGTCCCCGATGCAGTGCACAGTGTCAACGAGGAACTGTCGAATCTCTCCTGCCAGCTGTTCGAGTTCCGTGTGGGAGAGCGCCCTGATGTCCGCGGGCGAATTCACGCTGTCCAACAGTTGGCTCAACTGGCGACTCCTTTGGTGTGCCCGGAACAAGTAGGCCACCAGAGAGCGTTGTGCGCCGTCGGTGCGCTTACGTCCCGGCAGGTTCGAGGGCGCGTGGCCCGTTCCGCGGGGCCACGATGCAACGTACGAGCGCTCCGGATGGCGGTCAAGGACGCTGCGCTCATGCGAGGACGGGAGTAGGCAGTCCCGGGAAACGAAGCGTGAAGGTGGAACCTGTCCCGACCTTCGAATCCAGGCTCACCGTCCCGTTCATCTGGCCTGTGAGCTGCTTCACGATGGCGAGGCCGAGGCCGGTCCCCCCATCGCGGCGGCTGCGGCCCCGGTCGACCCGGTAGAAACGGTCGAAGACATGGACGGCGGCTTCCGGCGCGATACCCGGCCCGTTATCGATCACCTGGATCGAGACGTCTTCGCCCACATCGGAGGTACGCAGCGTCACGGTCGCGCCCTCGCCCGAGTACTTGATGGCG
>CAYYSD010000241.1:0-3585 GCA_964474285.1 uncultured Anaerolineaceae bacterium | reverse complement strand
CCGACGGGCAGCACATCAAGAAGGGCGATCCGCTCTTCACCTGGGACCCGTACACGACGCCGATCATCGCCGACGTGAACGGCAAGATCCGCTTCCGCGACATCGTGGAGGACGAGACCATCCGCGAGGAGCTGGACGAGCTGACCGGCCTGCGCCAGCGGGTCATCGTGGAGGACCGGGAGAAGAAGCTCCACCCGCACATCGAGATCGTGACGGAGAAGGGCGGGAAGGAGAAGAAGGTCCGCGACTTCGTGGTGCCGGAGGGCGCCCAGCTGACCATCGGCGACGGCGAGACGGTGTTCGCCGGGCAGACGCTGGCGAAGATCAGCCGCGAGGCCTACAAGACGCGCGACATCACCGGCGGCCTGCCGCGGGTGGCGGAGCTGTTCGAGGCGCGGCGGCCGAAGGATCCGGCGACCATCGCGGAGATCGACGGCATCGTGCGCTTCGGCGACATCAAGCGCGGCAAGCGCGAGATCTTCGTGCACCACGTCCGGGTGTTGAAGGACGGCTCGTGGTCCACGGACGACACGCAGGAGCCGATGCTGTACGAGGTGCCGGCGGGCAAGCACCTCCGGGTGCACGAGGGCGACCGGGTGCGGGCGGGCGACCGTCTGACCGAGGGCCCGGTGAACCCGCACGACATCCTGGGCATCAAGGGCCCGCGGGCGGTGCAGGAGTACCTCCTGAACGAGGTGCAGGAGGTGTACCGGCTGCAGGGCGTGAAGATCAACGACAAGCACATCGGCGTCATCGTGCGCCAGATGCTCCAGAAGGTGCGCATCATGGAGCCCGGGGACACGGACTTCCTCGAGGCCGAGCACGTGGACCGGAACATGTTCCGCGACGAGAACAACCGGGTGACGCGCAAGGGCGGCACGCCGGCCTCGGCCGAGCCGCTGCTGCTGGGCATCACCAAGGCGAGCCTGACGACGCAGTCGTTCATCTCGGCGGCGAGCTTCCAGGAGACGACGCGGGTGCTGACGGACGCGGCGATCCGGGGCGCGCGGGACGACTTGCTGGGGTTGAAGGAGAACATCATCATCGGCCACCTGATCCCGGCGGGGACGGGTGTGTACCGGTACCACGACATCGACGTGACGCCGCCGGAGGGGTTCGAGCCGCCGCCGCCGCCGGTGGAGCCGGCCATCCCGGCCGGTGTGCCGGAGCTGGCGCACGCGATGGAAGAGTAGGACTTCAGCAGGTTGCAGTCGAAGCGCCCGGGGCGGAATGCTCCGGGCGCTTTGGCATGGGTGGCGCCTCGGTTCATTCCGGGAGGCATGCGGCAGACCCTAGGGGTAGCCCGAGTTGACGGTTCGCACCGGATCTCTAGGTTGAATCCGGAGTGACACGGACTATCGCGGAAAAAGCTCGAAAAGTGTGTTATGGGTGGGCAAGGGGAGGATGGCATGTCGGACTTGAACGAAGCACGGCGTTGGCCGCGACCCTTGGTCGGCTCGACTGTTGTCCTTTCCATCGCCTTTGTCCTAGCGTGTGACCGGGGCACACTGGACCCCGCTGCTGCCGCCATCGGTCCACGATTCCAGGTGCGAACCGGGAGCGTTCTAGCGGACACTGATGCCCGCCCTATTCTTGAGCGACTTGCAAGAGCCACGGCAGTTGCTTTGGATCGGCAAAGCCTTAGGACGCTATTCCTCAACCGGGTGCTACTGTCACGGCATGATGAGGGAAAGGTGGCATTCCGTCAGTTCGTCAGCAATGATGGGCGCGCGTTGCTTGGCGGAATAGCTGCAGCGCTTGGAACGTCGCAACAAGGAGCCCTTCGCATACTGGACAGCCTTCCCGAATTGGAAATGTACCTGCCGGTACCCGCCCATCGCTCCTCTTGGCAGAGCGGGCCCGGACTAATCGTCGCGACCGCGCTTCGAGATCACGAAGTACCCGTAGGGTTCTTCACACGTGGTCAGCGAATCAAGTGGCGCGATTGACCCTTCGGTACCCTTCGCGCCGCCGAACCCTCCGCCGCAGGCGTATGTCGTCATTAACGGTGTTGGCGTTGCAGCACCATTCGCAACATGTACCTGGGTTGCGAACGCATCCGGCGGGATCGAGCCATATTCATTTGTTTGGCAGGTTGACGGTCAGGTTGTTCCGGAGACCTCCGCTAGCCTTAGCTACTCGAACGGAGGCTCGCCGTTTTCCCTCTCGGTGACGGTCAGCGACGCGAACGGCCTGCCGGGTTGGGGCTGGCTAGATGTTGGGGTTCAGGCAGGTGCCACGTGTTGGGATCAATAGGCTTGGCCCGCCGGTCGACTCACGAACACCCAGAATGCCGCTCAAAGGCACGGTGGCGGCTCCTTGCGGCGGCCACGGTCATTGGATTGTGTGGCGAGGCTCCTTTGTACGGGCAGGCTCGCACCATGATAGGGCTTGGCGCCTATGCGGCTGCTGGACGCCTAGCCACAGGCGTGGAGCTCACTAGAGGCCCGTCGCTGGTCGGCTGGACTGGCTTGCGGATCATGGTATCCAGTAGCAACGACCGGGTTCCCGATCTGCTAGGGCTTGTCACGTCTCTTCCCATTGCGAACAGGCCCTTCGCCCTGGCTGCGGAAGCCGGCGCTGGCGTCTCTCGGCGGAGGGAGCCGCTCGGCGCAGGGATGCGGCCGGCGATCATGGGCGGCGTTAGTGTCACAGTTGTCTCTTCTCGCATGGTGATCGTCCAAGTCGTCTCATCTGGCGCCCTCGACACCAGAGGTCCGACTGCATTCTTCGGCATCCAAGGGCGCGCGGCTCCCTAGCATGGGTGATCTCCGGCCGGCAATGTGGTGGCGCCACGTCAGAGGCACGTGCTTCGCGGGGGCAGGGGCGTGGGTGTCCATCACGTCTTTGGGATGCGCAAAAGGGCTGCTTGAGAGTCAGTCAGTCATCGGAGCGTATTCGGCAGTTACGTTCACGGTAAGTCAGCCGGGTCTCCCGAGCCTGGATGTCTTGGCGAGTGGTGGCAGCCTAATGATCACGTTGCGCCCCGACGGGACTACCACCGGCGCGCTGATTGTGCCGGCCGCCGCGAACAATGGCAATGCTGTGACGGCCAGTATGGATGGTACGTTTGCTCAACAGGGTACCCTTGTGACGTTCGAGCAGAGCGCCGACACGTTTGTTCGCGACATGCAATTCATTGCGTCAGATCAGGCGCTGGCCGGCTCTGGGTCGTTCTCGGGAGCCACCATCGTGATCGTCCTGCGACGCTCCTGACTCCAGAGGTTCACCAATAGAGTGAAGGGGAGGACTCCATCGCGGCGTCATCGTGTGCCAGATGCTCCAGAAGGTGCGCATCATGGAGCCCGGGGACACGGACTTCCTCGAGGCCGAGCACGTGGACCGGAACATGTTCCGCGACGAGAACAACCGGGTGACGCGCAAGGGCGGCACGCCGGCCTCGGCCGAGCCGCTGCTGCTGGGCATCACCAAGGCGAGCCTGACGACGCAGTCGTTCATCTCGGCGGCGAGCTTCCAGGAGACGACGCGGGTGCTGACGGACGCGGCGATCCGGGGCGCGCGGGACGACTTGCTGGGGTTGAAGGAGAACATCATCATCGGCCACCTGATCCCGGCGGGGACGGG
>CAYYSD010000240.1:0-3605 GCA_964474285.1 uncultured Anaerolineaceae bacterium | reverse complement strand
TGTAATCGCCCGTGCCCTGGTGCGTCTAATCGGTGAGTGGACAAACCCCGGCGGGCGCGAGCCCGCCTTCCATCGCACGTCCTGGAAATCTGGAGAGGCAGTGATGTCTTCCTTTGGCCCGAGCCTGCACGTTCTTCGGCCTCCTTGCGAGGGCTGCCCATGACCGGCGCCCGAGCGACGAGCGGCCGCCCGCCGGGCCAACGGGTCATCCACTGGAGGCCAATCATGGAGATTGCCGTCATCGCTCTCGTTGTCCTCGCAGCTTGCGGTTTGCCGCTCATCGCGCTCCGAGAACTCTCAATCGCCCGTGGCAATCACGCTGAACTCGCCGAAGTGGAAAGCAGCGTCGATGCCGTCGGCCGCGATCTTGCTGCGGTGGAAATCACCCTCACCCGCTACGAGCTCACCCCCGAAACGAGCAATCGCCAGGCATTCGATGAGGCCGTCGTCGCCACGGAACACTCCCTCACGGCCCTTGCCGAACTCGACGAGCCGGTCGACCTCGGGCTCGCCTCGCAGGTTGTCGCGCTCACACGCGCGACGCGCCGCTATCTCGATGCCGCTATCGCCTACGGCAACGCCGTCGCAGGCGATACTCGCGCCCTGGCTGAATCGCGCGCACGTTTCCTCGCGGAGAAGAGCCAGCTCTACCCGGCCCGTGCCGCTTTCGACGACGAATCCCAGCGCACCCACGAGGCCATTTCGCGCGATGCGGCGAACGCGGACAGCCACGGCCGCACCCTCAACACCACCGCCGCTGCGGCCGCTGCCATCGGAGTGGGCGCAGCCGCTGCCATCGCCACCCGGCGTGCTTCGCACCGTTCCGCAGTGCGCGTGGCCGCCGCTGAAGAAGTCGCCGGCCAGCGCGCCACAGCCCTCAGCATCGCATCGCACGAGCTCCGCAACCCGCTCGCGGCCATTACCATGAACCTGGAGCTCCTCGATGCCCGCGGCGATCCGGAAGCGCGTCTGCAGACCGGCTACGCGCTCCGCGCTGCCCAGCGCGCCGAATCGCTCGTCGCCGAACTGCTCGACGTCAGCCGCCTGGACGCCGGCGAAATGCGCTTCGATATTCGCCCGGTCCCGATGCGCCACGTCATCGAAGAAGCGGTCGACACCGTCGGCGGCTACCGCACAGCCCACCGCGTTAACCTCTTCGGCGATACCGCGGCGATCGCCCTGGCCGACCCGCAGCGCCTCCAGATCATCCTCCGCAACCTGCTCGACAACGCCTTCAAGTACTCGCCGGAAGGCTCCGAGATCGCGGTACGCGTCGTCGAAGGCGGCCCGTCCGTCGTCGTGGAGGTGACGGACGAAGGGCCTGGCGTCCCTGAATCCGAACGCGAACGAATCTTTTCGCGCTTCCAGCGGCTCGAGCAGACGCAGCACGTGGCCGGCACCGGTATCGGGCTCTACCTTTCGCGCGAACTTGCCCGGCGCATGGGTGGCAACCTGGAGGCCGCGGAGCACTGCATGCGCCTCGAAGTGCCGTCCGCGGGGCAGGTCCCGATCTAAGCCCCGCTCACAGGGATGCTCGCAGCAAACCGACTGCCAGCAACGCCGCCGTCTCCGTGCGCAGGATATTGGCCCCGAGGGACAGCGGTATCGCGCCGTGGGTCTTCGCGGCCGCAACTTCGCGCTCGCTGAATCCACCTTCCGGGCCGATGGCGACGACGACAGTTCCTCGCGCGGGGAGGAGCGCTTTGGCCTGGGGCCAGGCAACGCCGCCCGGGTGTGCGATCACGATGGGCGCGTGCAGCCGTTCGAGCGCGGCGCCGAACGTGACTGGCCCGGTGACCACCGGCAGATGGAGGCGTCCGCTCTGCTCGCTCGCTTCCACGGCAATACGTTCCCAGCGCTCCTGCCGCATGGCGGAAGCCGTCTCAGCGCGCGCGTTGAATTCGCAGACCAGCGGCCGGATAACATCCGCGCCAGCTTCGGTCGCCTTCTCGATCGCCCAGTCAAACCGGTTGGGCCGCACAAGCGCGCACCAGAGTTCGACCACCAGCGCGGGCGCGGCTTCCTGCCGCACCACCGCGCCCACTGTCGCGAGGACCACTCCACGCTTGACCCCCTGCACGGTCGCGAGCCACTCACGCCCATCGCCGGAGAACACGAGGAACTCGTCGCCTTCGCGCAGCCGCATCACCGCGCCGAGGCGTTTGGCCGCGTCGCCGTCCAGGCGGAGAGGGCCCGCAGCGATGTGGCCGGGAACGTGGAGCCGGGGCACGGGCGCCATCAGCGGCCCGCCTTGCGGTGAGGCCGGCTCATGCTCTAGCTCGCCCGGAAGAGGAGTACAGGCACGGGCGACGAGGACACGACATCCAGCGCCACACTCCCCAACAGGATGTGCCGCAACATGCCGTGCCCGTGTGTGGCCATCGCAATCAGGTCCGCATTGAGGTCCTTCGCGGCCACCAGGATGGTGTCGTCGATTCCGCGCGAGTTCGGCGCCCGGTAGACCTTCGTCTCCACGTTCGTGGTATCGGTGAAATGCTTGCGAAGCGCATTGAGGTGCGCGATCGAATCGCCTTCCGGTTCAGACTGCGAAGGTTCGTGCACGCGCAGGAGCGTCACGCGCGCGTCTGCGCCGCCGAGGAGATGCCCGAGCCGCGCGATCGCATGGCCCGAGACCTCCGAGCCGTCGTCGGTGGCGATGATGTGGTACGGCATCCCCGAACGGATGCCTTCCGCTTTCGGGCCCACAGCGAGCACGGGGAACGGCGTATGCGCCACGATCTGGGCGGCGATGCTGCCCAGCAGGGCATGACGAACGGCACCCGTGTTGTTCGCCCGGAGCGCTACAACATCGGCTCCGAGGTCCTTCGCCTCGGCGATGATCGTGTCGTGCACGTCTTCGCCGTGCGGCAGGATCGCGATGCGCACCTCGGCATCGATGGAACTCTCGGCAAGCACGGCGCGCTGCTCGGCTTCCCAGCGCGCGGAGACGTTCGCGATGGCGTCTTTCACGTTGGCCGATCGGTCCGAGGCGAGGTCGTTCAGTGGCCGCAGCACGCGGACAACGGCGATGTTCGCCCCGGTCGCGGCTGCCAGCAGCCTGGCGTGGGGCAGGATGATTCGAGAAACGTCTGGGCCTTCGGTTGCTACGACAATCTTCACACGGCGAGTTTACACCCGCGCCGTTGACCGGAGGAACGCGCCGAGGCGAACGCTACCAGGTCACGCGCCGCAACTGGCCGTTGGCGAAGATGTAGGGCACGCCCTTCACGATCGCGAAGGCGCTGGCCGATTGGAAGTCCTTGTGGCGGTATTGGCGGTCGAACGTGCCATCGCGCCGCACCACGACGATCCGGTCGTTCGCCGGGTCGAGGACGCCGATATCGCCGTTGGCGGTTATCGCCTGCGGCGGCTCCGATGCCACGAGCTTCTTGTCGATGCCGGAGGTGGAAAGCATGAGCGCATACTGGCCCGTGAAGCGGCGGAGCGTGCCATCGCTATCGGACGTCACGATTTCGTCGTCGACCATGAGGCGGCGGGCGTTCCCGAGTTCTGCGGAGCTCAGCACCTTGGAGGGCGCCTGGCCGAAGCCGCCATCCAGCGGGGCCCAGCGATAGACGGCGTTGCCCGGCGCATCGAGGATGTAG
>CAYYSD010000239.1:0-3663 GCA_964474285.1 uncultured Anaerolineaceae bacterium | reverse complement strand
CTTGGCGGCCGGCTCGAACGCAAACGGCAGCTGATGTTCTACACGTCGGGGAGTGCAACGATTGCCACGACAATCGCGGTGCTCATCCAGACGGACCACATCGCCCTTTGGATGGTCTACTGCACGTCCGTAGCCTCCGGAGCAATGGAGGCGATGGCCCAACCCATCCGGCAACTGCTGGTGTTCGATAGCGTGGATGGCGAGGACCTGACCAACGCGGTGGCCCTGAATTCGCTCGGGGCGAACGCGATGCGCGTCATTGGCCCGGCGATCGGAGGGGCGCTGATCGGAGCGGTAGGAACGCAGGGAGCGTTCCAGGTGCAAGCGGTCTGCCTTGTAGTGGCGGTCGCGCTGACATCGCGACTGCGCATCCGCCGTGGCCCGCGCGACATCGCCACAGCGGGCATGTTCCGAAGCATCGGCAGTGGATTCGCCTATGCCATTCGGGACCGGCGGATCCTCATCATCACGCTCATGGGCGCCGTCCCGAGCATGCTCGTCTACCCGTACGTCAGCTTCCTGCCCGTTTTTGCGAGCGATGTGCTCCACAACGATGAAACGGCCTACGGATACCTTGCCGCGTCGGTGGGCCTGGGGTCGCTGGCAGGAGGGGCGCTGGTGGCATTCACTGCGAGCGGGCGCATGGGACAGCGGATGCTCTGGAGCCTGCTGTTCTACGCAGCGGCAGTGGGCGGGTTCGCGCTGATGGAGCACCTCTGGGCGGCGGTGGCCATGCTCGCGGTCGCCGGAGCCTTTCACAGTGTATATTCGGCAATGAACGCATCGCTGATGCAGCTCAAAGCGGACCCGGAGTATCGAAGCCGGGTGCTATCGCTGCTGACGATGATGGGCGGGCTCACGCCGTTTGCGGCGCTCCTGATGGGGCGAATGATCGACGCCTGGGGTCCGCAACATGTTGTCGCGGCGTGGATGGCGCTCGCCGTTGTGCTGACGGCGGCCGTGATCGCTGGTTCGCGGGAATTGCGGAGCGTGTGATCGAGGGGGGAGGCCCGGGTGGAATCGCTGCTTGCGAAGTTGGCCCCGGCATTGCGGCAGCTTGATGAGTCGGGGCGCCTGACTCCCGAGCCCGCCGCCCACGAGTCGCTGACTGCCCACAGCGCCCTCTTCGTCATCGACCTCGAAATGAGCGGCTCGAACCCGCAGCTTCACGAAGTGCTCGACGTGGGCGGCGTGGTCGCGGAGCTTGCGGGTGGCCTTCCGGAGCGCAGTTCCTGGGGGACGCGTGTGCGGCCAAAGCACATCGGCAACGCGGTCCCCGGGGCGCTCAAGGTCGTAGGTTATTCGCCCAGGGCCTGGCGCGAAGCGGTGGAACTCGAGGACGCCATGGCGCAGCTCGCGGAGCACGGCCGGGACGCGGTGATCACCGGCTGGGGCATTGGCCAGGACATGGCGTTCATCGCCGAATCGATGCGCCGCGTGGGCCTGCCGTGGCCCTTCGCGCCGCTGGCCATCGACGTGCAAACCATCGCACGGTTGGTGCTCAAGGGCACGGGCGACGTCGACCGGTTCAACCTCGGACACGTCGCGGACCGGCTGGGCATCGGACGGCTGGGGGAACACGGCGCGCTGGCAGACGCCTACGCCACGTATGACGTCCTGCTAAAACTGCTCGAGCGGGATTGACGCTCCTGCAAACGTTTCCACGTACTACTTGACAGCGATGTGGACAAGTCTAACGATACATTTACTGTTCTCGGGGCGGGGTGAAATTCCCCACCGGCGGTAATAGCCCGCGACTCCTTCCTGCGGGAGGGACTGATCCGGTGTAACTCCGGGGCCGACGGTTAGAGTCCGGATGGGAGAGAACACTGCCCGCGCGCTCGATGAGCGTTTGCCGGGTGTGCGCCTGTGCGCGTCTCTCCCCGTGCCTCCGCGTTCAGAATACGCACCGGCGAGGCGCCCATCATGACCTTCGACACGCATCAAACGCATCGGGCGCCCATCCGAGGGTACCGCTGATGTTCACCGGCATCATCGAAGAGGTCGGCACAGTGGTGGAGGCCGGCGAGGGCACGCTTCGCATTCGCGCCCCGCATATTCTCACCGATGCGAACCTGGGCGACTCGATCGCCATCAATGGTGTGGACCTGACGGTCGCGGAGATGGACAGCGAGATGTTCTTCGCGCATCTCATGCCGGAGACGTACCGTCGATCGAACCTGGGCGAGCTCAAGGCCGGCGACATCGTGAATCTCGAGCGCAGCGTGCGTCCGAACGACAGGCTCAGCGGGCACATCGTTCGCGGCGTGGTCGAAGGTGTAGGCAAGCTCGAAAGCATGACGCCTGAGGGCGAGGCAATCATCGTCCGCATCCAGGCGCCGCCGGAGCTGCTGCGCTACATGGTGGTGAAGGGCCCGGTCTGCATCGACGGCATCAGCCTCACTATCATCGCGAAGGACACCACGAGCTTTTCTGTTTCGCTGGTGCAGTACACGCAGGAGCACACCAACCTGGTCCGGCGCAAGCCCGGGGACAACATCAACCTCGAGACCGACATCATCGCACGTTACGTGGAGCAGCTGGCGCAGCCGGCAGGAGGGAACCAGGCATGAGCGAGCGTGATTCGGTCATCGTCTCCGTGCCGGAAGCGATCGAGGAGTACCGCAGGGGTCGGTTCGTCATCATCACCGACGACGAGGACCGCGAGAACGAAGGCGACCTCGTGATGGCGGCGCAGTTCGTGACGCCCGACGCCATCAACTTCATGGCGAAGTATGGCCGTGGGCTCATCTGCTGTTCCATCACGGAAGAGCGCGTATCGCAGCTCAGATTGCCCATGATGTCGGACGACAATTCGTCGCAGTTTGGGACACCGTTCACAGTTTCGGTTGAGGCTCGCACGGGCGTGACGACGGGCATCAGTGCGGCCGACCGCGCGCGCACCGTGCAGGTGCTCATCGACCCGGGTTCTTCGCCGGCCGACCTCGTTCGGCCCGGCCACATGTTCCCTCTGCGAGCGCGTGACGGCGGCGTCCTCGTGCGCGCCGGTCAGACGGAGGCGAGCGTTGACCTCGCGAAAATGGCGGGGCTCCACCCGGCCGGCGTTCTCTGCGAGATTATGAAGGCGGACGGAGAGATGGCGCGGATGCCGGACCTGAAGCGCTTTGCACGCCGGCACGGGCTGAAGATCGTCACGGTCAACGAGATGATCAAATACCGGCTGCGGACGGAGCGGCTGGTGCACCGCGTCGCCGAGACGAAGCTGCCCACGCCGTATGGCGAGATGATGATCCTCGCGTACAAGACGGAAAACGAAGCCGATGAACACGTGGCCGTCGTGAACGGGCCAATCGACCCGGAGAAGCCGATCCTGGTGCGAGTCCACGATCAGTGTGTCACGGGAGATGTCTTCGATTCGATGCGCTGCGATTGCGGCGAGCAGAAAGACCGCGCGCTCAAGATGATCGGCGAGGAGGGCGGCGTCTTCCTCTACATGCGACAGGAAGGCCGCGGCATCGGCTTGCACAACAAACTGCGCGCCTATGAGCTGCAGGACCAAGGCATGGACACGGTGGAGGCGAACCTCGCGCTGGGCTTCCCCGCGGACCGGCGCGAATATGGCATTGGCATGCAGATCCTCGTGGACATCGGGGTGCGCAAAATGCGGCTGATCACCAACAACCCGGCCAAGCGGGCTGGCCT
>CAYYSD010000238.1:0-3680 GCA_964474285.1 uncultured Anaerolineaceae bacterium | reverse complement strand
CCACCCCCGTAGCCGCCGCCGCCACCGCCGAAGCTGCTGCCGCCGCCGCCGTAGCCACCGCCGCTGCGGCCGCCGCTAAAGCCGCCGCCGCCGCCTGTGCGGGGTTGCGTCTGGAAGCAGTCGCTGCAGTAGACCGGGCGGTCACCGCGAGGTTCGAATGGCACTTTGGCTTCGTTTCCGCAGGATGCGCAGTTCACCGTGAAGAGCGGCCGGTCGGTCCGAGGACCGCCTCCGCCTGCCCCGCCCTCGGCGCCACGACGCGCCCGGCGGCAGTTTGGGCACCGTCGAGGTTCATTCGTGAACCCCTTGGATGCATGGAATTCCTGTTCACCTGCCGTGAAGGTGAACGCTGCTCCGCAATCGGAACAGGTAAGGGTTTTGTCGGTGAAAGGCACCCGACGACCTCCTGATAATTTGGATCCCTACGGTCATCGAGCGCCAGCCGTGAAAGTGAGCCTCCCAGTGAGGCCGATGGAACCAGTGAACCCTACCAGCAGCATAACAGGTTTCTACGACGATTAGATCAACCCTGCTGCTGTGGCCGCATTGCTCGCCGCGGGGCGTGGTATACTGCAGCGGTCCGTCTCAGGAACATGCCGCTCCCGGGCCCAACGGTCCCCTCCACCTCGGGGAAGTCGCGGAGCGCGGCAGAGATGCGATTCACCCGGCGCGCCGCGCCCGGGCAAGGGCCCAAGTACCGCCACGATGAAGTGGAAGGAGGCTTGGGATATGGGCGCCAGTCCACCACGCTCGACCTGATCCGGCCCACCGGCGCCGGACGCCTGGACCGCCGTCCGCCTTCCGGCGTGCGCCGCTCGCCCTCAACGAGCCCAACCTGGGACAGGACAATCACATGACCAACGCTTTTGGCAGCCGCGCGACCCTCACGGTCGGGCCGCGCGATTACTCCTACTACCGGCTCGGTGCGCTGACGCAAAGCGGCATCGGCCACATCGACCGTCTCCCGCACTCCCTCAAGATCCTCCTCGAAAATCTCCTTCGCTATGAAGACGGCAGGGGCGTCACGGAAGATGACGTGCGTGCCCTGGCTTCGTGGCGGCCGAATTCCGGCGAAGACCGGGAGATTGCCTTCACCCCCGCCCGCGTGCTGCTCCAGGACCTCACGGGCGTGCCCGTCGTCGTGGACCTCGCCGCCATGCGCGAAGCGATCGTGAAGCTGGGCGGAAACGCGAACCGGATCAACCCGCTGCAGCCCGTCGATCTCGTCATCGACCACTCGGTGCAGGTTGATTCGTTCGGACTTGCGGACTCGTTCCACCTGAATGTCGAGAAGGAGTTCGAGCGCAACGCAGAACGTTTCAAGTTCCTGCGCTGGGGGCAGCAGGCCTTCCGCAACTTCCGCGTGGTTCCGCCGGGGACGGGCATCGTCCACCAGGTGAACCTGGAGTACCTCGCCTCCGTGGTCTTCCGGCACGAAGACGGCACGGTCTACCCGGACACACTCGTGGGAACCGATTCGCACACGACGATGATCAACGGCCTCGGGGTGCTCGGCTGGGGCGTCGGCGGGATCGAGGCCGAGGCGGCGATGCTCGGTCAGCCGGTTTCGATGCTCATCCCGGAAGTGGTGGGATTCAAGCTCACCGGGAAGTTGCCTGAGGGCGCCACCGGCACGGACCTCGTGCTACGCGTGGTGCAGATGCTCCGCGCGCAGGGGGTTGTCGGCAAGTTCGTCGAGTTCTATGGCGCCGGCCTTTCGAACCTGCCGCTGGCTTCCCGGGCGACCATCGCGAACATGGCCCCCGAATATGGCGCAACGATGGGCTTCTTCCCGATCGATGCGGAGACGCTCAACTACCTGCGCTTCACCGGGCGCGATGAGGATCTCGTGCAACTCGTCGAAGCCTACGCGAAAGAACAGGGTCTCTTCCGTACGGACAGCGATCCGGACCCTCTCTTCAGTGCCCACCTCGAACTGAACCTGGGCGAGGTCGAGCCAGCGATTGCCGGCCCGAAGCGCCCCCAGGACCGCATCAGTCTTCGCGACGCCAAGGCTGACTTCGCGGCCAACGGTATCGTGATGGCGGCGCCGCAAAACCGCGAGGCGTCGGTGACCATCGACGGCTACGACCTCAAGCAGAGCGCAGTCGTCATCGCCGCGATCACGAGCTGCACCAATACTTCGAATCCCGAGGTCATGCTCGGAGCGGGGCTGGTGGCGAAGAAGGCCGTGGAACGTGGCCTGAAGACGCCGCCATGGGTGAAGACGAGCCTCGCGCCCGGTTCGCAGGTGGTGACCGAATACCTGGACGCCGCCGGGGTGACGCCAGCGCTCAACGAGCTCGGCTTCAACCTGGTGGGCTACGGCTGCACCACCTGTATCGGGAACTCGGGTCCGCTCGATGAGCGTGTCACGGCCGCGATCAAAGACGGCGACCTGGTTGCCTGCGCGGTCCTTTCCGGCAACCGCAACTTCGAAGGCCGCGTCAACCCCGACACGCGAGCAAACTACCTGGCCTCGCCGCCCCTGGTGGTTGCTTACGCGCTCGCCGGCCGCATGGACTGGGACCCGTATTCGGAGCCAATCGGAAACGGGTCTGACGGTCAGCCGGTCTTCCTCCGCGATATCTGGCCGACGCAGGCCGAAGTGGAGGCGACCATTCGCTCATCCGTGCATTCCGACATGTTCCGGCGGCGTTACGCCAGCGTGTTCGAGGGCGGCGAGGAGTGGCGCTCGCTCGACACGCCGACAGGCGAACTCTATCGCTGGGACACGTGGTCGACGTACATCAAGAACCCGCCGTACTTCGACGGCCTCACGATGACTCCTGCGCCCATCTCCGACATCTCGAACGCGCGGGTACTTGCGGTATTCGGAGATTCTGTGACGACCGACCACATCTCTCCGGCGGGAAACATCAGCGCGAATAGCCCGGCGGGCATCTACCTGCGCGAGATGGGCGTCGACAAGGACGACTTCAACCAGTACGGGGCGCGGCGCGGCCACGACGATGTCATGGTGCGGGGCACGTTCGCGAACATCCGCATCAAGAACGAGCTCGTGCCCGGCGTCGAAGGCAACGCCACGATTCACCAGCCCGATGGCGCGCAGCTGTCTATCTACGATGCCGCGATGCGCTACAAGGAAGAGAACGTCCCCGTTGTGATTCTCGCGGGCAAGGAGTATGGCACCGGCTCGTCGCGAGACTGGGCCGCCAAAGGCCCGGCGCTCCAGGGCGTCAGAGCAGTGATCGCCGAGAGCCTGGAGCGCATCCATCGTTCGAACCTGATTGGCATGGGCGTGCTGCCGCTCGTGTTCCTCCCGGGTGAGTCACGCCAGTCGCTTGGTCTCACGGGCCACGAACGCTACTCCATCGCCGGGATCGCGGACGACCTGAAGCCAGGCAAGCGGCTCACGGTCCACGCCACGACGGATGATGGCTCCACCCGGTCGTTCGAGGTGGTGTGCCGGATCGACACGCCCGTCGAACTCGACTACTACCGCCACGGCGGAATCCTCCAATACGTCCTTCGCCAGCTGGCGTCCAACTAACTGCAACTGCGCCGGGGGGCCGCTCATGGGCGGCCCCCGGCTCTTCAATCGACACACCCCGAGGAGAGTCTCCCCCATGGCCAAGATCAAAGTCGCGAACCCTGTCGTCGAAATGGATGGCGACGAAATGACCCGCATCATCTGGCAGTTCATCAAGGACAAGCTG
>CAYYSD010000237.1:0-3773 GCA_964474285.1 uncultured Anaerolineaceae bacterium | reverse complement strand
TCAAACCGCCAAAAGCGCGCCCGGGGGGGGCGTTTGGCCCCCCTAACCCGCGGCCGTCTGGGCTTTCATGGCCGGGGGGGCGGGGGTGGGGGTGGGGGTGGGCGGCAAGCGCGTGGGCGTGGCCGTGGGGACCGGCGTGGAGACGCCCCCGATGAAGCTGTCGGCGATCCCCACCGACATGCTCAGGGGCCCGACGCCTTCGAGCGTCAATTCAATCTGGAGGCCGGTGACTGTCTTGCCCGTCCCGTTGATGCCGCCGTGCGTCGTGCGCTGCAGTTCGGTCTTCAAGAGCACCGTCCCGAACACGTGGGGAGAAGGGTAGTTCACCGCCACCGACGTGGTGGAGGGCACTGTTTGCACGCACCCGCCCGACTGGTTGATGCGAACGCAGAGGCCAACGACCTCCGTGCCGGCCGTGTCGGACGCCGTGTTCCCAACGAACGAGAAGGTGTACGACTTCGCGGTGATGCGGTCCGCCGTGATGATGACCGTCTCGTTCACCATCAGCACGAAGTCGTTGACCGTCGTCGTGCAGGTGGCCGCCAGGACCTGGTTGGTCGTGCCGGAGGAATCGCAAGAACTGACAAGCGAACTCGCCCGCGTCGTGATGCGCTTGTCGTTCGATCGAAGGTCCAGGGCGCCGTGGGTGCTCTGGGCAGCGGGCGGGTATGCGACTGCCGCCACGGCCGGGAACGCGGCGCCGAAGACGTGCCCGCTCAGCCCGGTCGCACCTCCCGCGACGGTGCCGGAGACGGCCGCCCGGGCGTCCGCCGCGGGGCGCATGAGCGCCAGGCTCATCGAGGTGAGCATGAGCAGGACGCCGAACAGTGCGAACAGGGCTGCGGCGCGGCCACCGGCGCGCGCTTTGTGAAAGGGGGCTGCAGGCATAGAGAAGTGACTTTACCCGGATGCTTGCATTATGTACACACCCGGCACTTGTCTCAGCCCGCGGTCTGACCCTACCATAACCAGAACCCGCTGTTATTGGCCGCGCTTATCAAGACAGGGCAGAGGGAATCGGCCCCATGAAGCCCGGGCAACCTGCCACCATCAGGCAAGGTGCCAAATCCGATCTCCCGTGCGCCGGGAGAAAGATGAGAGCGTCCGCGCTCACGAAATCCGGCCCAGGCGGTACAAGGAGAAACTGATGGTTTGCCTTCCGGGCCGAATGTTCATGCGCTAGCCCCTCCCAGAAGGGGCTCCCCGGATCATCCCCCCGTCCGCAGGTTTCCCTGCCCACGTGCGCCGCTGCCTCTGCGGCGATTTCCGGAGTCACAGCATGAGTTACGCCAAGAACCTCACCTGTCGCGAATGTCACCGCGAATACCCCCTCGTCGCGATGCACGTCTGCGATTTCTGCTTCGGACCGCTCGAAGTCGCCTATGACTACGACGCCATCCGCCGCAACGTCACCCGCGCATCCATCGAACGCGGCCCCGCCAGCCTCTGGCGCTACCGCGACCTCCTCCCCTGCGATGCCGACGCCGCGATCGACATCGGCGCCGGCTATACGCCCCTCATCCACGCGAAGAACCTGGGAAAGGCGATCGGCCTGCCGAACCTCTACATCAAGAACGACACGGTGAACCCCACCTGGTCTTTCAAGGACCGCGTCGTCGCCGTGGCTTCCACACGCGCGCGCGAACTGGGCTACGAAAAGCTCGCCTGCGCCAGCACCGGCAACCTCGCGAACAGCGTGAGCGCCCACGCGGCCGCGGGCGGAATGGAAGCGGTCGTCTTCATCCCGGATGACCTCGAAGCCGGCAAGGTCGTGGGCTCCAGCATCTATGGCCCCACCCTCGTGCAGGTCCGCGGCAACTACGACGCCGTCAACCGACTCTGCGCCGAACTCGCAGGCAGCTACAACTGGGCCTTTGTGAACGTGAACGTCCGGCCCTACTACTCGGAAGGCTCGCGCACACTCGGATTCGAAGTCGCGGAGCAACTCGGCTGGCGCGCCCCTGACCACTGCGTCGCGCCGATCGCCAGCGGCTCGCTGTTCGTGAAGATCCGGAAGGGCTTCGATGAGCTCGCGAAGATCGGCCTCATCGACACGCCGAAGACACGCATGAGCGGCGCCCAGGCCAACGGCTGTTCGCCGGTCGCCACCGCCTGGGAGGAAGGGTCGATGAACTTCCGCCCCCAGCGCCCGAACACCATCGCCAAGTCGCTCGCCATCGGCAACCCCGCCGACGGCTACTACAGCCTGGTCCAGCTCCGTGACACGAACGGCGCCTGCGGCAACGTCACGGACGATGAGATCGTCGAAGGCATGAAGCTCCTCGCCGAAACCGAGGGCATTTTCGCAGAGACAGCCGGCGGCGTGACGGTCGCCAGCCTGAAACAGCTTGCGGCGCGCGGTAAGATTCACCCGGACGAACTGACTGTCGGGTTCATCACCGGGGCGGGCTTCAAGACGCTCGAGGCTGTGTCCGGCCATCTCAAGACGCCGCTCACGGTCAACGCGACGATGGAGAGCTTCGAAGAAGCCTACGCGGCAGTCTCCAAAACGGAGGTCCTTGTTTGATGGCAGTGAAACGCGTGCGGTTCACCTTTCCCGAAAACCTCATCAAAGAGCCGCTGATCTACAACCTCGGCCACGAATTCCGCGTGATCACCAACGTCCGCATGGCGGATGTCGATGAGACGACCGGCTGGGTGCTGCTCGAACTGGAAGGCGAACAGTCCGAAATCGAACGCAGCCTCAAGTGGGCCCAGGACAAAGGTGTCCGCATTGACCCGGTCACGGGAGATGTGCTCGAAGGCTAGGAGCGCAGCCGGCTCAAGAACATGAACGACCGTGGGCGGCATCGCGCCGCCCACTCCAAACTCACACGGGAAAGAAGCAGCATGCCCATTACGGTCCGAATCCCCCAGCCCCTCCGCAACCTCACCGGGAACCAGTCCACCGTTCCCGGCGCCGGTCCTTCGCTCCTGTCCTGCATCGAACACCTGGATGCCACGTACCCCGGCGTGCGTGAGCGAGTGATGGACGACACCGGCCAGCTCCGCCGCTTCGTGAACATCTACATCAACGGCGACGATGTCCGCTTCGCCGACGGCCTCGCAACGCCGCTCAAGGATGGCGACGAAGTCAGCATCGTCCCGGCGGTCGCCGGCGGCTAAGCGTCGGGGCCGGGCGCAGACTGGCTGTCTGCAATCAGTTGGCCTGCTCGTGAATTGCCCGAAGGACGCGGCGGAGGAATGCCCGCGGAGTCTCATCGTAGGGGCGCCATCTGGTCTCTGTGCCGGCGAGCACCGCGTTTCTTGCGACTCGGCTGCCAACCCGAGGCTGCTTGGGTTCTTGATTGACATTGCCGGGGAGTCTGGAGCGGACCGTGTCGCGGGTGCAGACGTAGTTATGATTGCGGCAGTTGCCAGCAGAGTCCAACATCGTTCGACAGTATGGACATGGTCGAACCTCTTCATGTGCGAAATCATCTAGCATTCTCGTTCCCTCCAGTACAGATCGTGTCGAGCTCCAGCTGAAAGCCAACGTGCCCATCTTCGACGAACGCGCCGGTGAGTCAGGTCTCGCATCGTGGTAGAGACAGGACGACGGTTGTGACCGTCGTAACCTCTGGAACGGGTCTCGCTAGCCTGCCTTTGGATTTCAATCGACCGTTCCTGTGACATATGACTTCTCCTATTTCCTTGGCTTTTTCCAGATCTTCTTGGCAATAAAAAAAGCCCGCATTGCGCGGACCTCATTGCGACGAACACTCGTGAGTCACGAAGGTTTTATCATATTTCTTCACCTGGAACCGCACGGG
>CAYYSD010000236.1:0-3776 GCA_964474285.1 uncultured Anaerolineaceae bacterium | reverse complement strand
GCGGCCCGTTCGTGGCTGTACTTGAAGTCCGGCGCGGTAACGCGGCGATTGCTGTGGAACACTACGTTATCCCGCAGCTTGAAGGTGTAGACCTTGCCGTCGGGGGAAACGTCCCAACTGCGGGCAATGTCGGGCTGCACCTTCAGGTCCAGGTCCAGTGTCACCAGGCCGCCGAAGATTTCGATGATGTATTCGCTCGTGCCCTCATCGCGAACCTGGATTGGGTCGAGGACGGAGGCCGGTTCCGCGCCGAGGGGATTGATGAGAGTGTTGCCCGAACAGATCTGCCCGGCGGCGCCGCTCGGGCGCGGTGTCTTCTCCCCATCGGGATTGCTCTGCGCGTCGTCGTCATCGCCGCCCGAACCCGCGAGTACCGCTACAAAGACCACGCCCACGACGAGAATCAATACAGCGACAAACCCCATCATCAGGGTCAGCATGCGATTGGACATGAAAGTGCCACCACCGGGGAGGAATCGTGACGATAGTACGCCAGAGGGCCGCCCTGCGGACGGTCCCGCGTCCGGCTGCGGCCGAAAGGCGTTAAGGCGAGGGAAAGCGTAACAGAACCGAATCGGCTTGCGCAGGGCTGAATCAGGCTCGCAACCCGCAGCGCTACTTCAGGCCGAAGAGTTCATCAAGTCCCACCACCAGGTGATCGATCCGCATTACTTCCCGCGTCGCCATGATCATGCCGGGCATGAACGAATCGCGGCCCGTGGTGTCGTGGCGGATGGTGAGCGTCTGGCCCAGGCCCCCGAAGATAACCTCCTGGCTCGCTACGAAACCGGGCAGGCGCACAGAATGGACGGCGATCCCCTCGTATTCTGCGCCTCGGGCACCTTCCAGTGGTTCCTTTTCCGATTTGCGGTGCAGGAACGACGACTCGCGCGCTTCCCGCATGAGCTCGGCCGTCACCTTCGCGGTTCCGCTTGGCGAATCGATCTTCTGGTCGTGATGGAGTTCGATGATCTCGGCATGGTCGAAAAAGCGCGCCGCCTGCCGGGCGAAATGCATCATCAACACCGCGCCGATGGCGAAGTTCGCCGCGAGCACGACGCCCGTTTTCCGTGCCACGGCCTCTTTCGCGAGCCACTCGGCGAAGCCCGGCGCGTGGCCCGTCGTGCCGATCACCATCCGGACATTGCGCGCGAAGGCCGCCTCCGCGAGCGTCGGCGTCCAGGCGTGGTTCGAAAAGTCGATGACGACGTCGGGTTTCTCGATGTCGAAGCAGTGAATCGGGTCGTTGTAGAGGGGCAGACCGTTGAGCGTGTCACCTTCCGCGAGGGCATCGATGACCGCGACGGGGAGCATATCCTCTTCGGCGGCGACCGCTTCCGCCACCTGGCGGCCCATCTTCCCGCCTCCGGAAATCACAATGCGAATCTGGCTCATGGCGCTATTCTCGCACGCCCCGTCCATCCCTGAGGAGCGCGGGGAGTTCCTGCAGCAGCGCGAGCCGCCGGGCGTGCCACTTGCTCGCCAGTCCGCTCGAACTGGGGACCACGAATAGTGCTGTCTCGCCGATGCGGTGGCCCTGTAGACCGCAGGCGATCCGCGAAAGCTCGCGCGCACTCAAGCGCATGGCGTGGCGGCCGAATTCGCGGAACACGCCCAGGCTGCTGAACACCGCCACGCCCGGCTGATACTCGATCAGGTCCCGGTGGAGGTTGGCCGCTCCCGTGACCAGCTCGTGGTTTTCCAGGTGGCTCGCCCGCGCGGTTGGCCGCGAGCACAGGTCCGTGAAGCCGATACCCTCTTCGGCGAACAGGATGGCGTCGTCGAGGTGCGTGACTTCACGCGACACAATCCCGCTCGCGCTGAGGTGCCGCCAGAACACGTTGCCGCGGAACGCGTAGTAATGCCCCTGCCGTGCCGATTCGATGCCGGGGTTGTAGCCAATGAACACGACTCGCAGTCCCGGCCGCAGGTAGTGGGGCAGAGGCCGAAGGTCGTCGTCGGGGCGTGGAGACGCGATACCGGTCATGGCGCAGCCGGTGGCAGGTCCATCTTCAGGCGCGGTTCGCCCAGGTGGAGCGCGACAGGATTCGGGTTCACCGGCGCTTCGAAACGAAACACCACCTCGACGCGCTCGCCCACAGGCAGGTTCGCCAGCGCGTTCACCGGCCTGGTTGGCTGCGACGCCGAGGGTTCGATCCAGTCGTCCTGTTGGCGGACCTCGAGCTGGAAGTTCTCCGCTTCCGGGGCCCACGTCTTCGTGAGGGTGATCGCCAGTGTGACCTCAACGATGTTGGCGTCGGCCCTGGCGGAGAGCACCCGTAACTCCTTGCCCCCGCCCTGGTACGTCTCGCCGGCCGCAATGTGCCTCTCGCCGTAGTAGTGGCGAAGGATGGGCTTGAGTCCGTAGGCCGCGAACATCCCTCCGACCACAATCCCGAGGACCGCGCCCCAGATCAGGCACCCCTTCCGTTTGGGGTCTGCCGCCGCCGGTTGTTCGAGCACGCGCCGCGTTTGCCCTGTCGCCGGCTGCTCTCCACGTTCCCCATCCACCCCGCGATCGTACCGTGGCGCCTCCCTAGAGGCGCCGTCGCCGCCCGAGCCCTGCCCCCTCTTTGGGCACCGGCCACGACTTCACCCGGTCCGCCCGACGAATGCGGTCACTCCCTCTCCCGCAAGGCACGCCGCGCCGGAAGGGCCACGAAGGGTAGCCGCGGCGCTCCGTCGCCGCTGGTCACGAGATCACCGTCGGCTCCATGTTCCCCTCGCCGGGCGCCCACCCGCCGGCGACGAACCATTCCCGCGCGACTTGATTGCCGAACCCGGTCCGCCCGACGAACGCTGCCACACTCCCTCTCCCGCAAGGCACGCAGCGGGGGAGGGCCGGGGAGGGGGCCTCAGTTCATCGGGATGTTCGCGTTCGCCGGTGTCTGGAAGAAATAGAACTTGCCACGCTCGAGGCCACCGGCGAGCGTCTGGAACGCATCAGGGAACCCCCGGAACCAGAAGCGAAACTGCTGCCCGGCATTGTCCCACCAGAACACCGCCGTCGCGGGCTGAATCGCGGCGTAGCCACCGAGGGCAGCAAGGTCGTGAGTGGTTCCCGCCCAAACGGCGCCATTCGCTCCAGCGACTGTCGGCCCGATGCTGGCCGTCCCCGGCTCGGCCAGCGTGGCCCCGCCGCCCACATTCCCTACGGCCGCGTGCGATCCTATCAATGGATCGCCGCCCGCCTCGGCAAGCCGCAAGCGGCGCGCGCCGTCGGCCATGCGCTCGGCGCCAACCCTGTTCCCCTGGTCATTCCCTGCCATCGGGTCATCGCCGCCGATGCATCCCTGGGTGGGTTTTCCTGCGGCCTCCAATGGAAGCGCCGCCTCTTGGAGCTGGAAGGTTCGCTGGGCCGACTGGGCGCCAAGGTGAAATTCAAAGTGAAAAATTAACAATGAAGGGTTTGCGCGATCGGGGCTTCCCGATTATTTAGCCTTTTTAACTTTTCATTTTTAATTGCTCTCCATGATCGCCGTCATCCAGCGTGTCCTCCAGGCCTCCGTCACGGTCGGGGACGAGACGGTCGGCCGCATCGGCCATGGGATGCTGGTCTTTCTGGGCGTGGCGAAGGGGGATGGGCAGGCAGAGGTCGACGCGCTAGCCGAGAAGCTCGCGACCTTACGCATCTTCAGCGATGAGGCCGGGAAGCTGAATCGATCCATCGAGGACGCCGGGGGCGCCCTGCTCGTCGTCTCTCAGTTCACCTTGCTGGGGGACACCCGACAGGGACGTCGCCCGGGCTTCGATGCGGCGGCTCCACCGGACCTCGC
>CAYYSD010000235.1:0-3816 GCA_964474285.1 uncultured Anaerolineaceae bacterium | reverse complement strand
CCGCCAGCGCGTATACGTCTTGCCAAACTCCGCCCCCGGCTTCAATTCCCAGCCGAGGCCGATCCGCGGGCGCATCACGAACAGGCCGCCTTCGTCCCACTGGTCAACGGCGGGAGCGTAGGCATGCGCGGCGTACTTCGCTGTGTATGCCGCCGCGACCGCCTGCGCCAGGCTGCGCTCCGGAGGCGCCGCGATCATCTCCGCGCGACCCTCGAGGATGACGACTTCGTCGCCGCTCTCCAGGTGCACCGAGACCTCCGGGTTGGCGGCGATGTTGCGCATCCGCCGCGTCTGGTCGCTGCCGTCGAAGTACAGCGCGCCTGCGTGCCACACGCCCCAGACCGGCGATGAGTGTGGCCTTCCGTTGGGCCGCACGGTGGCGAACCAGTAGTTCTGCGCCCTGGTGATGCGCTCCTCCGCCCATGACCAGGGCAGCATCCCCTCCGCATCCTCGGGCATGCCATAGCCCTGCGGAACCTGCGGCCGCTCCACCCGCGGCGTCACCCGTTCACTCACCTTCGAACCTCCTGCTGCAATGTCGAAACGTCAGTTTCTCTGAACACCGCGACAGGAGTTGTCGCCATCAACGATGGCTGCGCGGCTGGACCACGTCGACAAGCGCATCGCCCAGCAGGTTCCACGCATACAGGAACAACATCACAGGCGCCGCTCCGGCAATCAGCAGATGCGGATACGTCTGGAAGGCGTAGATGCCCGCGCCATCGCCGATCATCGTCCCGAAGCTCGCCGTCGGCGGTGAGATTCCCAGCCCCAGGAAGCTCAACGCCACCTCGGCGCCGGCGATGCCAGCCATCGAACCCGAAAGCCCCACCACGAAGAGCGGAACGACGCCGGGAAAGATGTGCCGCGTGATGACCCGCCACGTGCTGGCCCCGGTGAGTTCGGCGGCTTCGACATAGGCCTGTTCGCGAATCACCAGCGCCTGCGCCCGCACAATCCTGCTCGAACCCACCCAGGCGAACGGCACGGTCACCGCGGAAATCATCAGAAACTGGACAATCGCTCGGGCGTCATCGCCCAGGAACGTATTGTCCTTCAGCCAGAAGGTCAGGTCGTTCAGGCGCGTTCGAAATGCAGCGGTGAGCGCGAGCATGATGAAGAGGGTCGGCAGGCCCGATAAGACTTCCCCGACGCGCATGATGAGCGTGTCGACCCACCCGCCCCGGTAACCTGCCAACAGCCCCAGCCCCAGTCCCAGGAACAGCCCGCCCGTGAGCATCACGACGATGGTGAAGAGGACCGTGGTCCTCGCCGCGTAGATCACACGGGAAGCCAGGTCTCTCCCGAGGCCGTCTGTGCCCAACCAGTGCTCGCTCGATGGTCCCTGCCGGATCTCTCCGAGCGTGCGGTTCTGTTCGTAGGGCGAAGGCAACCCCAGCATCGGGACCACCACCGGTGCAAACATTCCGGCGCCATAGAAGATCACCAGGTAGACGATCGCGATGCAGGCGATCTTCTTGCGCAGGAGCAGCCGGATGGCGCGCCCCGCGGGGGACCCCCACCGTGTGGGCCGCGCGAACTCATCGCCGAATTCGATTGCCGCCTCCGCGCTCATCCGCGCTGTCCCCCTACCTTCACGCGGGGGTCGATCATCGCGTACGAGATGTCGATCAGGATGTTGGCGGCCACGAACAGGACCGATCCGAAGAGCACGAGGCTGAGGGCGACGTCAAAGTCCGGCGTCGTGACCGATGCCAGCGCCTCCTGCGCGATCCCCGGGATGCCAAACGCCTGTTCGATGAACAGCGCCCCGGCCGTGATCCCCGGCAGCGAAAGCCCGATGACGGTGATCATCGGGAGCATGGCGTTTCGCGTGATGTGCGTCACGACGATCGTCGACTGCTTGAGGCCCTTGGCTCTTGCCGTCCGCACGTAGTCTTCGTCCATGACGCTGACGAACGACGCGCGCATGAACCGCGCGACTCCAGCCACGCCGGGAAGCGACATCAGCAACACGTACATGATGACGTTGTTCTCGGGCCGGTAAAACGGTCCCTCGGTCCATACGCCTTTCCAGCCCAGCTCGATCCAGCCGAGCTTCAGCGCGAACAGCCAGCCCATGATCGGCGCCAGCACGAACGCCGGGAACGCGTCGAGCATCAGCCAGGTTCCGATCGTGAGGGGATCGAGGAAGGTGCCCCTGGCGAGCGCGGCATAGATGCCCACCGGTATCCCCACGGCGAACGTGATGAAAAGCGCCATGAACCCCAGCTGCGTGGAAAC
This sequence comes from uncultured Anaerolineaceae bacterium, assembly GCA_964474285.1. Lineage (GTDB taxonomy): Bacteria > Chloroflexota > Dehalococcoidia > Tepidiformales > Tepidiformaceae > JACRBT01. The sequence goes on along the minus strand of CAYYSD010000235.1, from coordinate 1,572 downwards.
CTTGATCTTCGGCCAGATGACCTCGTCCACGCTGTAATCCGTGTGCCGGGTGGAGACGCCGAGGTCCAGCTGGGCCAGGTTCTTGAGGTACTTCACATACTGGATGAGGACCGGGTCGTCGTAGCCGTACTTCGCTCGCAGGTTCGCCGCGCGCTCCTCGTCATAACGTTGTCCCAGGATCGCGTCCACCGGGTCCCCTGGCGCAAGCCGGAGGATCCAGAAGACGAGGAACGAGATGACGAACAGGACAGGGATGGCCCAGAGGATGCGGCGCACGATATAGCCGGTCAGCGCTGGTCCCACGGGTGGCTCCTACCTACTTCGCCTTGGGGTCGATCTCCAGGAACCGGTACTTCGGTACCGACATCGAGACAGTTGGCCAGTTCTTCACGCACGGCTTCACGAGCAGATGCTCCACCGGCCAGTACGTGGGTATCACGGCCGCGTCGTCGAGGATCTTCTGCTCCGCCTGGTTGAGCAACTGGAACCGCTTGTTGCGGTCCGCTTCGCTGCGCGCCTGGTTGATGAGCGAATCGACTTCGGGGTTGTTATATCCCTGCTCGTTCTGCGGGCTGTCGCTCGCGAACAGCTTATCGATGAAATCTTCGGGGTCCGGGTAGTCGGCGGCCCAGCCTGCGGCGAACATCTGGAACGTGCCCCGCCGCAGCTCGCGCAGGTAGGCGGTGTACTCCTGCGCCTGGAGTTCCACGTCAATGCCGAGCGCTTGCTTCCAACCGTCCTGGATGGCCTGGAGCGTCTCCGGCGCATCGGAGCCCTGGCCCGCGTAGGTCAAAATGATGCGCGGCACGTTGCCTGCATACTTCGATTGAGACAGCAGCCGTTTCGCCTCGGCGGGGTTGTAGGCGAGCGATTTGACGCTCTCCTGGTACCCCGGCGATTCCGGCGGGAGGATGCCATCGGCGACGCGCTGCGTATCGAACAGCAGCACCGTATTGATGTTCTCCCGATCGATGGACATCGCCAGCGCTTTGCGCACGTTCAGGTCGTCGAAGGGCGCCTTCTTCACATTGAACGCCAGGTAGCTGTAGGCCATGCGGGGTTGCGGCTTGTATTGCGCCGTAAGCGCGCTCGATCCCCCCTTCACAGCGTCGATTTCAGGACCAGGCACCACGCCGATGTGCACTTCGTTGTTTTCGTAGCGCGTCAGGATAGACCCACCTGAGAGTTCGAAGATGACCTCGTCGAGTTTTGCCACGCCGAGGTGATACCGGTCGTTCCGGCTGAGCACAATCCGTTCCGCGGGATTGAACTCCTTCACCTTGAACGGCCCCGTGCCGATCGGCTTGCGGGTCCAGTTGCGCGGGTCCTTCTCGATCTGGTCCTTGTCCACAACGTAGGCCACTGGATAGGTCAGTTCTGAGATGAACCAGTCGCGCCGCGCGGTGAGGGTGATCTGGAGCGTCTGCTCGTCGATGACCTTCACGCCGCTGACCTCCGTGGCGCGGTTGTTGAACCGGTCCTTGAAGCCCTGGATGGCGCCAAGATAGAGCGTGGCCGTCGGGGAATTGTTGGCAGGATTGGCGGCCCGTTCGAGGCTGTACTTGACGTCCT
>CAYYSD010000234.1:0-3824 GCA_964474285.1 uncultured Anaerolineaceae bacterium | reverse complement strand
AGTGGGGTTCGTATGACCTGGCCTTGCCAGTCGTTCGCGAAATGCTCGACGCGCTCGAGATGTGGTCCACGCAGTACGCCGAACGCGACCTCTCGGAGAGCGAGTACGCCGCCCTACTCCAGGACCTCGTTCGCCGCCAGAGCGAAGGCGAACGGCTCGCGACCGCGTGGCCCGCTTTCGCGCTCACTTGAACGCCGGCATCACTTCGTCGATGAACTGCTGCAGCGCCGCCCAGTCCACGGGCGGGCGAATGGCGATGTTCACCTGCTCCGCGCCCGCCTTCACGTAGTCCCCAATCCGGTCGATGACCTGCTGCGGCGTGCCCGCCAGGCCGCCTGCCGCCGCCGGCGTCCCCGGCTGCGGGCCGTCGCCTTTCGACGACATCAGCATGTGCAGGTTCACGCTCCGGTGGAGCGTCTTCGGGTCGCGCTTGTAGTGCTCGCACCACTGGTCCAGCACCTCGATCTTGTGCCCGAACTCCTCGGCCGAGATGTAGGGGACGTTCCACCCGTCTGCCCGCGCCGCGGCCATGCGCAGCGTCCGCTGTTCGCCGCGCCCGCCGATCAGGATCGGCACGCGTTCCTGCACCGGCATCGGCTCGTTGCTCACGTTCTCCGTCTTGTAGTACTTCCCTTCGAAGCTGGAACGGTGGTGCGTCAGCATCGCCCGGATGAGCCGCGTCCCCTCTGAAAGGCGGTCCAGCCGCTCCTTGACGTCGGGGAACTCGTAGCCGTAGGCCGCGTGCTCCTGCACATGCCACCCGGCCCCCAGCCCGACCGTCAGCCGCCCGTGGCTCAGGTGGTCGATGGTCGTCAACGACTTCGCCAGCAAGGCCGGGTTGCGGTAGGTCATGCAGAAGACCAGGCAGCCGATTCGCACGTTCTGCGTCTCACAGGCAAGCGCGGCCATGAGCGGAATCGCCTCATACGTCGGGCCAACGCCATCCCGGTTCGGCGCTTCATAGAGGTGGTCCCAGACCGAGATCCAGCCGAACCCGGACGCGTCGATGTGCTTCCAGAGCCTCCGCAGTTCCTCCATCTCGATATCCTGCTGGCCCGTGTGGACCCCAAACGTCAGCTTCGCCATGGTGTGCCTCGAGGTGTTCAAGTGCGCGCCAGTCTACAGGAGTGGCGGAGTGGCGGAGTGGCGGAGTGACGGAGTAACGGAGCGTTGCCTTGACGTGGCGGGACGAACGGGGCTCAATACCCGCGAGTATCATCGAGAAGGAGTTCGCAGCTTGGCATACGATGACATCCTCTATGAGATCGAGGGACGCCTGGCTTTCATCACGCTGAACCGCCCGGAGAAGCTGAACGCGCTTTCGAACAACCTGCGGGGCGAAGTGATGCACGCGATGAAGGAAGCAGAAGCCAACCGCGATGTCGGCGTCATCATCCTGAAGGCGGAAGGGCGCGCGTTCTCGGCCGGATACGACCTCACACCGTCTCGGGCGGCGAGCAGCGAGAGCCAATACGTGCATCCGCGATCGAAGTTGCCCGACACGGGTTCGACCCACCCGGGGCCGATGGAGTGGGCAAGGCATGTTGTGGCAACGAACTGGACGATTTGGGAGCTTGCGAAGCCGGTTGTCGCCCAGGTGCACGGCTATTGCCTGGCGGGCGGCACCGAGCTGGCGACGATCTGCGACTTCCGAATCGTGGCGGACGACGCCCAGATCGGCTACCCGCCGGTGCGGGCTATGACCACGATGGACATGATGTGGGCTCCGTGGCATCTGCCGATGGCGAAGGCGCGGGAATTTGCCTACGTCGGCGACAGCATTTCCGGGCAGCAGATGGCGCAGCTGGGGTGGGCGAACTACTCGGTTCCCGCGAAAGACCTGGCCGACTTCACGAAGACCTTTGCAAGCCGGATGGCGCACATCGACAACGACATGCTGATGTACTCGAAGCGTTCAGTGAACCGTCAGTACGAAGTGATGGGGATCCGAACGGGGCTCTGGTCAGGAACGGAGCTGCAGGGCATGAGCAGCTACCGGCCGGCGGCTTCCGAGTGGCGGAAGAAGGTGCAGGAAGAGGGGCTGAAGGCTGCGCTCGAATGGCGTGACGGCCCCTTCCGGGACTTCCGGGGCCGCCATGACAGTGCTCCGCATGAGCGCCCGGTCGCGGGCGGGGATGGGAGCGGTCGAGGGTATTAGGCGCACAGCTGCGACCGTCAGTGGGGTCCGACGTGGCCCCCACCCCGACCCTCCCCCGCTGCGTGCCTTGCGGGAGAGGGAGTGACGCGGTAGCGCGTTGCCTGGCGTGATGAGAATGCTCGTGCCCGGCGGGTGGGCACCGGGCGGGGAACCTGGCGCGCCGATGGTTATCTCTTGGCCAGCGGCGACGGAGCGCGGCGGCTACCCTCCGGGAGCGGAACGGAGGCAGTGACGAGGGCTGCGAGTCCCGGACTGACATGTGGATGCACGACGCCGGCATCGCTTTGCCGCACCTGGCGGTCCAGGCAGGTCTCGCCAAGGGCGTGGGCGCAATTGCGTCAGGATCCTCGCGAAGGTGGGTCGCGAGGCGTTCGGCGGTCCCTGTATCGCCGAGTCGCGCGAGGAGGTATGTGGAGACGCGTCGAGGTTCTACGGACGGCAACGCGAGCGCGGCTTCGAGGAAAGGCGCGGCAGCCTGATCGTGCGCGGCCAGGCGAAATAGGCGCGTCGTTCGAACTCGTCGGGTTTGAGTGAGCCCTCGGCGAGCGGGCCATCGAGGGACTCGGGCGTTGGGAATTCGCCTGCCGGGAAGTCCTGCGGGTAGGGGTAGTTCGGGGCCCGTTCGACGACGGCGGTGAAGGACCATGGGTGGGAGTCTGAAACAGCGGACATATCGAGATCGTCGACGGTCGCGCTGAAAGTGGAAAGGGTGGGCCCGGGGGGATGGAAGCGGTCTGGAATGTCGATATGCGGGGGTGATGACGACCCGAAGGTGAGTCGGGTGATTTCGTACCAGCGGCGACGGACCGCGGCGGCTACGGTGGAGCGGATAGCGGTGGGAGAGCACGGCCGGTTCGGCGGGCGAGGCATAAAAGCGCCCTGGGCGCCCTTTGGCAGACGTTTGGCACGGTTCAACTGATTAAATAATGCAAGCGATATGACTGAGAGATGAAGGTGAATGCAGAGTCATGGCGGTGCACGGACATGAGAGCCCCAGCCGCCACGAGAGGTCCGACTTATGCCATTCTTCGTACCAGTCAGCCTAATACCGGCAGTGCTCGCGTTCCTGGCCTTTGTAGCAGCGTTCATGGGAGGCAGTGCGACACCGGAGTGTTCGACGGAAGCGTGCTACCTCGTCGATGCAAGCGGGAACCAGGTCGGGAGCTACTACTTCCCCCTGGAGACCGCGTCCGCGGCGAACGGCGAGGAAGGTCCCGGCGGCGAGGCGCAGCCTACGTCAACCGTTAGCCCGCCGAGTGGCGAGAGCCCACCAACGTACCCGACCAACTGCCTGGTGGCCTGTGAGTGGAAGGCTGAGGCGCCTTCGAGTAATGGGTATAGCGCTGTCGGGAGCGACCGGTGACATGTGGCGGAAGGCTCCGACGTGGCCCCCACCCCGACCCTCCCCCGCGGCGTGACGTGCGGGAGAGGGAGTGACGCGGTAGCGCGTTGGTTGGCGTGATGACGATGCTCGTGGCCGGGCTGGTATGCACCCGCGGGGGAACCTGGCGCGCCGATGGTGATCTCGTGGCCAGCGGCGACGGAGCGCCGCGGCTACCTCGGGGCCCCGCCCCGACCGCAGGCTATTCGCCGGCGGCGGGGAAAGTGGAAGGTTCGAAAGCGAGGTCGTGGGCGTGGGCGGGTTCGTGTTCGAAGAGGGGCGAGT
>CAYYSD010000233.1:3524-3835 GCA_964474285.1 uncultured Anaerolineaceae bacterium | reverse complement strand
TCGCGGCGGCCGATATCGACCAGGTAGCTGATGGCCTGGAACGTGAAGCCGGAGATGCCGACGGGCAGAGTGACCTGGAGGAGGGGGAGGGGCGTCCCGAGGCCCAGGGCATCGAGGCGGTTGTCCAGGTTCGTGGCGAAGAAGCCGTAGTACTTGAACCAGCCGAGCAGGGCCAGGTTGAGGGCCACGCCGAGACCGATCAGCCACGATTCGGCCGTGGAGCGCCGCGGGCCGGCCCGTGCGCGAAAGATGAGCTGGCCGAAGACGTAGTTGCCGAGGGTGGAGCCGGCCAGGAGGAGGACAAAGCGGGC
>CAYYSD010000233.1:0-3514 GCA_964474285.1 uncultured Anaerolineaceae bacterium | reverse complement strand
CGCAAGGCCTACATCGAAGCCGTTGCTGCGGAGCAGCTTGCGGCGATGATGAAGACGCGCCACCAGACTTCGCGGGGGCGCAGCCACCAGCTGGCGCATAGCACGACCATGAAGAAGATGGCGAAGCTGACGGTAGGGAAGAGCATGGGGTTCCGGGCATCTCCCGTGGTTTCGGGGTTCCGTCCGGAGACGCCGCGAGGTTGGCGCCCGGGGCATGTTCGGGCCCTACGCTACTGGTTTGGCCGGCACCAGCCAACGCCATGGAGCGTAGGTTTACTCTTCGGGCGGGCGCCAGCGGGAGAAGCCGTCGTCTTCGGGTGACGGGGGCGCGGGAACCGCAGGAGCAACCGGAGCTTCGACGGCGGTTGCGGCCGGCGGCTCGGCCGGGGCGAGAGGAGCCTCGGCCGGACGGGGTGCAGGCGGGGGAGGCGGCGGGGCCCAAAGTGCGGGCGGCGGCTCTTGGTCAACCGCGCCGGCGGCAGGGGTGGCCCCAGGGACATGGACGAGGCCCGCAGGCGCGCCCGGAGCGGCGCTCTTCGCCGCGGAGACCCGGCGCTGCTGCAGCATCATCGAGATGAGGTAGAAGAAGACGGCAACGAGGGCGAAGAGGACGGCGGCCCCAATGGCGCCCAGCACAAGCGGGTCGATGCTGTCGTCGTCATCGTTCGAAACCTGGGCGGCGGCGTTCGCGGGGGTACGCGTGGGGGTGGCCTGGCGCTGAGTAGGTGCGGCGGTGGGGCCTGTCTGTTGGGGGCGCCGGGTGGGGGCGGCGGTGGGACCGGCCTGGAGGCCGACGGCCGTGCGGAACTCGGCTTCGAACCCGGCCATATCAAAGCCATAGGACGCCTTGAGCACATCATCGAAGCGGCCGCCGCGCTTATTGGTGGCGAAGAATTCGGCGAACTTCTCTGGCCCGGCTTTGTCGATCAGGTACTTCGCCATCATGTAGGACTGGCCGTAGTAGAGGCCGACCTGGTTGGCAGACGTGGCTGCGGTACCCATCTGGTTGAAGGGGATGAGACGGTTAGCGCGGGCGGCCGCCTGGAACGGTCCGGTGAAGTCCGTGCCCGGAACGGACTGCGAATACACGGCGGTGCCCTCATCGAGCCAGAGCGGCACGCGTCCAAGAGGGCCTTCGCCGGCCGCCTTCGTCAGGATGTGGGTGAGTTCGTGGCGGAGGGTGTCCGTCCGGTCCGGTGTGCCGCAGGACTGGGGGATGACGAGCACGATGTCGGTTGTGACCTGCGTCCCGCAGACGGTGACCGCGTCGATCCGGCCGCCGGTCCCGGGACGCGCGAGGTCCATCTCGGCGGAGTCCGCGAACATGATGACGTGGACCGGAAGGACGGTGAGGCTGGTCTTGAGCAGTGTCTTGCCGATGGCTTCGTACGTGTCCGTTCCAGACTTGAGATAGGCGTTCGCAAGGTTCTCGCGCTCGCCGTGGTAGAAGACCTTCATGATCTCGTTTTGGGCGGTCTTCCATTCCTTGCCGGTGGGGAGGAAAAGGTACTTCTGCTCGGGACCGGTGAAGGTGGCGCCATCGGCGGTGGTGATGAGCCAGGAATACGTGAACTCGCTGCCGACCGGGATGTAGTTCGCGCTGGAGTTGAGCTGGAGAACGACTTCGGCGCTGAGCGTCGGGGCCGGGGCGAACTCCGCCGGCTTGCCGATGGCGCTGGTGCCGCGGCCACGGATGGCGTATTGGAGGGAGACATCCGTGATGTTCGCATCCGCGCGCGCGGTGACCTTGAAGGTGAGGGTGCGCGGGTAGCCGTTTTCGATAGTGGCGGAGACGATCTCGGTGGCGGCGTGGGCCGGGGAGGGATCGGCAGCGAGCGGCGCAAAGGCGAAGAGGGCGAGCAGCATCGTCGCGACGATTGCCCGCCTCACTGTGCCTCACCAACCCTGGATTCGAGGAATGCGGTCATAAAGCCGTCCAGTTCTCCATCGAGCACCGCGGTCGTATCGCTCGTTTCGTGGTCGGTGCGGTGATCCTTGACCATCTTATACGGGTGGAGGACGTAGCTCCGTATCTGATTACCCCAACCCATGTCCACGTGGACGCCCTTTAACCTCGCCTTTTCCTCTTCCTGGCGGATGAGTTCAAGTTCGAGAAGGCGGGATTCGAGGACTTTCATGGCGCTATCGCGGTTGCGGCCCTGGGAGCGTTCGTTCTGACAGGTCACGACGATGCCCGTCGGGATGTGGGTGAGGCGGACGGCGGTGGAGTTCTTCTGGACGTTTTGCCCGCCGGCGCCGCTGGAGCGGAAGACATCGATACGGACGTCGTCCGGGTTGACCTGGATCTCGGCGCCGGATTCGACCTCTGGGAGAACTTCGACTTTGGCAAAGCTGGTGTGGCGCGAATGTGACGAGTCGAAGGGCGACTGGCGGACGAGGCGGTGGACGCCGCGTTCGCTCTGGAGGTAGCCGTAGGCGTAGGCGCCGGTGATTTCGATGGTCGCGCTCTTGATGCCGGCCTCTTCGCCCTCGGTCATGTCGAGGATGTCGGTGCCGAAGCGATGGCGTTCGGCCCAGCGGAGGTACATGCGGAAGAGCATCTCGGCCCAGTCCTGGGATTCGGTGCCGCCGGCGCCGGCGTGGACCGCCAGGATGGCGCTGCGATTGTCGTAATCGCCGGAGAGCTGGAGCTGGAATTCGCGTTCCTTGAGTTCGGCCTCGATGGCTTCGATCTCGTCGCCGGCGCCTGCGGCGACCGACTCGTCGCCTTCGGCGATGGCGAGTTCGAGCAGTTCAGCCAGATCGCGCGTGCGGCGCTCGATGCCACGCCAGGCTTCGACCTTCGAGCGGCGATTGGAGAGCTGTTGCATGAGGTCGCGAGCGCGTTCCGGGTCATCCCAGAATGCGGGCTCGGCGGACTGGGCTTCGAGTTGGGTTATTGCCGCTTCATCGCTGGCGATGTCAAAGGCGCACCAGGATGTCAGAGATACGCTCGAGGGCAGAGTTCGCCCGGTTCAACACGTCTTGCATGGGGAAACTATAGCAACGGCAGCGCGTACATGCCGGGCGAGCGGACAGCCCGTGTTGGCACCTGGCGAGGTACCCTGAGCAGCGATGGAAGAGCGAAGGAACGGGGACCTCGCGTTCCCAATTGCGCCGATGTCGCTATCGATCCGTGTGCTCACGATCGGGGTCCTGACTCTGCCCCTGTTGTTTGCGGCGCTCGCCTTTACGTTCTGGCCGATGCTTCTGCTGGTTCCGTTCCTGGCCGCGCTCTACGCGTGGGTGTGGCTCTCCATGCGACCTTCGAGGTTCGTCATCGCGCCCGACGCGCTGCGCATCGAGTGGCCGACGCGGAAGCGTGGGTTCGCGCTCAGCACCGCGGAATCGGCAGCCGTCTATTCGGCGGGGGAGTTTCAGCGCGAGTACCGGTTCGGGTTCCGCTGGGGCGTGGGAGGGCTATGGGGCGGCTTCGGGCTTCTGCTCACGAAGAAGGGGTGGGACGCGAGCACGCTGCCAGCAACAAACCAAAAATCGCGCTGCTGACGGGCTG
>CAYYSD010000232.1:0-3851 GCA_964474285.1 uncultured Anaerolineaceae bacterium | reverse complement strand
CGCGCGCGGCTCCTCCGCCTCGGCCGCGACGAAGGCTGTTCCAAAGCCGGGGTTCACGTGGAGTCCGCTGGTCAGCGGGCGAAGGCGGGGCGGCGCCCACACGAGCGTCGTATCGCCTTCTGCTCGGGCCGCGCGAGCGCGTTCCGACCCCGTGATCTGCGACTGGTGCGGATGGTTCGCGCCCTTGTACACCTTCAGGTGCTTCAGCATCGCCTCGCCGAGCGAACCGCCGGGGAGCATGCCCCAGACGGCCTTCTCGATGATGCGATCCGGGAACTTCTCCATCTGCACTTCGAAGCTGCGCGTCTTCAACCCACCGGGATAGCCCGAATGGGTGTAGTACTTGTTCTGCTCACGCTTGCGGCCCGTCATCTTCACCTGCGAGGCGTTGATGATGATCACGAAGTCGCCGTCGTCGAGGTGCGGCTCATACGTGGGCTTGTGCTTCCCGCGGAGCAGGATGGCGGCTTCGCTCGCCACGCGGCCCAGCGGCCGCCCGGCCGCGTCGATGACGTGCCAGTCCTTGTAGATTTCGGAAGCCTTAATCCGGACAGTCGTATTCATGGCGTGTAATCCTCATCGTACTCCACACGCTGCAGGCAAAGCCCGTGTGCTGGCGCCACCGGCCCTATCGTTGCCGGCTTCGCCTGCCGCAGCAGGGAGACGAATTCCTCTCTTCCCAGGCTTCCACGCCCCACCTGAACCAGCGCACCGGTGATCCGGCGCACCATGTTCGGCAGAAACGCGTCCGCCTCGATATCGAACGCGAGCCCGCAGCCTTCGCTGCTGAACCCCGCGCTGAAGACGCTTCGAACCGAAGTCCGGCCATCTTCAATCGGCCCCGAACAGGCGATGAAATCTCGCCTGCCCACGAGCTCGCTCGCCGCCCCGGACATCGCCGGCAGATCGAGCGCACTCGCCACGTGCCAGGTGGATCGGCGCGAAAGCGGATCGCGCGTCGCCCCCCGGTCGATGCTGTAGCGGTACAGCCTGCGGCGCGCCCGGCGTCGAGGGTCGAACCCTTCCGGCACCGGCAGCACCCTCCGTACCGCCACATCCGCCGGGAGCAGCGCATTGAGCGCCCTCTCGACGGTTGCCGCCTCGTGCCGCGTCTCCGCGGTGAAAGCAGCGACCTGGCCAATCGCGTGGACGCCCGCATCGGTGCGGCCGGCCATCGCCACGCGGACTTCCGCTCCAAAGAGCGTCCGTACCGCGATTTCCAGTTCCCCCTGGACCGTGCGAACTCCCGGTTGGAGCTGGGAGCCAGCGAAGTCCGTCCCGTCGTAGGCGACGGTTGCCGCGAACCGTGTCGCGGTCACCAGTGCTACCCCTTCGCCTCCGCCTCAGCATCGCCGTCCGCCTCGGCTTCGGCCTCTTCGACAGCGTCTTCTGCTGTTTCATCGACGTCGGCGACGGTTTCTTCTTCGACTTCAGCGACAGCTTCGTCCGCCGCCTCCTCGACTTCGTCTGCCTCCGCCGCCGGAGCGATGGATGCGGGAGCAGCGGCGGCGCGGGCAGGTACGGCGGGGGCCGCCGTCACACGTTCGGGCCGCGGCGCAGCGGGAGCATTGCCGTAGTCCACCAGTTCGATCACCGCCATCCGGGCGCCGTCGCCCTTGCGGGGCTCCAGGCCCGTGATTCGCAGATAGCCGCCCGGGCGCGTAGCCATCCGCGGCCCGATTTCGTCGAACGCGTACTTCACCACCTTCGGGTCATAGACCACGCGCAGCGCCTGGCGCCGCGCATGGACATCGCCCCGCCGGGCCAACGTGATGATCCGCTCCGCCATCGGCCGGATTTCCTTCGCCTTCGCTTCGGTCGTCGTAATCCGCTCATAGCGAAGCAGATCGGTGATCAGGTTCCGGTAGAGCGCCGTGCGATGGGCGGTGTCGCGGCCGAGATGCCGGCCAGCAAGGCGGTGTCGCATGGAAGTTAGTCCTCGTCGTCGGCGCCGAGCAGATCGTCGTCGCCAACCTCTTTCAGTGCTTCTTTGAGAGCCTTGCCCAGCGCGCCAAGGCTTTGCTCTTCGTCGTCTTCATCCAGGATGACCGCACCCGTGTGGACGCGGACGGAGGCATTTCGGCCCGGCATGGGCCGGCCACCGCGTGCGGCGGCGACGCCCGGAGCGGGCATCGTCAGCGGCACAAGGCCCTCTGCGTCCCCATCCACGTAGCCGAGCTCGATCAGCTTGTCGCGCAGTTCGTCGTAGGACTTCCGGCCGAAGTTGCGAAGCGCGAGGAGCTCGTCCTCGCTCTTCTCCAACACCTGACCGACTGTCATCAGCCCGCTGCGCTTGAGGCAGTTATAGGCGCGGACAGAGAGTGACAGGTCCTCGATCGGGGTCGTGTACCCTGGGACGGCAATGCCGCCGGTGGCCGGACCTGGGCGCCCGTCGTGCGCGATGAACGCGGGCTCCACCGGGCCCATCTGGCTGAACAGCGCGAACTGGTCCATCAGGATGTCCGCGCTCTGCCCAACCGCTTCCACGGGTGTGATGGTGCCGTCGGTCCAGATTTCAAGGACAAGCCGGTCGAAGTTCGTGGACTGACCCACACGGGTCTTTTCGACCTTGTAGTTCACCTTCCGGACGGGCGAAAAGATCGCGTCGACCGGGATGACGCCGATGGGCAGCCCCTCCACGGAACCCGCGGGAGCATAGCCCTTGCCCACCCGGGCGTGGAACGTCGCCGTCAGCTTCGCCGACTTGTTGTCCAGCGTCGCGAGTCGCAGTCCCGGGTTCACGACTTCGAAGTCGGCGGGCACCTGGAGGTCGCCGGCGGTGATGACGCCCGGCCCCTCCGCCTCGAGGGAGAGCGTGCCCGGCCGGTTGCTGAGCGCCTTGAGGCGGATCTCCTTCACGTTCAGAAGGAACTCCGTCGTGTCTTCGAGCATCCCCGGGATGGTCGAAAACTCATGGTGCACCTGATCGATCCGGACGGATTCGATCGCGGCGCCCTCGAGTGAACTGAGCAGGACGCGCCGCAGCGCGTTCCCGAGCGTGATTCCGTAACCCGATTCCAGCGGTTCGGCGATGAGACGCGCGAACGTATCGCTCTCTTCTTCGACCGAAAGCTCCGGGACCACGTCTTCGGGCGCCTGTGTCATGGGCTCCAGCGAATCCATCATGCTGCTGTGTACTCCAACCTGGCTGACCATCGAACCCGCCTTAGCGCGAGTAGTACTCGATGATGACGTTCTCGTTGAACAGGTGGCTTTCGCCCTGGGCAATCGTTGGCAGGCCGTTGAGACGGCCCGACATCCCACCCATATCGAGCGTAAGCCATGACGGCGGGTTCTTCGACTTGATCGAGTCCTGGACAACCTTGTAGTACTCGCTGCGAACCCCGCGAGGCGTGAACGAAACGGTGTCGCCCTCTGCCAGGTGCGCCGAGGGGATGTCCAGCTTGCGTCCGTTCACCGCAATCAGGCCGTGACGCGCCGCCTGCCGCGCCTGGTTCCGCGAATCCGCAAAGCCAAGACGGTAGACGACGTTATCCAGCCGCGTTTCGAGCAACTGAACGAGGTTTTCGCCCGAAACACCGGGGCGGCGAATGGCTTCCTTGTAGTAGCGGACGAACTGCTTCTCGAGCACGCCATACGTGACGCGGGCGCGCTGCTTCTCGCGCAGCTGCAGGCCGCGGTCGCTCACCTTGCGGCGGCGGGCCGGGCGCGGCCCCGGCGGGTTGGGGCGGCGGTCGAAGCTGCACTTGGGCGTGAAGCAGCGCTCCCCCTTCAGGAAGAGCTTCTCCCCGTGGCGGCGGCAAAGCCGGCAAACTGGTCCTGTGTAACGTGCCATAGAGGTCTGAGAGCTCCTAGACCCGGCGCCGCTTCGGAGCGCGGCAACCGTTGTG
>CAYYSD010000231.1:0-3934 GCA_964474285.1 uncultured Anaerolineaceae bacterium | reverse complement strand
GACCACATCCAGGAGTTCATGGGCGAATTCAACCTCGAACCCGTCCCGCTGATCTAGCAGCAGGCCAAACGGCCACGCCCGGGAGCCGTTCCGGCGCATTCCAGCGCCCGACGGCTCCCGCCCCGTTCGCCCTGAGCCAGTCGAAGGGCCCGGCCCGTGGCTCAACGACAATGGGCCGTAGTCATCACCTCGCCGGCGGCTTCCCGTCGTAGGCGTCCTGCAACGCCTGGATGTCCAGCTTCACCATCTGCAGCATCGCCTCCGCCACGCGCTTACCGCGCGCCTCATCCGTGTCACGCATCATTCCTTCGAGCATCGTGGGAATGATCTGCCAGGAAAGCCCGTAACGGTCCTTGAGCCAGCCGCAGGCCTCCGGCTCGCCGCCTCCATCGACCAGCGCTTCCCAGAGGCGGTCCACTTCGGCCTGGTCTTCGCAGTTGATGATGAACGAGACGGCGTGGTTGAACGGGTCGAACGGGCCGGCGTTGAGGGCCTGGAACGGCTGCCCGGCGAGGGTGAAGTCGATGACCTGCACCGAGCCCGCGGGGCCAGAGGGGGATTCGACAGGCAGCGTGGCGACGTGGTCAACGCGAGAATTCGGCAGCAGTGAAACGTAGAACTCCACGGCCTCGACGGCCCTTTCAGGGAACCAGAGGTGGGGAACGATCTTGAACATGGGTCGCTCCTGCGTTTGCGGTAGATCAAACATCTTAGGAGCCGCAGGCCGGCCTGCCATCTCTCGGTCGTATGGCTGCCGATTCGCCATAACCAGGGCGATTGCGTGACGATTCGGGGGCCAGCGCCGGGGAGCGGTTTACGCGCGGGGCGGGCGGCGCGTAGGCTTAGTGCTACGGTTAGCCCCCGCCTCGAAAGGCCCTGAATGGCACCCCAGGTCTGCCCCCTCTCCCCGGTTTTTGCCGCCTTCCCGCCCGCGCGAGGCCGTAGATGAGCGTCCTCGATATCGTCGCGCTCCAGGCCCTCGACGACGAAGCGGCCGCCTTCCGCGCCGCACTCTCGTCGGTCGAACAGCGCCTCCGGGGCGACCCGGACCTCGACGAAGCCCGCCGTCAGTTGCTCGAAATCGAAACGAAGCTGGCGACCGCCCGCAAAGAGCAACGCGCTGCCGATGCCGAAGTCGAAGGGCTCAACGCGAAGATCGCCCCCGAAGAGAAGCGACTCTACGACGGTTCCGTGAAGAACCCGAAAGAGCTGACCAACATCCAGCACGAAGTGGACATCCTCAAGCACAGGCGAGGCGAGTTCGAAGACACCCTGCTCGCGGTGATGGACCGCATTGAAGGTCTCGAGCGCGACCGCCGCCGGGCCCAGCGCGACGTGGAGCAGAACGAGGAGCGCTGGGCGAAGTTCCAGCAGGAGCTTCGCCACGAAGCCCACCGCCTCGGAGATTCCATCGTCCGGGTGGATGCGAAGCGGGAGGCCCAGAAGTCGGTCATCCCTCCCCGATCCCTCTTTCTCTACGAAGACCTGCGCCGCCGCAAGGGAGGCATGGCGGTCGCACGCATCAACGCCGGCAGCTGCACGGGCTGCCGGATCACCATCCCCGATGCGGTGCGGCGCAAGGCATTCTCGTCCTCAACGCTCGCGCAGTGTCCCAACTGCGAACGCATACTCTCCTTCGGGTCATGAACGCAGTCGGCTACTTCGTCGAGGGTGCGCGCCGGAACGGGGCCAAGCGCGCCATCGGCGATCAGAATCGCGCCTTCCTCGAATTCTGCGCCAGGCAGGGCTACGAAGTGGCCGCAACCTTCCTTGACACCGCCGGCCAGGAACTTGATGAGACCGGCTTCCGCCAGATGCTCCAGTTCCTCCACCGGAGCGACCTTGGCTTCACGGTCGTCGTCGTCGACAGTCTTGGTGCCCTGGGCGGCGATCTCGGGCGGGCTGCGATGAAGCTGCTCACCATCGAGAACACCGGTGTGCAGGTCGTTTCCGCGCACACCGGCCGGGAGGCCGCGAAGGAACTCGTGACCACCTGGGCGGACCGCGGCGATGGCACCCCTGTCTCCGAAAAGGTCCGCAGCGCCATGCGGCGCAAGGCCGTTCGCGGTGAAGTGCTGGGCCGGCCGCCCTATGGCTATCGCGTCGGCGCCCGGCACCGCCTCGAACTCGTGCCAGACGAATCGGTCGTCGTGCGCTACATCTTCAGGCTCTACCTGCAGGAGCAGATGGGTATTCGCAAGATCGCCGGGCAGCTCAACGAAGAGAACGTCCTCACGCGCCGCGGCGGCCGCTGGAGCATGGTCTCAGTCCGCGACCTCCTCCGGAACCGCGCCTACCTCGGGACCTACACGCGCTTCGGCGTGAAAGTGCCCGGGAGCCACCCGCCGCTCGTGAGCGCGGAGGACTTTCGCCGTGTACAGGAACGCCTCCAGACGCGCACCCCCGCCACCCGCGCACGCACCGTCGTGCCCTTCCTCCTCAGCGGCATGGCCTATTGCGCACGCTGCGGGAACCGCATGATCGGCGTTTCCCGCCGGCAGACGTGGACCACGAAAGATGGCGAGAAGCACGCCGCCGGCTACCGCTACTACCAGTGCGAGAGCCGCACGAACCAGAGTGCCTGCGGCTACAACACCCAACGCGCCGCAGAATTCGAGGCCCGCGTGCGCCAGCTCCTGCAGGAAGAGCAGCCGTCGCCTTCCATCGCCCGCATCCGGCGCGCAGGCAACGTCGATTCCTATCTGCTCGACGTGATGAGCCAGGTGGACAAGATCGAGGGGCGCATGAAGCGCAACCGCCGCTCGCTCGAAGAGCTTGTCGCCGACGCCGCCCACGGGCACATCACCATCGAGCGGATGAAGTCCCTCGGCGCGGCGATGGCGGAGGAGAACCAGGAACTGGAATCAGAGCTTGCCGCCGCCCGCGCCCGCCTGGCCGCCCAACAATCCGAAGCGGAGCGCCGCAAGTTCCTGGACGAGTCACGCGAAAACCTCATCCGCGATTGGGACTCCCTCGAATTCGAAGCACTGCAGGCTGCCCTCCGCACCGTCGTGGACCGCATCGAAGCGGACGGCCCCGAGGTCAGGCTCTACCTGCGGCCGTAGGCCGCGCGCCGTGAAGATTTTGCGGGCCTGAGGCTCTCAGGTTCGCGAAAACTGCTAACGCCGATAGACAATAACGAAGAGCGTTTGATAAAGTTCATTTCTGCCTACGCAATTAAACGTTTCCCGTCCGCGAAGGGGTCGAGCCTTCGTTCTGGCCGGCACCGTAGGAGGAGGCCCGAACAGTGGTCCTGGTCACTCCCTTCGAAAACTATCTCGACCTCGTGGAAGCCGCGCGTGAACTTGCGATTCACCCGCAAAGCCTGCGCCGCCTGATTAAGCAGAAGAAGATCCCCGCGACCATCTTCGCCGGGAAATACCTCATCGAGCGGGACAAGCTCGAGATGTTCAAGAGCAACTACGACCCGCGCCCCGGCCGCAAGCCCATCCGCCGCCTGCTGTAGCACCCGAGTGCCACCGGTAAACGCGCCAGCCCGCGCCGTTTTTCGACGCGGGCTGTTGGCGCCCGCACGTGGAATCGCTACTCCAGCACCTTGAAGCGGCCGCTGTCGCCGCGCCCGAACACCTCCGGGAAGTAGGTCTCCTCCACGTAAGGCGGCGCCACGAAGAAGTCGCCCGGGGTCGTGGCTCGGGCGTAGTAGATGTACTCGTACACGCCCTTCGAGAGGTTGTTGGTGAGGAGCGTCGTGCGGTCGTCGCGGGTTTCGGCGTATTGCCATGGGTTGTAGTACCACCGGAACCAGGGAGCCTGGTAGCCACCCGTACGCTTCTGTTCGGCTGCCCGGCGCTCGGCATCGAGCTCCGCCTTCAGCGCCGGGTCGATGGTGTTGAGCTGCGGATCGATCGGCTCGAGGCCTGCCGGCAGCAGGTCGTTGACCACGACGTAGTTCCGATCGGCGGGCGCGAGCACG
>CAYYSD010000230.1:0-4024 GCA_964474285.1 uncultured Anaerolineaceae bacterium | reverse complement strand
GAGGACTTCAAGACGGAGTCCCGCGCCATCCTCGGCGAGTACAACAAGAGCGCCTCCGACCCTCTGAACAAGCTCATCGAAGTGCAACGGGAGCACGCCTTCACGACGCACACGTACAAGCACACAACGATGGGCTTCCTGCGCGACATCGAGGATATGCCCAACCAGTTCGAATACTCGCGGACGTTCTTCGACCGTTGGTACCGGCCGGAGTACACGACCGTGATCATCGCCGGCGATGTGGAGCCCGAGGCGGCCGTCGCGCTCGTACGCAAGTACTGGGGCGCGTGGCAGCCCGGCAGCGTGCCTCCGCCGGTCATCCCGCGGGAGCCCGCACCGGCTGCGCCGGTCATCGCGCACGTGCCCTGGACAAGCTCAACACTGCCGTGGGTGACGCTGGCGGCCCGTGGCCCGGCGTTCAGCGACAGCGAACCCGACTTCGCCGCCCTCGACATGCTCCTCGACCTCTCCTTCGGAGAGACGTCCGACATCTATCACGCCCTCGTGGAGGTGGAACAGAAGGTCGACCAGCTCTTCGTCTACAACCCGTCGACGCAGGATCCATCGCTTGTCACGGTCTTCGCCCGGGTGAAGGACCTGGCGGACGCCCCGGAGATCCGCGACCGGTTGTACGCGACACTCGCCGGGCTTCGGAGCGAGGCCGTCGACCCAAAACGCCTGTCTGAAGCGAAGTCGCACGCCCGGTACGGCTTCGCCCGGATGCTCGACAATTCGGAGTCCGTCGCCTCCACGCTCGCGCGGTACGTCCGGTTCAACCGCTCGTACGGAACGCTCAACGCGCTCTTCCGGCAATACGACCTGCTCACGCCGGAGCACCTCCTCGCGGCCGCGCAACGTTACCTCGCACCGGAACGGCTGGTGCAGGCGACGCTTTCGCACGAGCCCCTTCCGACGGCCATCGAACAGCTCCCGGCGGAGCGCGCGCCTGCAGCGGCAGAGTCCCTCCCGGAGTCGCAGGTCGTCTTCCAGCGCACACCCTCGACGTTGCTCAGGTTCAAGTTGCTGTTCGAAACGGGCTCGAGCGACGACCCCGATGGCAAAGAGGGGCTGGCAGCGCTGGCCGCAGAGATGATCGCGAACGGCGGCAGCCAGGCCATGGCCATCGACGAAATCGCGAAGGCCCTCTTCCCTATGGCTGGCTCGTTTGAGGCACAGGTGGACCGCGAGATGACGACGTTCACTGGCGTCACTCATCGCGACAACCTGGAGGCGTTCGCGCGCATCGTGTTGCCCCGGTTGCTGACACCCGGGTTCCGGGCGGACGACTTTTCGCGGATCAGGGAGCAGCAGCGCAACGCCCTGATCCAGGACCTGCGTTCCAACAACGACGAAGAGCTGGGCAAAGAGCGCCTGCAGGTGAACCTGTTCGCTGGAACGCCCTATGGCCATACGACGCTCGGCACGGTCGCGGGGTTGGACGCGATCACGCTCGAAGACGTGCGCGCGTTCGTTGCCGAGCGCTACAGCCGCGCGAACCTCACGCTCGGCCTTTCGGGAGACTTCCCCGCAGAGTTCGTCGCCAGTCTGCGTTCCCGGCTGGGCGCGCTCCCGCCCGGGACGAAGCGGGCCCGAGGGCCGCTCAGTGGCCGGACGTTCGCCGGCATCGAGGTCGACATCGTCCAGAAGGACACCCGCTCGACGGCCATCTCGTTCGGACACCCGCTTGGGGTGACACGCGACCACACTGACTTCGCCGCGCTCTGGCTCGCGCGGGCTTACCTCGGCGAGCACCGCGCTTCGGTCGGGCGGCTCTACAACCGCATCCGCGAGTTGCGCGGCATGAACTATGGCGACTACGCCTATGTCGAAGCCTTCCCGCGCGGCATGTACCAGTTCTTCCCGGATCCCAACCGCGCGCGGCGGGCACAGCTTTTCGAGGTCTGGATACGGCCTGTGCCACCAAACCAGGCCGTGTTCGCCCTCAAGGCTGCGATCTTCGAACTGCGCAGGCTCTTTCGTGACGGCCTCACCTCCGAAGAGTTCGAGGACATCCGCAACTACCTGAAGAAGAACGTCTATGTCATGTTGAAGACGCAGGAACAGCAACTAGGCTATGCCCTGGACAGCCGTTGGTTCGGGATGGGCGACTTCGCTGAAGAGATGCGCGCCCGCCTGGACGCCCTGACGCTCGACGAAACGAACGCCACCATCCGGCGTCACTTCTCCGGCGAGAACCTGAGCGTCGTCATGATCACTGGCGACGCCGAGGGGCTTCGAGATGAGCTGCTCTCAGGCGTTCCGGCGGCCATCACCTACGACGCGGCCAGGCCCGCCGACGTCCTGGCGGAAGACGAAGTCATCGGCGCCCTGGATCTTGGCCTGGCCCCGGACCGGGTGCGAATCACGCCCATCGAAGAGGTCTTCGCCTGATCGTCACTGCGGCACGATCCAGCGGTCCTTGCCCTGGAGCATGCCGCGCGTGCGGTTGATTTCGCCGGCGTGGTACACGTCGTGCTGGTGCATGGTGTCGATGAGAATGAGCGTCGGGACCATACCGCCCCAGTGGGCCTTCCGCAGGCGGTCCAGCTCGGAGTCATCAGCGAGCGCAGCCACATCGTTCCTGAGCTGCGTCTGACCTTCGCGGAGCCACTCTATCGACGCTGATGGTGACGCGAGCCGGGATGGGTCAGGCGTGGCGGGCGACTGGCCGTAGTCCAACTTCGCGTCGCCAAACGCGTGGTTCGCGTAGATGAACTTGAACATGCCGACATGCTGCACGATGTCGCGGATCGTACGGTCGGCGCCCGGTGGCAGCGCGGTCCATTCGGCGTCGGTAACGGTGACCAGGTTGTCGACAAGCGAATGGAGCGAACCCTTGAAGCTCAAGTCGAGAATGCGGACGAGTTCATCGATGCGAGCGCGTGGCATTCGCGCAATGTAGCAAGCAGCATGTTACGTGTGAACCACGAACTGTCACAGCTTGCCCGGACAGCTACGCCAGCTGTGCGGCCAACGCTTCCGGCGTGAGGGCCGGCATCCGGCAGGCCATGTTCTCGCAGACGTAGGCGACGGCCGTCTCGCCCGGTTGGCGATCTTCGAACATCGGCAGGCCGTCGCCGTCCGAGGTCGGCGCCAGTGCGACGAAGGGCATAAACACCTGTCCCGCTACGCGCTCCAACGGCGCCCGCGCCTCTGGGGAGCCGGTGATCACGAGTTCCTGGTGGGGCGCCAGCAGGAACTCGACCACCTGCCACAGACAACCAAAGCCGGTCGTCGCCTGTAACAACACGCCCGACACCTGGCCCACCACGTCGAGCGCGACGCCTTCCCAATCGGGTCGCGAATAGTAGCGGGCAAGCGTCAGCGCCAGCAGCGCCGCCGCGCCGTTGCCACTCGGCGTGGCCCCATCGAAATACGACCGCTGGCGGAGAAGCAGCTTCTCTGCGTTGGCGGCGGTGTCGTAAAAGGCCTCGCCCCGCGCATCACGAAATTCTCGCAGGACCACCTCCAGGAGTTCACGCGCCCACTCGAGGTGACCGATTTCGCCGGTCAGGCGGTAGAGTTCGACAAGGCCGAGCCCGTAGTAGGCGTAGTCTTCGAGCATCCCGTCGATGTGTGCGCGCCCATCCTTCCACGTATGCAGCAGGCGCCCTTCCCGCCAAAGCTGGTCGCGGACGAAGGCTGCATTCTTCTCGGCCGCCGCCCGCCACTCCGGCACGTCGAAAACGCGGGCGGCCTCGGCGACGGCTGCCAGCGCCAGGCCGTTCCAGGACGTCAGCACCTTGTCATCAAGTCCGGGCCGCACGCGCTCTTCGCGGGCTTCGAACATCCGCTCGCGAAGCTCTTCGAGCTTCATCTCGACGCCATCTGCATCCATGCCAAAGCGTGCGCCAAGCTCGTCGGAGTCGTATCGGCGGGTGAGAACGGTTCTGTTCGAAAACTCGGGGTGGTGCGGGTCCCGGAAGTTGCCCTCTGCGGTGATGCCGAACGCCGCTGCCGCCAGCGCTCCATCCTTCCCAAGCAGCCGTTGGACTTCGCCCAGGGACCAGACGAAGAACTTGCC
>CAYYSD010000229.1:0-4032 GCA_964474285.1 uncultured Anaerolineaceae bacterium | reverse complement strand
AGGGCTCGTCGTCCTCGATGGGTGCGGCGAAAGCGATCGGGTTGGTGCCGTACACCCGGTCGAGACCGCCCGCCGCAACCGCGATAGGCGCCACGTTGCACATCGCCATGCCGATGAGCCCGCGGTCTGCCGCCATCCGCGCGTAGCACCCGGCCGCGCCAAAGTGCCGCCCGTTCGCCACCGTGACCATGCCGATCCCGTTCGCTTCCGCCTTTTCGATGCAAACGCCCATGGCCTTCGGGGCCGCCACCACGCCGAGACCTCCGTCCGCATCCCACGCCGCGGAGACGGCCGATTCGCGGAGCACCTTGATGTCCGGCTTCGCCTTAACCGTTCCACGCTCCAGGCCGGGTGCATACCCACCGTGCCACGGCAGGTGTGCGATTCCGTGGGATTCGATTCCTGCAAGGTCCGCATCGATGAGCACCGTCGCCCCCAGCTCCGCGTCCTCATCGGGCACTCCATAGGAAGCAAACACCCGCGTGGTGAAGGTTCGCAGGTCGTCCGCGGCAAATCGCGCCCGGCTGTCGTTCGGCATCGTCTTATCTCCGGCAGGTGGTGCCGCAATCCTACCGTGCCGGACCGCAAACGCCCCTGTCACCCGTAAATATCGCCCTCCGGCGCTTCACACCGGCGTCATGCGTGTAGAATCGCCACAGGAGCGACGCATCATGCCGGAGCCCAAGAGCGCCACCAGGTCCCGCACCTCACCGGACTCGTCCCACGCGCGGGTCCGGGAGCCATCGCCACCGCAGGCGGAGAACGCCATCGCCGCGCCGGGACCCGGGTTCGATGGCGCCCTTTTCGGCAGCCAGGTCACGGCGCCGCAGTTTCTCCAACTTCAGCGCTCCGTCGGCAATGCTGCAGCTCGCCGCCTTATGCAGCCGGATTCCTGGATCGGTTCCCCCGGAACCGTTCACGATGGTCCCGGCCTGCAGCGCATGGGTGAGTCGCGTGCCACATCCGTTGGTGCCGCCCACGCCGCCCACGGCACCGGTCTCATCCAGCGCCACGGTTCCTGGGAACACCGCATGCTCGGCGACACGGACCCTCGCACCCTGGCGATGATGGGCGCCGCCCGCGACATGAAGACCTCCGGAGCGCTCATCGTCGGCAACGATGACGACGGCTACCAGACGATCAACCGCACCCATGTGCAGCACGCGCTCGAACAGGAAATTCGTCGCATCGCCGCCTTCCAGTCGAGTCCGCCTCCCGTGCCGGAGGGTTTTCGCCCGGGCCGCGATGTGGTCCTTCCGAAGCCAATCTCCGACCCGACCTGGCAGATCCGCATCGTTTCCCTCCCCTCCGTCAATGCCGATGGCTCGCCGCAGCTCGACGAAAAGGGCCAGCCGGTGAAGCCCGAGGTGGTCACCTACGGCGAACTCAATACCCTGGCCGACTTCTATGGCAGCGTCGACGAACTGAAACAGACGGACCACAAGAACCGCCATGGCATCGTCCAGGGTGTCCGGCAGGAGAGCCTCCAGAAGCTCGTGAAGCTCTATACGGAATTCATGGACATCAAGGGCACCTGGCGCACCTCTGCCGAAACCGAGACGAAGAAGAAGCTGGGCCTCAAGTCGCTCGAATTCGAAGGAGCGGCCAACGTTGGCTCAGTCTCCGCGGAACTCCAACACATGGGTTATCTGCCCGGCGGCGGCAAGAAGAAGGCGCTGAGCGGCGACAAGACCACCGCCTACGCGTCCACGCTTGTACGCAATGCCTGTCACTTCGCCCCCGAAAGCTGGCACGCCTGGGCCGATCACCACAACAAGGCGGTCGGCCTCGCCATCTCCGCCCACGGCAAGTCCGAGGCCGCGAAAGGTTTCCGTCAGCAGGCCAAGGACGATCCCAAGAGCTCCGATGGGTACAACGGCCTGGCGATCCAGGCTGACAAGGAATCCGATTCCCTCGCGAACGAAGCCCTCCTCACCAACGGCTTCGGCGACCACTACCTCCAGGACTCCTACGCCGGGGGCCACCTCATCAACAAGACCCAGATCATGCAGTGGTACGTGAAGTGGATCGACGACAACCCGTGGAAGATGGATTTCTCTCGCGATAAGTACTGGCGCCACATGGAGCAGATCGCGAAACAGGGCGGCCTCACCGAGAGTGGTCAGTACGACAAGGCGAGGGTCGGCACGACGCGCACCGTCCGGGGGCAAGAGGGCGTCACATCCGCCCACAACCCGCAGACCGTCGAGAACATCCAGTCCGACGATTGGCGCGTCCGTTTCGAGGCGGCCGGTCTCAAGATTCCCACGTCGCTGGAACCGGGCGGCCCCGGCTTCGGCTTCATCACCTGGTGGCAGGGCCTCGCCGGGGAGACACCAAAACTCCGCACGCGAACCTACAAGCAGCTCAAGGATTCGGCCCCGCCCACCGTCGGCAATTTCGATGCCGCCCTCACACTCCTGGTCAACGAAGGTGTCGTCCGGGTCGAAGGCGCCGACATCGGTGAGCAGTCCAGCATCACCCGTATTGCAAAGCACACCTACGTCCTGCGCGATGATTACGTTCCCAAGGACATGGAGAAGTTCCGCGAAGCCACGGCCGGTGGCGGCCAGGATCCCGCCGCGAACGACAAGTACAAGGGCATGGCCGCCGCCGTCACCTACAAGGACTACTTCATGTTCATGAAGAACGGCTTCCTCCAGGCCAGCACCAACGTGTTGCACGACGAGTTCTGCAGCAACGGCCTTGAGGTGAATTCGGACGGTGGAGACTTCGTTTACCGCGTCTATGGTGACGATGCGATGCTCAAGAAGGGCAGCTCAACCGGCGTCGAGCACTCCGCCCGCACCGCGAACATGTCCCGCAACTCCATCGAGGCGGCTGTCCGGACGGGCGCCCCGGACAATACCACTGCCCAGATCGTCGCCCGCTTCCCGTCTCACGTGAAGCCACCGGGCGGCGGCGCCGTCATCTCCCTCGCCGATTGGCACAGTGGCGGTGCTCTGGAAAAGTGGGTTCGCGACAACATCTTCCCGAACGTCCCGTTCAAGAAGAAGACCGTCCCGGGCGTCATGGGCGACCTTGGCAGCCAGATGAGCAAGGACGAACCCGCCGTCCACTCCGGGGCCGCTTTCTAGGGCGCGGGAGCACCGGGCAACGTTCGCGTGGCGCAAGTAGACGTCTGCGACTGATGGATCGAGGCCTGGCAGCCGACACTCAAATCGTATGACTGCCGCGACCGTTCCGGATGCCTTCGACGTACCGCTGTTTGCCCGCCGCTCCATCGCCGCCATCGTCGACACGTTGTGTCTCGTCGTGATCTTCACGCTCTTCAGCTACGGCCTCGACGCCGCCACGAATGACTACGAGTACCGCTGGACCAGCGTCTTCTTCTACGTTGGCACTCCCATCTTGCTACTGTCGTATTTCGTGGTGGCAGAGGGCCTGACCAGCCGGACACCCGGCAAGGCGCTCTGTGGTGTTGTAGTGGTCCGGAGGAACGGCGAGCCGTGCGGTTGGTCGTGCGCTATCGTGCGAAACGTTTTCCGGATCGTGGATGGCTTTCCCTACGTTCTCCCGTATTTCATCGGCGCATTGATTCTCGGCACGTCGTCTGACCGGCGCCGGCTCGGAGATCGCATCGCCGGCACCGTCGTTGTCCGCAATCACTGAGGCAGACCCTTCCGTTTACGTCAGGTTCGCCGTCTGCTACTGTCCCACCATATCAACTCGATTACAGGGGTTTTCATGGACTTCAAGGACGATGCTGTACAGGCCGCCTGGCGCAAGGAAGTCCGCGACTTCATCATCGCGGAGAAGCCGGAGCGCACGGAGGGCATGCCGATGGAGCGCCCCCAGCGCGGCATGTCGCCGTGGCGCCAGAAGCTCGCCGACAAGGGCTGGATCGCTCCCGCCTGGCCCAAGGAATACGGCGGCGCAGGCCTCGGCACTATGGAACAGTTCATCATGAACGAAGAGTTCGCCGAAGCCCGCGTCATGGGCGGCGGCGGCATGGGCACGAGCATGATCGGCCCCACCATCATCATTCACGGCAACGAAGAGCAGAAGAAG
>CAYYSD010000228.1:0-4041 GCA_964474285.1 uncultured Anaerolineaceae bacterium | reverse complement strand
GACGGCGTGAACGCGGCGGCGATCGCGCTCATGGGCGTCGTCACCGTGTCGCTGGCGCGAGAAACCATCGATTCGCCGGCGGCGATAGCGCTCTTCGTTGCCGGCGCCGCCGTGTTGGTCAGGTTCCAGCCGAACAGCGCCTGGCTCGTGCTGGCCGGCGCAGCGATCGGGTTAATGAGAGAGGTAATCGTCTAAACGGGTCAGGCACGCGCTGCCGCCAGCCTGGCGAGAGCGCCCGGCAGCTCGGTGATGTCATCGATCAGCGCATCGGGCGCGGCGTCGCGAATGCTCTCGGCGCCAAAGCCATACGTGACGCCGACCGTCGGAACGCCCAGCGCGCGGCCCGCGTGGATGTCGTGGACAGTGTCGCCAACCATGACCGCACTGCGGTGTGTACGCCCGAGCATGCGCAGCGCAGCTTCGAGCGGCGCAGGGTGCGGCTTGAGTTCCTCCGCGTCCTCGGCGGAGACAACCGCCTCTATGTGCGCGAGGAGGCCTGCAACCCGGATCGATTCGACCGACGTGCGGCGCGAACGGCTGGTGACCACTGCCAGGCGCATGCCAGTCTGCCTGAGTGCAGCCATCGTCTCGAGCGTCCCGGGGAAGGCGGTCACGAGCGATTGGTTCGCAGCCTGGAACGAGCGGTGAGCCTCGATCAACGCGGCCCGGTGTTCGGTCCCGGCAATCTCGTCATAGATGTCTTCGAGCATGCGCCCCACCTGACGGGCCAGGTGTTCGCGCGGCGGAAACGGCAGCCCGGAGACCGCCTGTGCATGGTCGAACGCGCGCAGGATGTACTCGCGCGTGTCGAGAAGGGTACCGTCGGCATCGAGAAGAACCGTATCGATGGTCATCCGGCCAAGGATACCCGCCGCCGCCGGTTGAGGCTCGCCGACAATACATGTCGCCATAAGGTTCAATGCTCTGGAAGCCGGTAAAAGGCCGCGGCAGGGGGAAAACGAAGTGGCGAAGACATCGCTGGAGAAACAAATCGACGAACTGGAGAAGCTCAAAGCAAGGGGCGTCCTCAACGAGGACGAGTACGCCGCGCGAAGGTCGGCTTTGGTCGCAGCTGTTGGAGCGGAACCGGAAGGCACGCGCGGCGGTGGCATCTTCAAGTGGGGCTTCCTGGGATGCCTGGGCATCTTCGCGGTGATTGGCATCTTCTTCATCGTTGTGATCGTGGTCATTGCCGCAGCCATCGGGAGTTCTGCCGACACGGCGGACGACGGTGACGCCGATGTGCACGTGTCCCTGGCCGCGAACGCCTCCGGCGTCATCGCGCCTGAGGGCAACGGCAGCAAGAAGTCGAAAGTCACCATCCTCTCGATGGCCGACCCGGCGCCCGCGACCTTCACTTCCCCGCCCGCGGGCAAGCGCGTCATCGGCTTCGATGTCGAAGTCGAAAACGTCGGCACACAGCAAGTGACCTCACTCGACTGGAAACTTCGGGATAGTAAGAACCAGGAGTATGGCCGGAGCTTTTTCAGCGGGGCGGGTGAGCCCCTCGACTCGTATCACGACCTGACGCCCGGCGGGAAAGTGCGCGGCTGGGTGTTCTTCGAAATCGATGCTGAGGCGACTGTCCAGTGGCTCCGCGCGGACCCGAACCCGTTCCTGGCGCACGACCTCTACTTCGACATTCCGTAGCCGGCCTGGCTGAGCAGGCTCGTTGCGCTCCTCGTTGACGTTGGTCGTCACCGCCCAGCTCTCCGATCACGAAGAACACCACGAAAACGCCCACCAAAATCGGGATGGCAAGGAGCAGGGAGCAGCGGCTACCCCTCCAGGGAGCGGAGCCCTTCGGCATCGAGGATGGTCACGTTGCCGCGGCCAAGCTTGATCAAGCCCTGGCGCGCGAACACGTTGAGCTGCTTGTTCACCGATTCGCGGCTCACGCCCAACATGGCGCCCAGTTCGGCCTGCGTGATCGAGAGACGGGCGCCCTTCGGGCTGTCGGGCGCGAGCGACAGCAGGTTCTTGGCGAGCCGGTGCCCAAGGTCCATGAACATGAGGTCGGCGACGTTTTCGCTCGTCCGGCGAAGGCGCAGGCTCAGCGTTTCGAGCAACGCCAGGCTCGCCTCCGGGTGCTCGCGGAGCCATTCATGGAAGGCTGTACGCGAAACGGAAAACGTGCGCGCCTCGCGGATGCTCGTGGCTGTGGCAGAGCGGGGGAGGCGGTCGAGGAAGGCCTGTTCGCCGAAGCATTCGCCCGGCCCCATGATGGCCACCGTCGCTTCGTCGCCGGAACCGGCCATGCGGCTGATACGCACCGAGCCGCGTACGACCACGTGGAGCGCGTCGCCCTCATCGCCTTCGCGGAAGATGATCTCGCCCGCGGAAAACGAGCGGTTGCGCCCGCGCGCGGCGAGCGCGCGGATGTCGTCGTCCTTCAGCAGCGCGAGGAGAGGGACGCTCTTGATGAGCTTGCCGAGGTCTTCCTGAACTGGTGTGGGCATAGCAAACGGGAGCGTACTCCCGCGCGCGGCGAAGTTATAGGGTCTTGTTCACACTCAGCGGCGGACGGTGTTGAGCCTGAGGATGTGGATGGAAACGCCGGTCGCGATCACCATCAGGACGATGGAGAGCCACGGGTTGAAGCCGGTGAGATAGTCCGCGAGAACGATGCCGCCCCAGAGCGAAGCCAGCGTCGTGACTTTCGTGACGACCGTGGCGCCTTTCTCTTCCTTGTATTCGCGGAGATGCCGACCAAACACACGGTTCGTGGTCAGCCAGGTGTAGGCGCTCGGGGAACTCTTGCCGTAGCAGCCGGCGGCCATGAGGAAGAAGACGGTACTCGGCAGGAGCGGAAGAAAGATGCCGAGGACTCCGATCGCGACGAGCAGGCTTCCCAGCGCCACGAGTGCGTATCGCACCATCCGCCGGGACGACGGACGAACGGCCTGTTGTTCGAGGGCGATACCTGCCATATCTACCATTTACCTCGGACGAGCCTCCTCGTGACAGGTTCAGTATGCCACCGGGAACGGTTGCTGTCAGCATCGCCCGTTCGTTTCCCGCCTCGATCAATGGACCTTCCTCGCCCTCCGGCCGCACAATGGACCGATGCAGTGGTCCCTGCCTTCACACCCGCTTTGCGAACACTGTCCGCGCCCCGTCGGGGTCTAGGACGCTGCCGCCTGTGGGGCGGCGGCCCGGCGCACAGTGAAGGGAAGCTGGTCCAATGCAACTCACCGATACGCTCACCGGCACAAAGAAGGAACTCACGCCGCTCGCCGACGACGGCGTTATCCGTATGTACGTCTGCGGCATCACGCCCTACAGCGAAAGCCACGTCGGGCACGCCCTGAAGTCGATCGTGTTCGATGTCCTCCGGCGCTACCTGGAATGGAGCGGTCACCGGCTCAAGCACGTCGAGAACTTCACGGACATCGACGACAAGCTCATCGACCGCTCGCAGGCGATGGGCATCCCCATGAGCGAGCTGGCGGAGCAGAACATCCAGGCCTACCTGGCCAACCTGCAGGTGATGAACGTCCTCCCGGCGCACGAATACCCGCGCGTCACCGAGAAGATTCCCGAGATCGCCCGGATGGTGCAGGGTCTCATCGACAACGGTCACGCCTACGCCTCGGGCGGGGACGTCTACTACCGCGTTCGCAGCTTCGGCGATCGCTACGGTGCCCTCTCGAAGCGCAACATCGATGACCTGATCAGCGGGGCACGCGTCGATCCGACGGAGCTCAAGGACGACCCCCTCGACTTCGCGCTGTGGAAGGCCGCCAAGCCCGGCGAGCCTTCGTGGGAGAGCCCGTGGGGGCCTGGCCGGCCCGGCTGGCACATCGAATGCTCGGCAATGGCTCTGACGGCGCTTGGCGAGCAGATCGACATCCACGGCGGCGGCGCAGACCTGATCTTCCCGCACCATACGAACGAAATCGCCCAGAGCGAGGGCTACACGGGCAAGGAGTTCGCCCGCATCTGGGTCCACTGCGCGCTGCTCCAGCTCGGCAGCGAAAAGATGTCGAAGTCGCTCGGCAACCTGGTCACCATCGGCGAAGCGCTGGAGAAGTACGGCCC
>CAYYSD010000227.1:0-4080 GCA_964474285.1 uncultured Anaerolineaceae bacterium | reverse complement strand
CGCTCTCCACTTATCAGAGGGTCGAAAACTGTCCAGAAACTGGGGTCCACCTCAATCTGGCCGGTGAGCCGCCGCACGTACGCGCCTCCACTGGGCGTGGAGCGGGAACAGGAACGGCTGATTCAGGGGCTGCTCGCGCCCGACACACTGTTCGACGTGCTGCGGACATCCACGGTCTTCATGGATACCGACGACGGGCGGCGGGTGAAGGTAGTATGCCGCTACCAGCAATACCGGGCGGCTCGCCGCATTGTGGAGCGCCTGAGAAACGGGAAGACGGCGGCGGAACGGTCGGGCGTTGTGTGGCACACGCAGGGGTCGGGCAAGTCGCTGACGATTTACCAAAGCGTCAGCGCGGCCACATCGGCGCGCACGAACCTGCGACCGTCGCCAAGAGCAGGATCTTCACCAACATGCGAAGTGAACGCATCGCCATTAGTTCGGATCGCGATCGAGCGGCGTGAAGCGCAACTCATCCGCCGCCAGGTATTCACCCTCCCTTGGGCCTGAGAACTGCACGTAGGCGATGCGACCCGCTTTCACTGTCATTGTGAACGTCGGGACCGGATCTGCCGGCGTCTTGCGGCCCGGAACAGATTCGAGACTGGCGCGGTCGACCACCTGACCCTCGGCATCGAAGGCCTCCAGCAGAGCTGGTGTTCCCGTCGAGCCCCAAAACGAGACCGTGACCGACGAGACCGGCTTCGGGAATGTGGCGCGAACCGGAATCGGCTCCGTCGCCATGGCGCAGACGATGCCCTTACGGCCAGTCGAGAGGTGCGTGAAGAACATCAACATGCCCTTCGCCTTCGTCTGCTGGGGCTCGCGCGCGAGGGCGAACACTACGCCCTTTTCTTCCCAGCGCGGCGCGCGGTTCGCCTTGCTATCGCCGAGCAGGGGCACGGCGCTTTCAAAGTCCACCACGACTTCATCAGCGGTCCAGCCGCAAGCGGCCGCGCCTAGCAGCAACAGGATTCGTCTGCACGCGGCGCCGATCACGCCTTCGTCATCTCGAGGCCAGACATCGGGCCAGTGGAGGAAGCAAACCGGCTGGCCTCGATGCCCATACGCTGGAGCATGGATACGAATAAGTTCGGCAGTGGATGGTTTTGCTTGCGATCAAAAGCGAGGTGGCCCGCGTGCCGGAACCCGCCTCCCGCGAGGAGCACCGGCATGTTCGTGGTGGAATGTGCGTTGGCGTCGCCGAGGTTCGAGCCATAAAGGATCATGGCGCGATCCAGCAGCGTTTCGCTGGTCTCCTGAACGCCTTTCAATCCCTTGAACAGATCTGCGAGCAGACGCATATGCCAAGAGTCGATGGCGCGGAGCTGAGCCAGCTTCGCCTCCGATTTTCCGTGATGCGACAGGTTGTGATAGCCGTCGTTGATGATCACGCCCCGGATTTCCACGACCGGGGTACTGACGCTGTCGAGCATCAGAGTCACCGCGCGCGTCGAATCGGTTTCAAAAGCAAGGCGCACCAAGCTGTACATGTTGGCGACTTTGGCCATGTACTGCGCGGGATTGGCGGGGTCCTGCGGTTCGGGTTGCTTCACTACCGGTTTCGGCCTCCGCTCCCAACCTTTCGACTCCTGTAGGCGATTCTCGAGTTCACGGACGCTGGTGAAGTACTGGTCGAGACGGGCGCGGTCGGCAGCGCCCACGTTGCGTTCGAGGCTTCGAACCTGGTCGGCCACGGTGTCGAGAATAGACCGGCCCGTATCGAGCTCCGCAATCTTCGCTTCGATCTCTTTGGCGCTGCCCTGGATGAACATCTGGCGGAACACACCGGCCGCGCTTTGCTCGGGGGGAATCGAGACGCCGTTCCCCGTCCAGGACAGGGACCTGGCTCTGGTGTTGACAGCCAAGGTCAGCGAGGGAAATCGCGTCTGATTGCCGATGCGTTCCGCGATGTACTGATCGAGCGATATGGTGTTGCGGAACGAACTGCTGGCGGGGTGCGGCGCTGCCGTCAGAAAACTGATGTCGGAAGGATGCCCGCCATCCACGTTGGGATGCGAGACACCGGAGAAGACGGTGAAGTCCTTGCGGTAGTCCTGGAGGATTTTGAGGTAGTTCGACGGCGAATAGTCCGGCCCGGCATCGGCGGGAAAGAACTCACCCGGCAAAAGGCCGAGGTTGTTGCAGATGGCGAACACGCGGCGTGGCGCCGCGGACTGTGCACGCGCCGGGGACATCGCGTTCAAGAACGGCAGCGCCAGGCCGACACCTACGCCGCGAAGCATGGCGCGGCGAGAGACGGCCTGACCCGGGCGCCGGGTAGATCGGTTGGTCAACGTCATGGCTTCTCCGGTCATTTGTTGCGGAAGAGATCGCTCTCCACGATCGCGTGAACGATGTCGCGGACTCCGCAACCGGAGCCACGCGTTTTGTCGAGGACCGCCTCGATCTGCTTGCGATCCGAGAAACCGGCGGGCGCCCCCGTGCCGTAGGTGACCAGTTGCCTGATCAGATTGCGGGCTACGGTTCTTTCCTCGTAATCGAGGAGAAGCCGCTTGAATTCTCGAATGCCCTTGAAGGAGCGCGCATTCGTGAGAGCGCCGGCCGAATCCACGGGCAAACCGTAATGGAAGGCAAACGGCTGGCCCGAAAGGCCGATGCCGGGCTCCGGCTTCACATTCTCGGCGAAGGCGCGATAGCGCTCGCGCCAGCCGCCCATGACATCGAAGCTCTCGAGCGCGAATCCCGGAGGATCGATCTTGCGGTGGCAGGCGGCGCAAGCCGGGTCGGCGCGGTGACGATCGAGCTGCTGGCGGATCGTCACGGCGCCTCGAATATCGGGTTCGAGTGCCGGCACGCCCGCGGGCGGCTCGGCATGGAACCCAAGGACGCGTTCCATGATCCAGACGCCCCTCATCACCGGCGACGTCGTGGTGCCGTTGGCGGTG
The DNA here is from genome assembly GCA_964474285.1 of uncultured Anaerolineaceae bacterium. Lineage (GTDB taxonomy): Bacteria > Chloroflexota > Dehalococcoidia > Tepidiformales > Tepidiformaceae > JACRBT01. Next base: position 1,171 of record CAYYSD010000227.1, on the reverse strand, counting down.
ACCTTCAGAACGCTTGCCTGGGTCATAATTCCGCCGCGGACAGAGTCTTGCGGAAGCCGCACCTTACGCATCGCTACTCCGTTGACGCCAGCGACGCCGTAGTGATTGGCCAGACGTTCGTTGAGAAACGTGAAGTCGGAATCGACGACGCTCCGCGCCGGGAGATTGCGATTGAACAACTCCTGAACGAACAGGCGAGTCTCTTCGACAGCGGCGAGCTTCAGGGGATCGTCGAGCTCGTAGTCGTTGTAGAGGGTGGTGGAGGGCGAGCTGTCGTCGATCTTTCGTAGGTCCAGCCAGTAGTCTGTGAATGCGTCGATGAATCGGCGCGACTTCGGGTCGTCGAGCAGGCGGTCCGTCTGCGCTCTGAGAACGGCGGGACTGATGAGCCGGCCTTGCGCCGCCAAGGCGCGGAGCTCGGCGTCCGGCGGTGAGTTCCACAGGAACAGGGAAAGACGGGTGGCGAGCGCATACGCGTCGAGCCGGCCAGAATTTTCCTGTACGTACAGGAAGCCCGGTGAGCAGAGAATCGCGGTGTAGGTGGAAAGCAGCGACTTTGTGAACCCGTGCCCCAACTTGAACTGCTGGCTAAACAATGCAACGAACCGTTTTGCGTCCGCCTCCTCGACGGGACGGCGGTAGGCTTGTGCGAGAAAGCCGCGGATCAGACGCTCAGCGTCTTCGTTCGGATGATCGCTGACCACTTCGACAGCCACATCCTGAGTTCGTGGCCCAAAGCGCCCTCGAAATCCGGCTGGACCGGCTTCCCCGGGCGAAGGCGGTGGCGCAACGATCGGAACCGTCACGCCGCCGGTCTCACCTTTTTCAAGGCGCCGCATCGGCAGATCGCCGAAAATCAGGCGATAACCCGCGCCGGCGTTCTGGCCGGCGAGCGGGCCTTCCACTTCGAGCCATTGGAAAGCGACACCCGGCATCCCGTCTCGCTGAGCCAGCGGGTTTACGTACTCCTCTTCGGTGCCATTCACGCGCGTACGGAAGAGACGCATCGCGTCTGTTTGGATCGCCTCGGTCGGGCTGAGAAGGACCTCGACTTCGTTGACGGATGGCTCAGGCGTGAAGTCGAACGCCGCCAGCGGCCGGGATTGCCCGGAGCTTTGCGCGTAGACGCCGATCGGCTCGTTGCGACGCCCGGGCCAGACTTCGTCCGGAT
>CAYYSD010000226.1:0-4081 GCA_964474285.1 uncultured Anaerolineaceae bacterium | reverse complement strand
GAACTCGAGCCCGTCGCGGGCGTCCAGCAGGTGCTGGACTGGCTCGCTGCGTGCGGCGTCGCCGCCTGCGTCGCGTCCTCCGGCAGCCACGAGCGAATCCGCGTCTCCCTTGGCAAGACCGGGCTCATCCGCTATTTCGACGACTCCCGCATTTTCAGCGCCGACGACGTTGCGCGCGGCAAGCCTGCCCCGGACCTCTTCCTCCACGCGGCGGAAGCAATGGGCCACGAGCCGTCCCGCTGTGTCGTCGTCGAAGACAGCCCCCTCGGCATCACGGCGGCCCGCGCCGCGGGCATGGCTGTCCTCGGCTTCGCCGCGATGACTCCCGCCGGGCTGGCCGGCGCCGACGCCGTCTTCCACTCGATGGCCGGGCTCGTCTCGCTTCTCTGAACCCGGTCCACCACGCCCAGGGGTGACGTGGTTGAGAGGGCCCTTCGGGAATGCGTAGAATCGGAGCAACCTCGGTTCGGTCTATTGGTGAGGAGGGGCTGTGTCTATGAATGTCTACACCACGGAAAACATCCGCAATGCCGTCCTGGTTGGTCATGGCAGCGTCGGCAAGACGATGCTTGGCGAGGCCGCGCTCTTCGTGAGCGGCGCAACCACCCGCATGGGCGGAATTCAGGAAGGCAACACCGTCAGCGACTACGACGAAGACGAACACAAGCGCAAGTTCAGCCTGAACCTCGCCCTCCTTCCCGTGGAATGGGAGGGGCGCAAGATCAACCTCATCGATACCCCCGGCTATGCCGACTTCGTCTCGGAGGTCATCTGCGGGGCCCACGCCGCCGACCTCGCTCTCATCGTCGTCGATGCCGTCGCCGGGCCTGAAGTGGGCACCGACCGCGCCTGGCACATCATCGACCGCCTCAGCCTGCCCCGCATGATCGTGATCAACCGCATGGACCGCGAGAACGCGAACTTCTCCCATGTCCTCTCCGCCCTGCAGGCGCGCTGGGGAACGAAGATCGCCCCTATGCAGCTCCCCATAGGCGCACACGAGTCGTTCAGCGGCGTTGTCGACCTCCTCCACATGAAGGCCTACGTTGGCGAAGACGGCGAAGAGACGGCCGTACCGGCGGAACTCCAGGCCGAAGCCGAAACGCTTCGTGGCAGCCTCATCGAAGCCATCGTCGAAACCGACGAAGACCTCATGGCCAAATACTTCGCGGATGAAGAACTCTCCGAGGACGAACTCCGCGGCGTCCTCCACGACGCTCTCGACCATGGCCTCATCGTGCCCGTCGTTTGCTCGTCTGCGACGAAACTGATCGGCGTGCGCCAGCTTCTCCACAACATCGCCTTCAGCGGCCCGTCGCCGGCCGACCGCGACTCGAGCCACAATGGCGATCCCGCCCTCGTCGCGGATAGCACCGGCCCGCTGGCGGCGCTCGTCTTCAAGACCGCCGCTGATCCCTACGTCGGCAAGCTCACCTACATGCGCGTCATGAACGGCACGGTTCGCGGCGACAGCCATCTCTGGAACACCAACAAGAGTGCCGATGAACGCCTCGGCACGCTCTACCTCCAGCGCGGCAAGGAGCAGATAGCGGTGCCGGAACTCGCCGCGGGCGATATCGGCGTCGTTGCGAAGCTCGCCCACACCGCCACCGGAGAGACCCTCTGTGCGAAAGAGCGCCAGTTCACTTTGCCCGGCATCACGTTCCCCAACCCCGTGTACAGCATGGCCGTGAAGCCAGCTTCAAAGGCCGCAGTCGACAAGCTCGGCCCCAGCCTCCAGCGGCTCCTCGAAGAGGACCCGGGCCTCCAGCTTTCGCGGGATGCCGCCAGCGGCGAAGTCATCCTCTCCGGGCTCGGCGATGCCCACCTCGAAGTCACCATCGAACGCCTCAAGCGGAAGTTCAACGTCGATGTCGAACTCGCCCTCCCGCGGGTGCCCTATCGCGAGACTATCGGCAAGAAGGGCAGCGCCGACTACACCCACAAGAAGCAGACCGGTGGCCACGGGCAGTACGCTCGCGTTGCCCTCGAAGTGAACCCGCTTCCGCGCGGTTCCGGCCTCCAGTTCCACGAAAAAGTGGTCGGTGGCTCTGTCCCGAAGGAGTTCATCCCCGCGGTCGAGAAGGGTATCCACGAAACCGCCTCCGGCGGCGTGATCGCCGGCTACGAACTCACCGATTGCGAGGTCGTGCTCTTCGATGGTAAACACCACCCCGTGGATTCGAGCGAAATGTCGTTCAAGCTGGCCGCGTCGCAGGCGCTCAAGGAGGCCGTGGCCAATGCCTCTGGCACGCTCCTGGAACCCGTGATGACCATCACCGTCCAGGCTCCGGAGGACCACGCCGGCGATGTCGTCAGCGACCTGAACACGAAACGCGCCAAGATCCACGGCATCAACCCGGATGGCGGCATGAGCGTCGTCGAAGCCGAAGTGCCCCTCGCCGAGATCCAGCGCTACGCCTCCGACCTGCGCTCCATCACGCAGGGTCGCGGCGGCTTCACCATGGCGTTCGACCACTATGGCGAGGTGCCTTCGCACATCGCCCAAAAGGTCGTGGCCGAACACAAGAAGGCCGTGGACGAAGCCCACGCCCACTGACCGCCGCGAATCGCGGGCCTCCCTAGGCCTCCAGGCGGAAGAGGACGGCGCCTTCCTCCACGGCTTGTGCCACTTCGACGCAGACCTCGGCCACCTTCCCGGCTTCGAGGCTCTCGACGGGGATCTCGACTTTCATCGATTCGATGATGGCCACTTCCTGTTCGAGCGCGACCGAATCGCCCACGGAGACCTGGATCTCTTTCACGATCCCGGCGATCGGGGAGACCACACTGCGGCTAGCCATACGATGTTGCTCCTGAAGCTGCGATTGCTGTGGTGCGAACTCTACCGGCTCGTTGTCAACGAAGAACCCCTTCCGTGTGAGGCGAAGGGGTTCTCGTTCAGCGCCGGTGGCCGCGTACGTTCAGGCGCCTCGGCCGCTGCCGGTCTCCATCACAAAGCGAGTGATAGCCGCGAGCGCCTTCTCCTTCGCCCGCGCGCCTTGCTCCGGAGTCAGCTTCCCGGCCTCCACAAGCCGGTCGATGGCGGCGTTCGCCTCCTCGACCAGCGCGTCGATGACAGCTTGAGGCTCGACGTTGTGCGCCTCCGCGATGTCCGCGACGCTTGAACCGCCCTTGATCTCGGCAGCCAGCTCGCGCGGCGTGATTCCGATCGTCTCGGCGGCGGTCTGAACCATGTGGCGAAGCGCCAGGATCGCAGGCCGGTGTTCGCCGCCTCCTCCACCCAGGTCTTCTGCACTGAGGATGCGGTCGATGGCGCTGTCCGCCGCATTGAGAATGCGCGCGGCCTGCTCTGCCGTGATTTTCTCTTCGGCGATTGCCGCATCGAGACGTTCGCGCAGGCCGGCCAGGACCTCTTGCTTCACATCGCGAGGGTCAACCCCGTTCGTGATGAACACCTCGGCGAGGGTGTGGCCGTCGTTGAGACCTTCCCGCACGACCTGCGGGTCGAGGCCGGATGCCTGCACCAGCTTCGCCACCGTGATGGCGCCGAGATGGTGGCCGTCGCCGCGGTCGCGTTGAGTGGCGCCGGCAGGTCCGTCGCCGCGGTCCGCCACGGCCACGCTGGCTGCGCCAACAACGCCGACGGCAAGCGCTCCGGCCACCGCGAGGCTCAGGAAGCGGGACCGTGAATTGAGTCGAATCATCGTCTTCTCCAGGTCAGTAGATATGAGGAGCCTTCGCGAGGGCGCGGATCCTGCGCACCCGCAACTGCCTCCTCCACATCAATGGCGCGGTGTCCCCGCGAAGTGACGGGCGGTCGCCGGGCCTTTACCGGTGGCTTTCCACCCAGCGGCCCTGGAAAAGGAGAAGGTCACCGCTCGCCACGCTCACGGAGGCGGGCTGCCGCTCGATTTCGTTGTGCACGCCCCGCGGGCTGAACTCGAGTGTTTCTTCGCTCAGTTCCCAGCGCAGCCCGGTCGTTGTCACGCCCTTGCAGCGCCCGATGGCCACGAGCGACACGACCGTCCCCGGCTTGCCATCGATGCGCATCTCGCCTTCGACCCTCCGCACCACGAACCGCTCGTCGATAACGGAGATCCTGGCCTGGTTTCGAAAC
>CAYYSD010000225.1:0-4180 GCA_964474285.1 uncultured Anaerolineaceae bacterium | reverse complement strand
CGGCTGGTTCGTACAAGTACCTTTGCATGCGGCACGCGGCCCAGGGCTTGGTCGGGACCGTGGCGGTGACGGCGGCGGCGGCCGCGACGCCGACGGCTCCCCTGCCGCCGAACACGGGCGGAGGGCTCGCCGCGAGCGAAGGTGGCGGCTCGAACCTGTTCGTCGCGATTGCGGGCATCGCCATCGTCGTTGCGGGCGCATCCGTGGTGGCTATCGCGCAGCGGAGCCGCAGCTAACCGCCGGCGCGTAACTCTTTCGAACGGGGCTTGCCGTGGGCAGGCCCCGTTCGCGTCTTTTGGCGGGAGCGCCGCCGATCACCCGAAATGGTGAGAACGAACGCCTCTTCGGGCGATGGGATGGACTCCTACTGCCCGGTAATCTCGACCTGGAGAACAAGAAACCGGTCCTGGACCGGCGCGGGAGCAACCGGGATGCGACGATTGGCGGCGGCGGGAGTGATTGCGGGTGCGTTCGCACTGGCGGCGTGTGGTGGCGGGGGCAGCGACGAACCTGCACGGGGGCTGGGAGGCACGGCGACGACGGCGGCCACGGCCAGCGTGAGCCCGACGGGGACGACGCATGTACCGGTTTCCGAAGCAGGCTCGACGCCCACGATCGTGGTTGCAACGCCGACCCGGGAGGCAACGGCCGAGGCGACCCCCGCTCCGGTTAACACGCCTGCCCCTGCCATCAACACCCCGACGGCCGCGCGATCGACGCCGGTCCCGCCGACGGCAGCCCCGCCGACGCCTGTGCCACCCACGGCCACGCCAACGACTCCTGACGCGGCCCAGTCTGCGACGGTGCTTGCGACGGACAGCGGGTTCTTTTCGCCTGGAACGGTGACGATTGCGGCCGGTGGGACGGTGACATGGAATTGGCAGGGAGGCGCCATCCACGATGTCGTGAGTGACGCCTTTGCTTCGGACCCTGCCGGATTGAAGAAGACCGGTAGCTATTCGGTGACCTTTGCGAACCCGGGGACGTATGCCTACAGGTGTTCCGTCCACGTGCTTACGGGGATGCGCGGGACTGTCATTGTGAAGTAGTTGGAGCGGAATCGAGCGGGCGTCCCGGGCTGCGGCGATGGGCGTAGATGCCGAGGGCAACGACCAGCGCTGCAGGCACCGCGAGCCAGATGGCCATGACCAGGAGCACTGCCCCGGCGGCGGCCACGTAGCGCGAGGTCTCGACGGCACCGTGCCAGGCATCGGCGAACGCCTGTCTGACGCTCTTCGGACCGTCGTCGTCCTCCTCGACGAGGGCCGGCGCAGCCGGCGGGACGAGCGAGACGTCGATCGTCGCGAGGTCTGTCTGATCGTCGAGCAGCTTGAGGCGGCCCTGGATCTGTTCGATCTGGTTGCGCACCGAGTCGACGCGTTCCTGCACGGTCAGGATCTCCTGGATGGTCTTGGCCTGCTGCAAGAGAGCGAGGTACTGGGTCTCGCTGCGCTCGAGGTTGCGAAGCCGGCTTGTGAGGTCGATGTACTGATCGGTGACTTCGTTGGCGCTGGAGGACTCTTTCCGCAGCTTCAGGCCGCCGAGCCCGCGGAGGTCCGCAACGACATCGCCATAGGCGGTGGAAGGCACGCGGAGGCTCAGGGCGCCGTAGAGCAGTGCCTTGCCGTCCCGGTCGGGCCGTTCATCGAGGCTGGATTTTTCGACGAAGCCGCCAGATGAGCGGGCGACGCGGGCGACGTCATCGAAGGATGCGCGAACGTCGGCCGCTTCGAAATCGAGATCGGCGTTGAAGATGATCTTGCGGTCGATGGCGGCGGAGTTCAGGTCCGTCGTGCCGAGCGACGAGGTGCCGGAACTGGGAGGCGCGCCGGTCGCGGGCGCCTGGGGCTTGCCGCCGGCGGGCGTGGCGAGGGCCGCAGAATTCAGGGCATCCTTGCCGCCGCTCGTGCCTACAGCGCCGTCCCTGGCTCCGACGTCTCCGTCGCGGTCGCTGCTGAGGCTGTCATCGCCAGCGCAGGCAACCGCCGCGAAGACGGCGAGCGCGGCGAGGGGGATGGTGAGGTTCCGGATGAGGTGTCGTTGCATGGTACCTGACCCCTTTCCGGAGTCATGTGGCTCCGTGGAGTACCTAACGACGGCTCCCGTGTAATGGTTTCACCGCTGCGGCGGATCGGTAAAGGTGAGGTTGTGGACAACGCAAAGCCCTTCCGTAGTGGAAGGGCTCTGCGGGGGAGACCGGGTTCGCGACTGCTACTGCTGGGCCTTGTCGTTGGTGTTGGCGTGCCCGGAGGACTCGCCGTTGACGATGCCGTTCGCGGTGATCTTGATGGAGCGGGCGCGGGCTTCCTGTTTCTTTGGCAGGGTGAGCTTCAGCATGCCGTGTTCGAAGTCGGCGTGGGCCTTTTCGGCATCGATGGTGGGAGGGAGACGGAGCGAGCGCTGGAAGCTGCCGAAGTGGAGCTCGCGGCGGATCCAGGTCTCGCCGGATTCCTCTTCTTGCTTCTGCGATTCGCCGCGGATGGTGAGGATGTCGTCGTCGACGGCGATCTCGACATCCGACGGGGCAACGCCGGGGATGGCGGCCTTGATGACGTATTCGTTGGGGGTTTCGTAGACATCGAGGCCGAGGGTGGCTGCGCCGAGTTCGTCGCCGTTCCGGAAAGCCGGGATACGGCCGAAGCTCTGTTCGAAGAGGCGGTCCATGGCCGAGCGGAGCCCGGCGAACTCCTGCGCCGGATCCCAACGGGTGATCGTCGTGGGCATATGCTGGGTACCTCCAGGGTGAATGATTTCGACCTTGAAGGTAGCAAGGTGCGCCGCAGATTTCAAGAGAAGTTGAGTGAATCTTTATCAAACTAGGTGACTAGACGGTCATTGAACCGGCTGACAGTCGCTGCTATGATCGTTGCATGGCGAAGAACTTCTACGAGACCCTGGGCGTCCCGAAGACTGCCTCCGACAAGGAGATCAAGGCAGCCTATCGCCGCCTCGCGCGGAAGCATCACCCGGATGTGAACCCGGGTGACAAGGCTTCCGAAGCACGGTTCAAGGAGGTGAACGCCGCCCACGAAGTGCTCTCCGATCCCGAGAAGCGGAAGAAGTATGACCGCTACGGGGACCGCTGGGAGCAAGCCGATCAGTTCGAAGACGCGCGCCGCGGCCAGGCGCCGTTCAACTGGGCGCGCTCGGGGGCGACCGGCTTCGAGCAGGGCGGCGGGGGCCCGGGCACTGCCGGGGACTTCGGTTCGATTTTCGACAACCTTTTCCGCCGTGAGCGCGGTGGGCCCCGGGGGCAATCGGCGAGCCGGCGCGGGCAGGATATCGAAACGCCCGTTGAGGTGACGCTCGAAGAGGCGTTTCACGGGACGCTGCGGACGCTCAATTTGCAGGCGCCGGAGACGTGCCGGACATGCGGCGGCAGCGGCGAAGTGGGTTCGGCGGTCTGCCACACATGCGAAGGCACGGGCCAATCCGTCCGCGCCCGGCGCCTTGAAGTGAAGGTGCCGGCCGGCGTGAAGACGGGCTCACGCGTGCGCGTTGCGGGGGAGGGCAGGGCCGGCGCCGGGGGCGGGCCGAACGGCGACCTCTACCTGGTCGTGACGGTGATGCCGCACGCGCGCTTCGAACGCACCGGAGACAACGTCACCGTGGAAGCGCCGGTGCCGTTCACGGCGGCCGTGCTTGGCGGCGAAGTGCAGCTGCAGACGCTCGACGGCCGGGTCGCGCTGCGCATCCCGGAGCTGACACAGAACGGGCGGCAGATCCGGCTGGCAGGAAAGGGCATGCCAGTGCTGGGCGACCCCACGCGCCGCGGCGACCTGTTCGTTCGCGTGAAGGTGCAGTTGCCAGAGAGCCTGACGGCGGATCAGCGCGCGCTCTTCGAACAGCTTCGCGCCCTGGAGGCACCGGCGGCCGCTACTGCATGAGGCGGCCCGGACGGCAGGAGACTCCACGACACCCCATGCAGAAGGAGGTGACGCCGCATGGCGCGAGATAGCGATAAGGGCCCGCTCCAGGGTCCGATGGATGACGAGCCCTGTTACGTCATTTCAATTGCGGCGCGCCTCGTGGGGATGCACCAGCAGACGTTGCGGTATTACGAACGCGCCGGTCTGGTCGAACCGCGGCGCACGTCGGGCAACATCCGGATGTACTCCAACGGGGACATCCAGCGTATTCGCCAGGCGCAACGGTTGATCGACGAGCTCGGCGTGAATCT
>CAYYSD010000224.1:0-4205 GCA_964474285.1 uncultured Anaerolineaceae bacterium | reverse complement strand
CTTCCGTGCAGATGGCGATGACGGGCCCGCCACGCGCCCGGATCTGCTGGATGTTGGAAATCAGCTTCGAACGCAGTGCATGTTCGGTGGCCACGGCCACCGTGGGGAACGACGGTTCGATGAGCGCGATGGGACCGTGCTTCATTTCGCCGGCCGCGTAGCCCTCGGCGTGGATGTAGGAGATCTCTTTCATCTTGAGCGCGCCCTCCATCGCGATTGGGAAGCCCAGCGCGCGGCCCAGGAAGAGCAGGTGGTCTGTGTCAGCGAGTTCACCCGCGGCCTCCCGGATGGGCGCCAGGTCGGCGACGATGTTGCCCACCGCGTCCGGCAGTTTGCCCAGTTCGCGAGCGTGGGCAGCGATCTCACGCGGCCCGATAAGGCCTCGCGCCTCTCCCAGCCTCAGGGCCAGCGCGTAGAGCGCCACCACAGCCGCGGTGAAGCACTTTGTGCTGGCGACACCCCGCTCGAGGCCCGCCCGGGTGTACACCGTGCCGTCGGCGACGCGGGCGGTTTGGGCGCCTTCCGTGTTGCAGATGGTGACGAGCTTTGCGCCCGCTCGCCGTGCGACTGCCATCGCTTCGAGCACGTCGACGGTTTCGCCGGATTGGCTCACGGACACGACCAGCGTCGATGCGTCCAGCACGGGCTGGCGGTATCGGAACTCGCTGGCGTTGTCCACTTCAGCCGGGATACGGGCAAAGGCCTCGATATAGGCTCGGCCGATCATTGCCGCATGAAGGCTGGTGCCCATGCCGATGAGAACGATGCGCGAAATGCCGGCGAGCTGTTCGGTCGTGAGAGCAAGGTCCCGCAGGTGTATCTCGGCCGGTGAGAGGTTGATCAGGCTCCCAATGGTGTCGGCGAGCGCCAGCGGCTGCTCGGACATCTCCTTGAGCATGTAGGACGAATACTGGCCCTTGAGGGCGCCGGCCGGATCGATGGGGAGCTCACGAATTTCCAGAGTCGCGGTCGCGCCGTCGAGGGTCGCGCAGTCCGCGCCGCTGTGGGTGACCCGGGCCACCTGCCCGTCCGTGAGAAACGCAACTCGCTGGGTATGGGGCACGACGGCGGCGAGGTCGCTTGCGACGATCATTTCGCCGGAGCCGAAGCCGATGACAACGCCCCCGGCGTTGCCGATGCGCGCTGCGACGATGACCCCGGGTTCTCCCGCGCTCATCGCGACGATGGCCTGGGACCCGTCCAACCGGGTGCAGGCCCGCCGCACCGAATCAGAAAGCGAAAGCCCTTCGGCCACCCCCTCTTCGACGAGATGGGAGATGGTTTCCGTGTCGGTTTCGCTCGAAAAACGGTGGCCACGCTTCTCGAGTTCTTCGCGCAGGGCCTGGAAGTTTTCGACGATGCCGTTGTGCGCCACGACGATGTTGCCCTCACAACTCGCGTGCGGGTGGGCGTTGTGGTCGCTGGGGCGCCCGTGCGTGGCCCAGCGCGTGTGGCCGATTCCGGTCGTTGCGCCCCGTGAAAGTGCCCCGGCGAGAGCCGCTTCCAGGTTCGCAATCTTGCCTTCTCGTTTGGTCACCGTGAATGCAGATGCACCGCTTCCCTCGTTCAGCAGCGCGACGCCGGCGGAGTCGTATCCACGGTACTCGAGGTCGTAGAGGGCGCGGAGAAGAATGGGCGCGGCTTCCCGCGAGCCCGAATAGGCGACAATTCCACACATTGGTTGGTACAAGCTCCCTTGAATGGCCTCCCGGGGGAGACGAGGAGCACGCGCGCACCGTTATCCGGCGCAATCGACCGAAGGGCGTGCCATCGCCCTTGCACCTGGCGCGCTTTTGTCAGCCGGTTGCCCGGGCTGGTTTGTGCGTTGCCTGACGGCCGTGCCGGCCGGGGGGCCATCCGCCGAGTCTTTCGATACTGCCCCCGCCTCGTCATCCTCGGCTTTCGCCGCGGACCTGGCGCTTAGAGAACACTGGTCGTTGCGTGCCTGGTTTGGTTGCCGGCGGGTTCACCTCCTCGACAGTCGCTTCCAAACAGTCTTTGCCCACGACGCCACCGTGTCAATCGATGGCGCCCCGCACGAAAACGCTGATCCGTTGGAGGCCCCGGTGCAGCCTCCCTTCACGAACGAGGGAGAGAATGTCTGTGGACTCCGGACGGGGATGCCAACTGTGATCGATGACGACCAGGTGCCCGCCGGGCGCGAGGATGCGTGCGCCTTCGGTGAGCGCGGCCGCCGCCGCCGAACCGGGGATGTGCCCAAGAACGTGCATCGCGACAACAGCATCGACGCTGGCGTTCGGGATAGGGACGGCCTGCACGTCGGCGTGCAACAGGTGAGCTGAGATGGAACGCTGTTCCAGACGTTCCCGAGTGGCCTGTAGCATGTAGGGCGAAAGATCGACTCCCGTGACTTCGGCGGAAGGCGAATAACGCGCGGCGGCGAGAAGGCCTCGGCCCGTCCCGCAACCAAACTCAACGAGCCGCGCAGGTCGGAAGGCCCGGATTTCGCGCCCAAGCGCCCGCAGGGTGACTGCCTCCCGGCCGTGGTCGTACAGGCGGCGGACCACCCGGTCATAGCCCGAAATGCTGCGCCTCGATAGGTAGCCCTCGGGCAGGAAGTGCCAGCGCTGGAGGTACCAGTCCGGGTATTCGATCGTTGGATTGGCCATCTGAGCGGCGCGCGCCGCGGCGACGAGCCGGGAGCGCGTGGCTGCAGGGATGTTCTTGAACATGGCGCACAGCAGATCCTAGGCCAAGCGCCGTTTCCGGCACACACCGAGGACGCGGCGGGTTAACTCAACTGACCGAGCAGTGCGCGCCGCAACAGCAAAAGGCTCGTGGTGACCGCCCTCCGCTTCACCGCCGCGCGGCCGCTGTTCATGGTCATCGCGAGAGAGTGTGCGCCCGATTCATCGGCGACGGCGACGTGGACCGTGCCCGGCCGGGCGCCGTCCTGCGGATCCGGCCCCGCCACGCCCGTGACGCCGACACCATACGTCGCGCCGGTCCGCTCTCGCACCGCAGCCGCCATCGCCTTTGCCGTCTCCGCCGAGATGACGCCAAACTCTTCGATGACTTCCGCCGGGACGCCGTTGTCGATCTTTTGCTGGGTGGCATAGGTGACGAGGCCGGCGAGGAAGTACTCCGCAGAACCCGGCACATCGGTCAGGGTGCTGGAGAGCAGCCCACCTGTGCACGATTCCATCACGGCCAGGGTCTGCTGGCGTTGATGGAACTGGTCGGCGATATAGCCCTCGAGCGTGTCGTCATCCCGCCCCCAGATGGCGGAGCCGAAGATGCGCTCCAGCTCGAGTTCGACGGGCCGGATTCGCGCCCAGGCTTCTTCACGCGTGGCCGCCTTCGCGCCGATGCGCAAGTGGACGCCGTCTGCGCGGGCGTATGTGCCGATGCCCACGCCAGGCGTGTTGTAGAGGTGCCGGGCCATCTCGTCGACGCTGCCTTCGCCGATGCCTACAGTCTTAATCGTGCGGGTGACGAGCACCTGGCCGTCCGAACGGCGTTCGAGTTCAGGCCGCACTTCGTTCGCCCACATGCGTTCCATTTCTGGGGGCACCCCGGGCATACTGACGACGATGCGGCCGTCCCGTTCGACCCACCATCCCGGCGCCGTGCCGCGAGGATTGTCGATGGCGCGGGCGCTCGGGATCAGCCACGCCTGCTTGAGGTTCGTTTCAGGCATGGCGGCGGAACGACCCGCGAACCACGCGCGGAGATGCGCCTCCAGGGCAGGATCCACGGCAGGTGTTTCGCCGAGGAGCGCGGCGATGCCTTCGCGCGTCATGTCGTCTTCGGTCGGTCCGAGTCCGCCCGTGGTGATGATGAGATCCGAGCGTCCCCAGGCCCGCTGGAACGTCTCCGTGATGCGGCCCATGTTGTCGCCGACGACGGTCTTGTAGAAGAGGTCGATGCCGAGTTCGGGAAGCTGCTGCGCGATGTGCGCGCTGTTGGTGTCGATGATTTCGCCGAGCAGGATCTCGGTGCCGATGGCGATGATTTCAGCTTTCATGTCGCGAAGGATAGCGCAGCGCACCACCGCGCGAAGCTCCGGACTGACTGCCTCACGCGTACACGAACTCGGGGCCGTCGAGGTCAATCGCCGGCAACTCATCCTTTTCGCGCCAGTAGTCCTGCGTGTGCTGCCATTCGGGCTTGTCGCCGCGCTTCGGCAACAGGTCCATCGCACGCATCAGGTAGCCGGGGTTGAAGTTCTCCGGGTCGATCCA
>CAYYSD010000223.1:0-4210 GCA_964474285.1 uncultured Anaerolineaceae bacterium | reverse complement strand
ACCCGCGTGGTGAGGTTGCTGAACTGAGGAGTGGACTCTACTCCCTTCCATAGGGACGAGCCTGACGTGGACGGACGTCCTTTCATCAGCAACCGGCTGGACATGGGGCCGGGTTCGGTGGAGGCGTGGCTCTCAGCGGTTGTCGCGGATGAGCTGGGCATTACCGAAAGCGAGGGCGGACCTGAAGACTTCGACGCCGAGTGTGGAGAGCTGGTCCTTCGCGGAGAGCGCATAGGACTCACGCCGCTGGAGCGCGGAGTGATGGCGGCGCTGGTGGGACGGGCGGGCAAGCCTGTCTCACGCGCAGACCTGATCGAACAGGTCTGGGGGTACCGTTCCGACGCCACGAGCAACGTCGTGGATGCCGTGGTGCTTTCGCTGAGACGGAAGATGGGGGAGCGGGCGCCGGCCATCGAGACGGTGCGAGGGACCGGCTACCGCTATCGCCCCTGAACCGCGTTCCCGGGCTGGCTACGATTGGGCGCGGGCGCCGGAGTCCTCAGCGGATGGCGACCGAGCCGGCAGGAGCGTAGGTCAACCTGATCACGTCTTCGCCCATTGGCTCGCTGGCGACCAGGCGGAGCGGCGGCGGAGGGCCGGCGAAGAATGGTGTGCCGCGACCCACCACGACGGGGTGGAGGTAGATTCGGTACTCATCAATAAGACCAAGGGCGGACAGGCTGCGGGCCAGGTCAGGCCCGCCGACTTCGATCTCTCCGCTACGATGCGACTCCAGTTCACGTATCGCCGTTTCGAGGTCACCCTCGATCAAGGTGGCGTTGGGGCCAACTGACTTTAGCGAGCGCGACACGACCCACTTCGGTCGGCTCCGCCACGCCTCCGCGAATTCGCGTTCGTCGGCGCCCCACTCAGGATGGTCTTCGTCCCAGTAGCGCATGATCTCGTACAGGCGGCGGCCGTACACGCTGCCCGCCACGCCACGCATATGTTCGATGAAGTGGCGAAAGAGCTCCGGGCCCGGGCTGAATTCAGTATGGTCGACGTAACCGTCCAGAGACTGGTTCATTCCAAAGACGAGCTTCGCCATGCTGCCAGACCTCACCCCAAGGCTTTCACAATAGCTTGAGGCGTCCTGGTTTGGAACCCCAGGCTGGCATCGCGACACTATGACACCTGGCGCCCGCGATGTCGCCAGGTTCGCGATCGGGGATGAGCACCGCAGTGACCCCGAACGTTCCCTTGCACAGGCATTGGCGGGGACGACGTGATTGACGTATCCTGTCACTAATGGAGCAGTCTCCAATTTCTGTCACAATCACAGAAGGTGGGCGGATCGTCATTCCAGCCAGGCTCAGGAAGGCGCTCGGCGTCAAAGAGGGTGACTCGCTGGTCGCGGAGCTGCGAGACGGATGCATCACTTTGACGACCCGCGCTGCAGGTGTCCGGCGTGCCAGGGAATTGCTGGCCGGGTACCTCGGGCCCCCGTCCCTCGCGAACGAACTCCTTGCAGAACGGCGAGCCGAAGCGGATGACTGAAGCTGTGCTGGACGCTTCCGCTGTCCTTGCGATGCTGCAATCCGAACCGGGGGGCGAGATTGTCGAACAACTTCTGGCGCGTGGACCGTGCGCCATCAGCGCTGTCAACATCTCCGAAGTCGCCGCGAAGCTCCTGGAGCGCGGGGTGCCGGATGAAGTGGTCATGGAAGCGATCGCTTCGCTGCACCTCGAGGTGCATCAGTTCGAATCCGAGGACGCCATGGCAACGGCGAGACTGCGGGCCGTCACCCGCACCCTCGGGCTTTCGCTGGGCGACCGGGCCTGCCTGGCGCTGGCCCGGCGCCTCGACCTCGATGCTCTCACGACCGATCGTCGCTGGAGTGACCTCTCCATCGGAGTCTCGGTCGTCGTCGTCCGGTAGCAAGCGAGGGCGGGCGTTGTCGCGTATTGTTTCGCGTACAACCAGATTCGCGAGGTGAGGCATGGCCGAAGACTGGGCGCGACCCGTCGTGCACTGGGAGATCCAGGTGCGCGACATCGAGAAGCAGCGGAAGTTCTACTCAGAGCTGTTCAACTGGGACATCACCGGTCACGAACGGGCGATGGGCATCCCGGTGCAGGTGGGGCCTCCGGAGCGGCTGCGCGGCAACCTTCGCCTCGGTGACACGCCACGGGTGGTCCTCTACGTCCAGGTGCTGAAGATCCGCGAATCGCTGGACAAGGCGGTGCTGCTGGGCGGCAAGATCCTGAGGGAGCCGTTCGACCGGCCGAGCGGGCAGACGCTCGCCATCATCGAAGACCCCGAAGGCAACCCGGTGACTCTCGTTCAGCAGTAGCCGGCACCGCGATTCGAATCTTTGTTCTATACTTCGCCTATGCCGCCCGAAGAACGGTTGGTCGCGCCTATCGCGCTGGAAGACGACGACACGGACCGTTCGTTGCGGCCGCGGACGCTGGCCGACTTCCCCGGGCAGGACAAGGTGAAGGGGAACCTGCGCATCGCGATCGAGGCGGCGCAGAAGCGCGGGGACGCGCTCGACCATCAGCTCTTCTACGGGCCGCCGGGGCTGGGCAAGACGACGCTCGCCACGATCGTGGCGGAGGAGATGGGCGTCGCGATACGGACGACGAGCGGCCCGGCGATCGAACGCCCCGGAGATCTCGCAGCGATCCTCACCAACCTGAAGCAGCACGACATCCTGTTCATCGACGAAGTGCACCGGCTGGCCCGGCCGGTGGAGGAGATCCTGTACCCGGCGATGGAGGACTACGCGCTCGACCTCATCATCGGGAAGGGCCCGGGGGCGCGGACTGTCCGGCTGCAACTGCCAAAGTTCACGCTTGTGGGGGCGACGACGCGGTACGCGATGCTGAGCGCGCCGCTGCGGGATCGCTTCGGTTCGGTGTACCGGCTCGACTTCTACGACGCGGAGACGCTGGCGACGATTGTCACGCGTTCCGCGGGCATCCTGGGCGTCGAGATTCCGCAGGATGCGGCGATGGAGATCGCGCGGCGTTCGCGGGGGACACCGCGCATCGCGAACAGGCTCCTTCGGCGAGTGCGCGACTTCGCGGAAGTGCGCAACCAGGGCAGGATCACCGTCGAATCTGCGCGCGAAGCGCTACGCCTGCTCGATGTGGACGACCTGGGGCTGGACGAGACGGACCGGGCAGTGCTGCGGTGCCTGACGGTGACGTTCAGCGGGCGCCCGGTGGGACTCGAGACGATTGCGGCGGCCATCAGCGAGGAGTCGGACACGATCATGGACGTGTATGAACCCTACCTGATCCAGTGCGGGTTCCTCCAGAGAACGCCGCGAGGGCGGGTGGCGACGGACGCGGCCTACCGGCACCTGGGGTTGATTCCGCCGCACAACGACGCGCTGCAGCGCGAACTCTGGTTCGAAACCACGGCGGCTGAAGCCAGCCAGTAGCGGGAGCGCGGCATGGAACGGCAGAACATCTCTTCGGGCGGTCCGTGGGAAGCGGTGGTCGGGTATTCGCGCGCGGTACGAAAGGGGAGCCACGTGTTCGTCGCCGGGACAACGTCGGCGAACGCCGACGGGAGCATCCACGGGGCGGGCGACGGCTATGCGCAGGCAAAGCGGTGCCTGGAGATCATCGAGCGAGCGCTGTCGGAGGCAGGCGCGACCATGGCCGACGTGGTGCGGACGCGGATGTTCGTCACGGACATCGGCCGGTGGGAGGAGTTCGGACGGGCGCACGGCGAGGTGTTCGGCAACATCCGGCCGGCGGCGACAATGGTGCAGGTGAGCGCGCTCATCGACCCGGGGATCCTGATCGAGATCGAAGTCGACGCGGTGGTGGGGTAAAGGGTTAGTCGAGCATCCGGGCACGACGAGCGAGGACATCGGTGAGGGTTTCGCCTACCGCCTGTTCGAGTTGGGCGATGTGTTCAGAGTCGTGGGAGACCCAACGGGCCAGGAACTGCTCGATGGTGAAGGGGCCGCGAGTCGCGGTACGTCCGAGGCGGCGCCAGTCCTCGGGGCGGAGTGTGCGGAGGATCGTGATGCTGGCCTGGCGCTGGAGGGCGAAGTCCGCGAGCAGGAACTCCTTGCGATCTCGGGAGCGGTTGCGCGTGGGTTCCCAGGCGGCGCCATCGAGGAAGTGGAGTTGGGGTTCCTCTTCGGCAAGCATGCGTTCGAGGGCGACGCGCATGCAGAGGTATTCGTCGTCGCGGAAGTGGGCGAGGAGGATTCGGGCAGACCATTCGCCGGGAGGGGCGAGGTCG
>CAYYSD010000222.1:0-4322 GCA_964474285.1 uncultured Anaerolineaceae bacterium | reverse complement strand
CTGAACCAGAGCCCGTTGTAGATGAGTTCCGCGTACTCGGTCGCGATCACCTTCTTGAGCTTGAGCTGCTGCTTCGAAAGCGACATCGCCTCCAGCGCGCGATGGGCGGAGTGCATGATGACGGCGGCGGGCGCTTCGTAGATCTCACGGCTCTTGATGCCCACGAGGCGATCTTCGATGGCGTCGATCCTGCCGATGCCATGGATGCCGCCAAGGTCGTTGAGGCGGGTGACGAGCGCAACCGGGTCGATCTCTTCGCCGTTCAGCGAAACGGGCATGCCGTGCTTGTACGAAATTTCGATGTATTCCGGTGCGCCGGGCGCCTCTTCAGCGGATCGCGTCCATTCATAGGCTTCTGGCGGCGGTTCCTGCCACGGGTCCTCCAGGACGCCCGCCTCTGCACTCCGGCCCCAGATGTTCTCGTCGATGCTGAACGGGCCCTTTTCGCCCCACGGGATATCGACGCCGTGCCTGCGCAGGTAGTCGATCTGGTACTCCCGCGCCATGGCGTTCTCACGCGTCGGTGCCACGATCTGCAGTTTGTTGTCGAGCGTCATGATGCCGGTATCGAACCGCACCTGGTCGTTGCCTTTGCCTGTGCACCCGTGCGCCACCGCCGCCGCACCCTCTTCGTGCGCGACGTCGACGAGCAGCTTCGCCATTAGTGGGCGAGCCAGCGCCGTCGCGAGCGGATAGGCATCCTGGTACACGGCACCCGCGGCCAGCGCCGGGAAGGCGAAGTAGCGAAGGAAGTCCTCCTTCGCGTCGATGACGCGGACCTTCGTCGCACCGGCGGCAAGTCCCCGCTCTTCCACCACGGGCTGCTCGCGGCTCTTGCCAACGTCGATGTTGAGGGCGATGACTTCGTAGCCCTGTTCGACGGTCAGCCACTTAATGGCGGTGGTGGTATCAAGGCCACCGGAATAGGCAAGGATTAGCTTCGGCACGGGTCGTCCATTCTGTCTGTGTTGGGAAAGAGTATCGCCCGCCGGGGCAGCGGGGAACGGTCAGCCTCCCAACTCCGCCTTCGCACGCGACGTGCCAATAGCCCAACTGGCAAGCGCGCCGGCCAGGATGAAGACCGCCTGGGCGATCAGAACGCTCACCACCAGGGCATCGGGAAGCTTGCCAAGCAACGCGAACGGAACCAGGGCGAGCCCCGCCGCCAGGGCGGCCGCACCCGGCAGGACGAGGAACGGCCCGCCGGCGCGGTGCACCGCATACCAGCGCTCGGGACTGGCGTGAGTGTAGGGTGTGCGGATACCGGCGAACGCATTGGGTGGAAGCTTTCCGACCATGCCGTACCAGCCGACGACCGTCACCACGAGCGCCCCAATGGTCGCGACGAGCAGCGCGATCGGCACCTACTTTGCCGCGCTGGTGACCGCGACGATCGCGGCCTCGAGGATGTCACAGGCCTTGTCGATCTCTTCGTCCGTCACGTTGAGCGGTGGCATGAGGCGGACGGCGTTCGGGCGCACGTTGTTCGCCAACAGCCCGCCTTCGCGCGCCGCCGCCACCACGTCGGCCGAACAATCCGAAGAGAGCCCGACGGCGATGAGCAGCCCTCGGCCGCGCACATCGGTAACGACCGGGAGGCGGTCCTCCATCGAACGCAGCCGAGCCACGAGGCGCTCGGATGCGCGAGCCGCCTGCTCCGGCAGCTTGTTCTCGATGATGTAGCCAAGCGTGGCGACGCCGGCGGCCGTCGCCAGGGGGTTCGCTCCAAACGTTGTCCCGTGGTCTCCGGGAACCAGGTGTTTGGCGATCTCCTCGCGCGCGAGCATTGCGCCGATGGGCACGCCCCCCGCCAGCCCCTTCGCCAGGCACATGATGTCCGGCTCGACGCCCTCCTGCTCGTAGGCGAAGAGCGAGCCTGTGCGCCCGATGCCCGTCTGGATCTCGTCGAAGATCAGCAGGAGGTTGTTGGAGTCGCACCAGTCACGGATGCCCCGCAGATAACCTTCGCCGGGCATGTTCACGCCGCCCTCGCCCTGGATGGGCTCGAGCAGAACGGCCACCGTCTGCGGGGTCGTCGCCGCCTTGATGGCATCCAGGTCGTTCCAGGGTACGTGGCTGAAGCCGGGTGCAAGGGGCGCAAACGGCTCCCGGTAGCGGAGTGTGCCCGTCGCGGCGAGGGCGCCCATGCTGCGCCCGTGAAAGCCGTCCACCGTCGCGATGATCTCGTAGGCGCCGTTCTTCGTGTCGTGGCCCCAGCGGCGTGCCAGCTTGATCGCCGCCTCGATCGCCTCCGTGCCGGAATTGCAAAAGAACACGCGATCGAGACAGGAGTTCTCAACCAGCATCTGCGCGAGCCGAATCATTGGCGTGGTGTAGTAGATGTTCGAAGTGTGAATGAGCGTCTGCGACTGCTTTGCCAGCGCCTCCGACACCACCGGGTGCGCATGCCCCAGCACGTTGACGGCAAGCCCTCCGACGAAGTCGAGGTACTCCTTGCCGTTCACATCCCACACACGCGTGCCCTGGCCACGGTCGAGGACGACAGGCTGACGCCCGTAGTTCTGAAACACATACCTGTGCTCGTCCTCGATCCAGTTGTCCATGGCACATCCTCGTTGGTGAGATCCGTAAATCGTAAACGAACGGCGCCTTCGGCGCAGGACGGCGGTCTAACTGAACGGCGCTCGCGCCAGCAGAGACGCATGGGTGCCTGGAGTCTCGACCGAACCGTCCCTGACCCACGTCGCATCGTGCAGCTTCCAACCCTGGCGACGGTCCTTCAGGAGGGTGGTCAGTACCTCGTCCAGGTGCTCGCGCAGGTTTCGCTGTCGCACGGGTGTCACGACTTCGATGCGTTCGTCCAGGTTGCGCTTCATCAGGTCCGCACTGCCGATGAAATACTCCGGGTTGCCCGCGTTTTCGAAGTAGTAGATACGCGAATGTTCAAGGAAACGCCCGATGACGCTGACAACGCGAGCGTTTTCGCTCACCTCCGGCAGGCTGGCGCGGAGGCGGCAGATGCCGCGGATAATCAGGTCCACCTTCACGCCGGCCATCGCCGCCTCGTACAGGAGACGCGTTGAGTCGCGGTCTTCCAGGGCATTCATCTTGAAGATGAGCCTGGCTGGCTTGCCCGCGCGCGCGTGCTCTATCTCCCGCCGGATCCGGCTGTGGATTTCGGTGCGGAGGTTGCGCGGCGCCACCAGGAGTTCCGCTGTCTCTGGCTGCGTCGAAAAGCCCGTGAGGTAGTTGAACACGCTCACCAGGTCGGCGCAGATGGCCGGGTCCGCGGTGAACAGGCCGAGATCCGTGTACAGCCGCGCCGTCCGCGAATTGTAGTTGCCCGTGCCGATATGCCCGTAGAGCGTCACCCCGTTCGCTTCCTCGCGAACGATGAGACATATCTTGCTGTGGATCTTGAGCGTCGGGTCGCCGTAGGCAACATGGACGCCGGCATCTTCCAGCTTTCGTGCCCATTCGATGTTGTTCGCTTCGTCGAACCGCGCGGTGAGTTCCACCAGCACCGCAACCTGCTTGCCGCGCGCCGAAGCCTCGATCAGGGACTCCAGGATGGGCGAATCGGGAGAGGTCCGATACATCGTCTGCTTGATCGCCAGGACGGCCGGATCGCTCGCCGCCTCCTCAACGAAGCGCGCCACCGTTGCGTCGAACGACTCGTAGGGATGGTGGACAAGGATGTCGCGTTCGCGGATGGCGTTGAACAGCGACGGCGAATCGCCGAGACCCGCGAAGGCGGATGGGATGGCCGGCGTGAAGGGCGGGTCACAGAGCTCGGGAAGCGGGAGCCCCGCAATCTGGAGAAGGTCCGCGAGGCCGAGGAATCCTTCCGCCGTGAAGATGTCCTGTTCCGACAGTTCAAGCTCCTCCAGCAGCAGTTCGATCCGCGAAGGCCCAAGTCCCTCCGTGAGTTCGAGGCTCACGGCCTGCGCGAGCCGCCGCCGCCGCAGTTCGCTCTCGATGAGCTCCAGCAGGTCGCTGGCCTCTTCGCCGGGGCTGCCGATATCGGCGCTGCGAATCACGCGAAGCGCCTCCCACTCGGTCACCACCATGCCGGGGAAAAGCATGTGGAGGTGCGCCGCGATGACGTCCTCGATGAGCACGAAGCGGTAGTCCCCCGCATCAACGAAGCGGGGGCGATTCTGCGGCACCTTGATGCGGGCGAATCGGTCCACCCCCGTCGAAGGGTCGCGAACGTTCAGAGCGAGTGAGAGGCTCCCTCCCGAAATGAACGGGAACGGGTGCGAAGGATCCACCACCAGCGGCGTCAGCACCGGGAAAATGGAAGTCACGAAGTACTTCGTGATGCGAACTCTCTCATCAGCCGTCAGTTCAGCAAAGGT
>CAYYSD010000221.1:0-4344 GCA_964474285.1 uncultured Anaerolineaceae bacterium | reverse complement strand
CAATCGCACGGCGCATACCCGTTCGAGCCTCGGACCCCGGGGCACTTGCTCACGCGCGCGCCTCCGCCGGGGACGCGGTCGGCGGGCCTGGGATCCGGCGCTACTCCTTGACTCCGACGATGAGCGCCATCGGGAGGCCGAGACCCCAGGGCTCATCCGCGCGCAGGTCGAAGGCGTTGCGCTGCGAAGGCGTCGCTTCCGCGAACAGCTGACGGATCATCGCCACCTTTTCTGGCGGAGTCTGCATGCGGCGAACCCAGTCTGCGCCGTCCAGGGGGATGGGCGCACGGTGCCGGACGTCGGCGCGCAGGCCCGCCGCCGCCATCATCCGCACCCACTCGGAGGCGCGCCAGTCGCGCACGTGGGACCGATCGCGGAGGAATTCAAACACGTTGACGAACGTGTCGAGGGCCGGGTCTTCCGGAGCCACTGAATCCACCAGCACGAAACGGCCGCCCGGCCGGAGCACGCGCACCGCCTCGCGGAGCGCACCGGCCGGGTCATCGAAGTGGTGCGCGCAATAGCGGCAGGCGGCAACATCGAAGCTGGCGTCGTCGAACGGGAGCTTCACGACATCCGCCTCGTGGAACGTGACGTTCCCAAGGTGGCGCTCCTTCGCCAACCCGGCAGCCACCTCAAGCATCGCCGGGGTGAGGTCAACCGCCGCCACGCTGTCTGCGTGCGCAGCCAACGCGAACGCGGTGTGCCCGGCGCCGCAGCCGAGGTCGATCGCCCGTTCGCCAGGCTTGAGCGCAGCGGCATCGACCACGAGCGGGAGGTCCGGGCCGGAGGCGTGCACGGCGCTGACGGCGTAGCTGGAGGCCGCCGCGCCAAACTGGCTCCGGATCGAATCGGAAGAGGGCGCCGCAGTCATGGCCTGGCTCCAGGAAAGATTGAGTTCGTGCTTCCACTATGCCCGCACCGCCGGTGTGCGTCCAAGATATGCTTTGCATCGAAACGATAGCCGGAGCACATTCATCGCGTGGAACTCCATCAGCTTCGCTACCTCCGTGCCGCTGTGCGGGCCGGCAGCATCACTCGCGCTGCCGAGGCCGAGCTGGTTGCCCAGCCCTCCGTCAGCCGCCAGCTGCGCCTCCTCGAACGCGAACTCGGTACTGAGCTTTTCCATCGTGTGGGGAGGCGTGTTGTCCCCACCGAAGCGGGCCTAGCGTTGGCCGCCTGCGCCGATCGGGTCCTGGACGACATCGCGGCCACCGTCACCCAGATCGCCGGCCCGTCATCGCCCTATTCCGCCCACCTCTCCATCTGCGCGACAGAGACTGCCGCCGAGTTCCTCCTACCCGGCGCGCTGAGCGCGCTGCGCGGCCAACGGCCGGGGCTTCGCATCGCCGTCGAGATGCTGGGAACCGATGACTCGGTCGCGCGGCTGCTCGCGGACGAAGCGGACTTCGCCATCGTCGTCCTCCCGCTCGTGGATTCGCGTCTCGATGTCCATGAATTGCTGGATGAGGACGTCCTCCTGGCGCTCCCGCGCGGCCACGCCCTGGCCGAACACTCCGCCGTGCCGCTGACAGAAGCGCTCGGTGACCCCGGTCTGTTGCTCTCCATGCCCGGGCATGGACTCCGCGCGCAGGTGGAAGCCGCCGCCGAATCGCTTGGCATCACGATCGATGTCCCGATTGAGATGCGCAGCCAGCAAGCGTTGCTGGCGCTGACGGCGGCCGGTGGCGGCATCTGCTTCGCCCCCGCAATCAGCGTCCAACACCGGACGGATGTCGTGACTCGCCTCACCGAACCACGCCTGCGCCGCAAGCTCGGCTGGGCACGACGCCGCGGCCGGCAGCTCCCGCGCATCGGCAATGAGCTGATCGCGCTCCTTCAGCGCCCTTCGCGGTGAAGTTCGGCGAGTCCGATGCCCGATTCGCCGGCCACGGCATAGAGCAGGTAGATCCGGCCGTCTTCGGTGTAGATCGCGGGGTCGCGAAGCTGCCTCGCGCGTTCCGTGATCTCTCCGCGCATCGACGGTTCGAGCGGAAGGTCTGTCCCTTCGTAGTCGCGCTCCGGCTCCAGCACCACCGAAGCCTCCGACTGTTGCCACTTCATCCAGTCGCCGCGCAAATCGATGGTCGCCGCCAGGATCTTCTCCGGCGGCGGCTCGCCAACATTGGTGTAGAACACCGTGAGTTCGCGCCCTTCGCGGAGCAGCGCACAGTGACGCATGTTCGTCGCGAAGAGTTGCGGCCCGCGTTCGAAGCCGGAAAGCGGGTCTCGCGATCGGTAGATGATGCCCGGCATGGCCATGGCGTAGTGCCAGCCGTCGTAGTCGAATCCGCGCCAGTACGAATTACCCAGGATCTCCGGGTTCGCCGTAAACCGGAGGCCATCGGGCGAGACCGCCACGCGCGTGACCTGGCGGCGATCTTTGAGGATCCCGTGGTAGTACATGCGGATGCGCCGCTCCATGTGGTCCACGTGCACGTCGGGAGAGGCGATGTGTGGGATGGGCATCACCATGCGCGGAGGGATGCGGGCCGGGTCCACCGGGTCCAGCTCCGGCGGGAAGTGCGAGCGGCGATGTTGCAGCGTGCCCGGCGTGTGCATCTTCCAGGGTCCCGCCAGTTCGTCCGCATAGGCCATTCGGATATACGCGCCGTTGTGGTGAGCGAAGTAGAGGTAGTACCGGCCCAGCGGGTCCTCTACCCAGTCCGGGACGCGGATGAGCGATGGGCCGTTGATGTTCGAACCCATCTGCCGGTCCATGTTCGGGCGAATGATCGGTGCGTCCCCGATACGGGTCGCGGTGAAACGGGGGGCGGTCATGGGGCCGGATTCTACGCTACGGGTCCCCGGCACGCCCCTCGGCTGGAAGGATGCCCAGGCGGTCGGTCCAGGCCTGGCCCAGGCGGCCCGTTTTGCTCTGCCCCAGGAGGCGCTTGATGCCCACCGGGTCGTGGCGGAACGCCTGCACGCTGCGAAGCCACTTCACGCTCTTGTACCCCTGCAGGAAGGGCACGACGAGCCGCATCGGCCCGCCGTAGTCGTGGGGGAGTGGTCCCCCGTTCATACCGATAGCGAGCATGACCCGCGGGTCATGCGCCTCGTCTCGCGAAAGCGTCTCGAAGTACTCACCATCGTCGGAGTGGAACGCGTAGTAGCCCTCTTCGTGCACCGGGAGCGCGCACGCATCCAGGAAGTCTGAGAGACGGATGCCCGTCCAGGTGACATCTTCATGCCAGTTGAAGATCTGGCAGACAAGCGGCGCCGTCATCTCGTGCGCCGGCAGCCTGGAGAGCGTCTCCCAGCCGACGGTGCGGCAACGCAGGTCTTCGCCACGCAGGAAGAGCAGCACCTGGTCCAGCCGCTTGCGGGCAGGCGGCTCGAACATCGAAATCACCGGCGCCGGTTCGGCTTCAAAATCGAGCAGCGCGAACTTGTCCGCGAACTTGGGCGGCCGGATGCCTTCGCGGACCCTGCGCGCCCGTTCGAGCAAGGCGGCGCCATCAGATGGTGGTGTCATCGTCGTGTCCCCTGACTTTCATGTCGCCGTTCGTTGCCAGGCTGCTCACGCCACCCCCTCTTCCGGGCGATCGGTGAGCAGGTCGAGCAGATGCTCTTTGATAGCCGCGTAGGCTGGCATATGGAGGATTGTCCTTTTGTCCCGCGGGCGTGGAAGCGTGACCTCGACGATTTCCCGAATGGTCGCGCGTGGGCCGTTCGTCATCACCACCACGCGGTCCGAGAGGTAGATCGCTTCGTCGATGTCGTGCGTCACCATGAGCACCGTCTCGGTCTGGCGATCGAAGCTCCACAGGTACATCAGCTCATCGTGGAGCGACGACTTGGTGAGCGCGTCCAATGCGCCGAAGGGCTCATCCAGGAGCAGCACCTTGGGGATGATGGCGAACGCCCGCGCCACTGCCACGCGCTGGCGCATGCCACCGCTCAGTTCGCCGGGCTTCTTCTCCCGGTGCTCCCAAAGCCCGACGACGCGAAGGATGCGTTCCACCCGCTCACGCTTCTCCTGCTTTTCCGGGCCGGCGCGTCCGGGAAACACGGAATCGACCGCCTCGTAGACGTTGCTGTAGACGCTGAGCCAGGGCAGCAGCGAATGGTTCTGGAACACCATTCCCCGGTCGGGCCCCGGCCGCGTGATCGCCTTCGATTCCAGCTCCACGAAGCCTTCGGTCGGCCTGGCCAGCCCGGCCACCATGTTCAGGAGCGTCGACTTGCCACAGCCCGAATGCCCGATGATCGAAAGGAATTCGCCCCGCCGCACCAAAAGGTTCACTCTCGCCACGGCCGTGTAGTTCTTGAACGACATCGTGACGTTGCGCAGTTCCAGGTAGGGCGCCGTTGCGATTGCCGTGGCCATCTATGCCTCCT
>CAYYSD010000220.1:0-4367 GCA_964474285.1 uncultured Anaerolineaceae bacterium | reverse complement strand
AGCATGGTGCTGTCGGGGCCGAGGAGCGTGAAATCCGCTCCGGCGGCGAGGGCCCGCGAGGCGAGATGCATGACGTGTTCGTGCGTGACGTCGCTATAGGCAAAGACCACCTCTTCGACGCCGTTCGCCCGGCAGATCGTTTCGAGTTCGGCTTCGGGGAGGATAGGAATACCGGCGGGGTAGAGCTGGCCCGCCAACTCCGCCGGATAGCGCCGGCCGGAGATGCCCGGGATCTGGGTAGCCGTGAAGGCGACGACCTCCGCGGCGGGTGAATCGCGATAGACCGTGTTGAAGTTGTGGAAGTCGCGGCCGGCGGCGCCCGCGATGAGGACGCGCGTGCGCTGAGTGGAATCGGTCATGAACCAGAGCTCCTTACGAGGCCGGGAGGCTCTTAGTCGCCGGCGTTGCCTGTGATCAGCATGGCGAGCGCGACGCCCCCCGGGACCCAACTGATGACGAGAACCGCCGTGATGATGAAGAACCGGAGGGCACGTTTCGGCCCACGGGCTTCGGAAGCGGCCGGGAAGATCTCACGCAACATTCTCCGGGCACACTACCCCTTTCGGGCGCCACGTGTCATCGCCAGCCGAACCTCGAAAAAGGGCCCGGCCGGCACTGGTGTTCCCGGCGGAAGTTGCGCACGATGCGTCCATCCGCGGGTGCTCCGCGGCTTCGAGAGGCGGCGCTCGTGGAGACGGTCGACCTGGTGGTGCTCGTGTTCGTGTTCGCGACGCGCGGGCTTGCGCCGTTGCTGGTGTTCAAGTGGCCGTTCTGGGGCGGCCTGGTCTGCATTCTCGCGGACGCAGTGGACACGATGTTCCAGGATGCGCTTGGCAGCGACGTGCTTTCCGGGAACTACCACAACATCGACAAGGCGTTCGATACGTACTACCTGGCTGCGGAAGCGATCGTGGCGTTCCGCTGGCTGGATCCGCTGGCGAAGTGGACCGCGGCGGTACTGTTCGGCCTGCGGCTCACGGCAGCGGTCATCTACGAGATCTGGGGCGTGCGCGGGGTGTTTTTCTATCTCGGGCCGAACGTCTTCGAGAACTTCTACCTGTTCGTGGCGGGGATGCGCACGATCGACGCGGGCTACCGCATCGCAAGCGCACGGTCATTGGTCATCATCCTGCTGATCGTGGGGCCCCCGAAGGTCCTGCAGGAGTACGTCATGCACTACATGGATTCGCAGACGTGGCACTTCGTGAAGGAGAACATCCTCCAGTGGCGTTGAGCTGAACGGGCTCAGCTGCAGCGGAGGACAGCGGCGCCGCTCACCTGCCCGGCCTTGAGGCGCTGGAGCGCGAGATTCGCATCGGCGAGCGGGAACTCCTCGACGGCGGTGACTACCGGGATGGCTGCGGCAAGGGCGAGGAAGTCGCGCGAATCCTGGCGCGTGAAGTTTGCGACGCTGCGCAGGCTGCGCTCCCACCAGAGGTCTTCGTAAGGAAACTCGGGGATGCGGTCGAGGTGGATGGCGTTGATGGCGACTGTGCCGCCGCGGTCAACGGCCCGGAGGGCGGCGACCACGACATCGCCCACCGGGGCGAACGTGATCGCGGCATCGAGAGGGACGGGGATTGTATCCGCATAGCCGCCGGCCCAGGCAGCGCCCATGCGCAGGGCACGGGTCTGCTCCTCCGGTGAGCGCGTGCAGACATAGACCTCACAGTCCCAGTACCGGGCAACCTGGATGGCGCAGAGGGCAGCGGCGCCGAATCCGAAGAGACCGAGCCGCCCACCGGGTTGAATGCCGCTCACGCGGAGGGACCTGTAGCCGATGACGCCGCCGCAGAGCAGCGGCGCGGCGGCGTCATCGCTGATGCCAGCCGGCAACGGGTGGACCATGCCGGCGCGCGCGAGCATTTGCGTGGCGAAGCCGCCATCGAGGTCCCAGCCTGTGAAGCGGGCGGATTCGCAGAGGTTCTCGAGGCCGCGCAGGCAAAAGCGGCATTGCCCGCATGTGCCGCCCGGCCAGGCGACGCCGACGCGGTCGCCCGGCGCGAGACCGGTGACACCGGAGCCCAGCGCATCGATGACCCCGACGGCCTGGTGGCCGGGCACGATGGGGAGGCGGTGGGCGGGGAGGTCGCCTTCGCAGATCTGAAGGTCGGTGCGGCAGACCGCGCAGCAGGTCACTGCGAGGCGCACTTCGCCCGGACCCGGGTCCAGCAGGGGGCCTTCCACGACGTGCAGAGGAGCGAACTCAACCGGGAGCGGCGAAGCGAGTTGCATTCGTAAGGGCACCTGTCCACTGTACTGCTCCCTGACAGGTTGATGGTGATTGCTCCCGTTCGACCGCCACTTCGCGGCCCAACGCCCGTGAGTGCCGGTCCGTTTCTGATGCACAGTCGAACCGAGGTGAGTTCATGGAATCAGCCCCCGGTGCCGGGGCGGCGCGAGCGTGGGAGAAGCACAGTGAGCAGCGAACGGCCGGCGCCCGGCTGGAAGGATGTGGTCAGTGTCCCTGCGGGTGGCCGGGCGCGAGTTCGCATCCCGTTCCGGCAGACTGGCGGGAGACTGTGTTCCACTGCCACACCCTCGACGACGAAGACATAGGGATGATGGCGACGATTGAGGCAACGTGAGCGGGCGTCCCGCCATTCAGTGCGAGGGCCGGGGACTTCTCACGGAAATCTCATGAACAGCCAACACTCCAGCAGGAGAAGAGGCTTAGGGTGCAGGCATCTCCTATTGAGGTGTCTGCCATGCACGTCCTGATCGCTCAATTCAACTATGCGCTGTCTGAGGCCGAAATGCGGGCTACGGCGACCGAACTCGCGCCGAACTTCGCGAACATCCCCGGCTGTTTCGAAAAGACCTGGCTACTCGATGCGGCGACGAGCACGGCAGGGGGCGTCTACAAGTTCCGTGACGAAGCTTCGGCCCATGCGTATCTGGCGTCGGCCCTATGGAAGGGAGTAGAGTCCACTCCTCAGTTCAGCAACCTCACCACGCGGGTGTTCGGCACGCTGGAGAAGGCGACGGAGATCACCCACGGACTGCCGGAACTCGCCGTTGCGCGGTAGGGGAGAAACGAGGGCTCGATGACCGCAACGCTTGGCGCCGTGCTGGAACGGCGAGCTCACCAGGGTTTCTTCGGGCGGCACCAGGAACTGGCTGTCCTGGAATCAACGCTGGCGCCGGGTGGCCCAAGAGTCGTCCATATCAACGGCGTGGCGGGCATGGGAAAGTCGTTCCTCACCGCGATCTTTGCCGAGCGGGCGCGAAATGCCGGGGCGACCGTTTTGCGGTTCGACTGCCGCGCGATCGAGCCGTCCGAACCTGGACTGCTGACGGCCCTTGCCGCGGCATGCGGAGCGGAGACGGCCGCCCTCGAAGTGATCGGCCAGCGGCTCAGCGAGTTTGCAGGCCCCGTAGTCCTGATTTTCGACACATATGAGCAGTTCTGGCTCATGGATACCTTCATCAGGTTGCGCCTGTGCCCGGTCTTGCCGGATGCGGCGCGGGTGGTCATGGCGGGCCGCGAGCCGCCTGTAGCCGAATGGATCGCTGCGCCTGAATGGCGAGGGCTATTCCGCAGCATCACCCTCGGTCCCCTGACGGAGCGTGAGTCGCTTGACTGCCTGGGCTACCTCGGAATGGACCCGGCGAGCGCGCGCAGGGTGTCCGCGATAGCCCACGGCCACCCGCTGGCGCTGACCATCGCCGCTGAGCCTGGCGTGCGGTCGCGTGGACAACCGGAAGACTTCGCCGCGGGGGCGATCATGTCCTCGCTGGCCCGGGGGTACCTCGAGTCAGTGCCGGATGCTGTGGTCCGGCGGGCGCTGGAGGCGGCAAGCCTACTCCGCCGCACGACGGCATCACTGTTGCGCGCGATGCTGCCGGACGTGGCGCCTGCCGACACGTTCGACCGGCTGGCCCGCCTCCCGTTCGTGGAAAGTCTGCGCGACGGGCTGTTCATCCACGACGCCGTGAGGGAATCCATCGCGGTCGCCGTGAAGGCATCGGACCCTCAGCGATACCGGGAGCTGCGCATCGCGGCGTGGCGGCAATTGAAGGAGGAGGTGAGACGCGCAACGCGTGAAAACCTCTGGCGCTACACGGCGGACATCCTGTACCTGCTTCAGAACCCGGCAGTCCGGGAGGGATTCTTCCCAACGGGATACCAGCCGCTCGCCGTGGAACCGGCCCGCCCCGGCGACGAGGAAGGGATTCGCGCAATCGCGGCCAGGCATGAGGGAGAGCAGGGGACGGAGATCGTTGCCGCGTGGTGGGAGCGCCACCCTGAAGCCTTCCGCGCTCACGCGAGGCTCCCTGGTGACGCCCCCTGGGTCTCGACGCTCGAGCTCGCTTGCCGGCGGGTGGTCCAACTCCTACAATCGAAGGCCGATTCCACCGGTTCG
>CAYYSD010000219.1:0-4401 GCA_964474285.1 uncultured Anaerolineaceae bacterium | reverse complement strand
CTGACTCAGGAGCCGGCGAGACATCGCAAGGGAGCCAGGCCCTTCGACTCGGCTCAGGGCGAACGGGAAGAACCGGGAGTACCAGCGGAATCCGTTCGTGCTCAGCCTGTCGAAGCAGGAACGCCGCCACACTTGAGACTGACTCAGGAGCCGGCGAGACATCGCAAGGGAGCCAGGCCCTTCGACTCGGCTCGGGGCGAACGGGTGCCCGAGAGTACCAGCGGAGTCCGTTCGTGCCTCGCCCGCTTAGACGCCGTCCAAGAACACGACTTCGCCCGTCTCGAGTACGTATTCGGCGCCGACGACCGCCACTCGCCCGGCCAGCACGAGATCTTCGAGGATGCGGCTGCCGTGCCGCAGGTGGTCGACGCTGGCGCGGATGTTGGCGCGCGTGGCCTCCGCCAGGATGTCCTGCGTGCTCCCCGCGAGCAACGCCGCGCCGATGTGCGGCGCGATCCGGTCGGTGATCGCGCGAATGTTCTGCGAGTCGGGTCCCATTCCGGTCTGGAGCGCGTGCACCGTCGCGGAAATCGCCCCGCAACCTGTATGCCCCATCACCACCACCAGCCGTGAACCAAACTGCGAGGCCGCGAATTCGATCGAACCCACCACCGACGGCGCGACGATGTTCCCGGCGATGCGCACGACGAACAGGTCACCGAAGCCCTGGTCGAACAGGATCTCCACGGGCGTCCGCGAATCGGAGCAACCGAGGACGATGGCGAACGGCCGTTGGGCCGCCTGTGCCTGGTGTTCGCTCCACGGGCTCGCTTCGGTGACCGAATGCGTCTCGCGGAAGCGGCGGTTCCCGGCGGCGAGCCGGTGCAGCGCTTCCTCGGGGGTCGGTACGTCGGGGTCCCAGGTGTGCGGCATGCCCCATGCTTACCACCTTCCCGCTACGAAGGACAACCCGGGATGCGGTTCAACCCTCGGCGGCGCGGCTGCGCTCCCGCCGCGCTTCGATGGCCGCGACGCCATCGATGATGTGCCGGTAGCGCGAGAACACCTGCCGTGCGGCATCGGCTGCCTTCGCCGCGTCCCGCGCGGAAAGCGCGCCGGACGCGACAAGCTCGTCGAACTCCTCGCGGTCCTCTTCGATCAGCTCGCCGTCGGCCAGGGCCCACCAGTCCAGCGCGAGATCACGGTACTCGATGACGCCCTCGCCGTGCCGTACGTCCGTGACGGCGTCGAAGCGATGGGCCAGCGGCGCGCCGTCCGGGTCGCGGAAGCGGTACATGTTGTAGGACTTGTTGAGCCAGAAGTACCCGTCCGAGACCGAGCCCGGCGGGAACACGGCAGGCACCTGGAACCCGGCGCTCCCCCGCACCAGCACGTAGCGCACAACCACCAGCGCCGCGTCCGCCGAGAGCAGTTCGCAGGTGTACTCGCGCACGTCGCCGCCCGGCTTCATCTTGCGCTCGATGATGGTGACCACGCGCGCAGGATGGCTGTCGCGCGTGACACCGGCAACCGCCACGCTGTCACTCGCGCGTCTCAGCAAGCGCGACGGTGTCGTGGCGCGGAAGCCCCAGCACCAGCACCAGCGGCCCGAGGAGCAGCAGCCACATCATGTTCCCGATGCCCGCGATATCCGCGATGAGGCCGAGGGCCACAGGGACGGCATACGTGACCACGCCGAGCGCCGACGTGATCGCCATCACCGACCCCGACTGCCCCGGCATGGTCGAATACAGGCGGCCCTGCGGGATTGCGTACCAGCCCGAGTTCAACAACCCGAGCACCGCGAGGATGGCGACCTTCGGCCAGAACCACGGGACGAGCAGGAACAGGGGGAACAACACGAAAACGATGACAGCGCTCACCCGCAGGTATCGCACGCCGGGCACGCGTTCCAGCAGCGGGATGAGCAGCGCGTCGCCTGCCAGCCCAACCGTCGCCCACACACCAACGGCGAGCGCCGCCTGGGAATTCGACGCACCCGCCTCGTCGACCAGGTACAACGCCAGGAACCCGAGAAGGACATCGAGCATCAGGTCCGAAAGTTCGAGGATGGCAAGCCAGCGCCAGACGACGCCGCGCCGCAGCGCCCGCACCGCGCCGGCCGCGCTCTCCCGGAACGACATTGGTTCGTGTTCATGGGCTGTTGCGAACGGGTGGGGCCGCGCGAGCAACAGGATGACGCCGCTCATGAGCGCCATCGCAACGAACATCTCCCGCCAGCCAAGCCCGAGGAAGATGCCTGCGCCCAGCGCCAGGGGTCCCGCCACCACGCCCAGGGAGCCGGCGAGCGTCCACCTGGCCATCAGCTGCTCGTGCCGGCGGGGGTCGAAGTCCATCAGGCTGGCCTGCGAAAGGCTCACGAAGGCCCCCGACGCCGGGTAGAGCACCACGAACGCGACCAGCATCGCCGCGAACGACGGCGCGGCGGCCGTCGCCAGCAGCCCAGCCGTGAATGTGACGCCGCCGATGAGGATGATGGCGCGCCTTCGCCCCGCGTCGCCGAGGATGCCGAGGACGGGTTCCACCAGCCCGGACACCACACCCGGCGCACCGATGAGGATACCAACCTGGACGTAGCTCAGATCGAGGTCATCGCGGATGAGCGGCCAGGCCGCTTCGCGCAGCCCGAAGACGAACTCATCGAGGAATTCGATCGCGAGGAGGACAGCCACGAACCCGGGCCAACGCCGGGCTCGGGACAGGGACGTGAGGGTCAGATGAGAAAGGCGAATCGGCACAACGAAACTCCACTTTGCTTCGGATGGACGGGTGTCTCAAACGGCAAAGTGGCGGTCCACGAGGGCTGGAGCCCGGTGTGAATCAACGGGGAGGGTGAAAGGCCCGGAAATCCATGGCGCGCATGATATCAGCGCGGGGGCCCGTCGGCGCTACAGGGCCACGAGCTCGGTCTCGATCGTGAGGACCTCGACGTCTAGCCGCCATTCCTCAACCGCTTTGGCGATGGCCTGTAGCTGCTCGTCCGCATGGGCGCCGTCATTCGAAAGCACCGCCGCAGCCAGGGTCGCGAAACCCGACGTGTCGAGGTCGTCCGCTTCGATGACCGCGGCGTTGAACCGGTTGCGAAGCCGCTCAACGACCGAGCGCACGACGGTGCGCTTCTCCTTCAGCGTCTCTGCGGGAAGCGCGAAGCGGATGCGAACGATACCGGCGGTCAAATCGCGACATCCGCCTCGATTGGGGCGGGTTCCGGGAGCGGCGGCATGTCCGATGGCCCGCTCAGCCCGAAGTATTCGAAGAACTTGATGGTCGTGCGATAGAGTTTCGGCCGTCCGACACCATCCGACTGGCCCGACTCTTCGATGAGCCCGCGCTGTTCGAGGGTCGCCATCAGCCGGTCGGAGTTTACACCGCGGATCGCTTCGACTTCGGGGCGGGTACAGGGCTGGCGGTAGGCGATGATGGCGAGTGTTTCGAGCGCCGCTCGCGAAAGGCGGGTGCCGGGCCCGTTCCCGAGGAGCTGCTCGACGTACTGCCCATATTCAGGGGCGTGCGCCACCTGGTAGAGCCCCTGGCCGTCTTCGAGAATGCGGAGGCCGCGAGCCTTGTAGTCTTCGCCCAGCTGGACAAGCGCCCTGCGCGCGGCTGCATCGCTGACGCCGGCGGCGCGAGCGAGCGCGGAAACGGGCAACGGTTCGCCCGCCGCGAAAAGCATCGCTTCCAGGACCCAGGGAAGCTCTCCTGCGGCGGGCGCTTTCAATCGTGGCGAAGGGTCAGTCATCCGATTTGCGTTCCTCGGCGGGAGCTGGCGGCTGTGCTGGCGCCGGCGCATAGGCAGGGACAGCGGGCGCAAATGTTGGTCTTGGCCCGGCGACCATGCCGGCCGGCCGCGCCGCGATGTCATCGTAACTCACCCGCACGTGTGGGCGACGCACGGTTGTCACGCCCACCTGTTCCTTGAGCGTCTGCGAACAGATGTTGTTGGCCAGCGAGGTCACATGGGCGATGCTCGCGCTCGGTTCGATCACCAGGTCAAGCACGATCGTCACGGCGTCGCCGTTTACGGAGACGTGGGGCACAGCCGTGCGAATCTCACCCTCGTTCTGCAGCTCATCGCGCAGCAACGATTCGATCGCCACCGCGGGCACTTCGACCGTGCCACCATCCGCCTGGTGCAGCCGCAAAACGCCCCTGGACGCGCCTGCCCTGGCTTGAGAACTCGCGCGGGCGGGCATGAGGGCGATGACGAACGCAAACAGCCCGACGAGACCGATCGCGGCGAGGATCGCCGTGAAGAGCCCGCGCTCCCAGCCGTCGACCGTGACGAGGGCCTGGAGGTTGAAATCTCCCACGGAGATATCGAGCTGTTCCGAATCGCGCCAGGCAAGCACACCGAGGCCCGCTGCCGCGCCGATCAGGAGAAGGCTGAAGAGGGCAAGGAAAAAGCGGCTAACGATATTCATTGGGCGCCTCCGGCCATTC
>CAYYSD010000218.1:2448-4418 GCA_964474285.1 uncultured Anaerolineaceae bacterium | reverse complement strand
GTCTGTCCCTGCCACCCTAGGTGGCGTGCGGCCCCGGGCCGCCTGCAGGAGTGTGGGCCGGCACTGCGCCAACTGCCTTCTCCGGCGAGGTCATAAAGGCATGGGCGAATCCTGCGATGGCCAGGAGGACCAGGAGGGCGCCGGCGATGTAGCAAACGGTCGAGGCCAGGGCAGCCTTCTCTCCGAAGATGCTGAACCCGTAGCTGGTCAGCAGCAGGCCGCGAAGGGTTTCACCGGTCTGCATCGTGCTGCGGAGCGAGGTTGCGGAATCGAACTGCTTCTGGAGGGCATCGGCCTTGGCCGTGTCGTTGGCGGCCTTGGCGGCGGCAATGTCAGCAGTCAGTTTGGTGCGGAGGTCTCCGAGGGACGCATAGGTCGCGCCCTTGAACTCATCGTTCTTGTACTGGGCGGCCATGTTGGCGGCCGAGCGGGCCATGTGCATGCCGATGTAGAAGTTGCCGTAGCACTCCGCCATTTTGCCGGTGGTCAGGTCCTTGCCGGCGTACTTCTCGAGGCAGACGGACCCGTCTTTCCACTCAGTGATCTTCGCGATGTTCGCGGTGTTGGCGGGGGTCGCCTCGTCCTTTTCAAGATCCTCCATGCTCGCGAACTTGATCCTTTGCTCGCTGAGTTGCTGCGTGACGTAGTCGTCGGCGAAACTCGCCTGGTCCATGAGCACGAAGCCCAGAACCAGGAGCAGGACTGCAAGGATTGCGCCTCCGCCTGCAAAGATGAAGTCTAGGGTCCTTCGTTGCACTTTTCGTTCCTCCAAGAACGTTTCAGATCTCTTTGCTTGTGGTTGGTTGTTGACTGCTCTTGTTGTCCCGGCCGGGTACCTGCGGTAGTAACCTCTACAGCCCGGGCGCCTGTCCTGTTGGTCGAATCGCGTTCCCTCCGGTGTTGCTGAAGCAAAGGTAAGGAAGTTTTCCCGCCCGCAACCGGGCCTTACGGTCCTAATGGGAGGGCCAATGGGCCGCCTCTTGTCACGCGCGGAACGTATCGCGCTCCGAGCTACACTTGGTTCACCGCCCAACATTCATGGGGGCCACCGGAGACCAATGACAACGCCAGGCATCTTTCTCGTCGGCATCTCGGCCTCCGGCAAGTCGACCGTCGGCCGTCTCCTGGCCGCACAGCTCGGGCTGCCGTTCGTCGATTCCGATGCCCGCATCGAAGCCGCGGCCGGCCGCTCCATCCCGGCCATCTTCGAAGAGGAGGGCGAAGTGGCCTTCCGGCTCCGTGAAGCTCGCGCCCTTCGCGCCATCAATGAAGAAGGTCCGGCAGTCATTGCCACGGGTGGTGGAGCGGTCACCTCGCTCGATGGGCGTCGCGAAATCGCGCGCGGCACGAGCGTTTGGCTCGATATCTCGCCTGCCGAAGCTGCCGCCCGGCTCATCGCAGACCCTTCCACCGAGGCACGCCCTCTACTCGCCCGCGACCCGCGCGGCCGGCTCGAGGCGCTGCTCGATGCTCGACGCCCGCTCTATCAGCTCGCCGACCTGCGCGTCCCGGTCGATGGCCTGGCTCCCGCCGCCGCCGCCGAGGCGATCGCCGCCGCTCTCCAGGCGCATCGACCGTCGCCGTTGACCCCGCGCCTCGATCGGCTCGCAGCGCTCGTGACGACGCCCACCGCCTCCTCGCGTATCTTTGCGGGCGCTGGACTCCTCGATTCCGCCGGCGCCATTTGCCGCGCCTCTGGACTCACCGGCCGCGCCTTCCTTATATCGGACGAGAACGTAGGCCCGCTCTATAGCGAAACACTCGCCGCCTCGCTCTCCGCCAGCGGGTACCCCGTCGCATCAAAGCTCATTCCTTTTGGCGAGCAGTCCAAGAATCTCGCGACCGTGTCCACCCTCTACGACTGGCTCTTGGGACAACGCATCGAACGCTCCGACTTCATCATCTGCCTCGGCGGCGGCGTTGTGACCGACCTCGGAGGGTTCGTCGCCGCTTCCATCCTCCGTGGCGTC
>CAYYSD010000218.1:0-2438 GCA_964474285.1 uncultured Anaerolineaceae bacterium | reverse complement strand
CGTGGCGTCGCCTTCGTCCACGTGCCCACCACCACCCTCGGCATGGTCGATGCCTCGATCGGCGGCAAGACCGGCGTCGACCACCCGCTCGGCAAGAACGCCGTCGGCGCCTTCGCTCAGCCGCGCGCCGTCATCATGGACACGAACACTCTTGCCTCCCTCCCCGACCGCGAGCTGCGCGAAGGCTGGGCCGAGTTCGTGAAGCACGGTTTCATCCTCGACGCCGCCCTCGTGGACCACATCGAGGCGCTCGACCTCACCCGGGATGCGCTCTCATCGCCGGATGTCGTCGCCTGGAGCGCGGGTATCAAAGCCGCCGTCGTCTCACTCGACGAACGCGAGGCCGGGCAGCGCACCCTCCTCAACTACGGACACACCTTCGGGCACGCGATCGAATCCGTCACCGGCTACACGACATACCTCCACGGCGAAGCGGTTGCCATCGGCATGCGGGCCGCAGGCTTCCTCTCGGTCGAAATGGGCCTGCTTTCCCCGGCCGAATTCGAACGCCAGCAGCGCATCATCCGCAAGGTCGGCCTGCCCGAGCACGCGCCCGGCCTTGCCATCGAGGACATTCTCGCCGCCACCCTCAGCGACAAAAAGGTCTCCGGCGGCAAGGTGAAGTGGGTCCTCCTCGAAGCCCTCGGGCGCGCCACCACCCGCTCCGACGTGCCCCCCGAGCTCGTCCGCCGCGCGGCGGAACTCATCCTCACGTGACCTTCGCGTTCCGCCTCACCCACGATCCAGGCGACCCCGTCCGTGCACGCGCCGGCGTCATCACCACGGCGCGCGGCGAGATCCGCACGCCGGCGTTCATGCCCGTCGGCACCCTCGCCACCGTGAAGTCGCTCTCGCCCGAAGAGGTGCGTTCGGCCGGCGCCGAGATCCTGCTCGTCAACGCCTACCACCTCTATCTGCGACCCGGGCACCGCCTCATCGAGCAGCTTGGCGGCGTGCACAGGTTCATGGACTGGCCCGGCCCAATCCTCTCCGACAGCGGCGGTTACCAGGTCTTCAGCCTCGCCCGGCTGCAAAAGATCAGCGAAGAGGGCGTGCGCTTCCGCTCCCACATCGATGGCTCCGAGCACCTCTACACGCCCGAGGTCGCGATGGAGGTACAGCGTTCCCTTGGCGTCGATATCGCCATGCCCCTCGACCAGCTCCTCCCGGGCCAGTCCGACCTCCAGCCCGCGACGGCCGCCGCCGAGCGCACCCTTCGCTGGTACGAACGCAGCGCCCGCGCCGCCGGTGGCACCACGACCTTCGCCATCGTCCAGGGGGGCATTCACGCCGAGCTGCGCCGCTGGCACGCGCGCGAACTGGTCGCCCTCGATGCCCCCGGGTACTCCATGGGTGGCCTCTCCGTGGGCGAACCGAAAGACGTGATGTGGCGCATCGCCGAACTGGTCGCCGCCGAACTCCCGGCCGGCAAGCCGCGATACTTCATGGGCGTCGGCAGCCCCGAAGACCTCGTCAACGCGGTGGCACGGGGCGTCGACATGTTCGATTGCGTCCTCCCCACCCGGCTGGCCCGCAACGGGTCGCTCTTCACGGACGAGGGCCGGCTCAACATTCGCAACGCCCGCTTCCGCGACGATCCCGGCCCGATCGAAGCCGCCTGCGATTGCCGCGCCTGCCGGCGATCGAGCCTCGCCTATCTCCATCACCTCTTCCGCAACGACGAACTCCTGGGCTACCGCCTTGCCAGCCTCCACAACGTCCGCTACCTCACCCGCCTGGTGGAGCGCATGCGCGTCGCCATCACCACCGGACAGTTCGACGCTTTCGCCGCCGAATTCCTCGGCCGCTACCGGTCTGTGGACGAACGCGTCCGCATCGAACAAAAGGCCAAATGGGCCGAACGCAAACGAACCCTATAGAGGAGTCGCCCAACCGTTGCGAGGCGGGCCTTGCGCTCTGGCTTTCATGCCCGCGATGAGGCGAAGGTCGCGGGAACCGGCCGAACTTTCACAGAACCCCTGTTGACCGCGCTGAGGAGACATGGGCATACTGGCCGAGCGCCTCTTTTCAGAGGCCGTACGGCAGCCCCGCGAAGGGGGAGGCCGCAGGTACACCAGCTTCCAAGAGTTGACAACCTGCTCCGGGCGAGCTAATCTTCTCGTTCGGGCCTCAGAAAAAGGCCGGCGCACTTTAACAACTGGATAGCGGACGAAAGAGAACGTCTGGGAACCCGTTAACAACGGAATTAACCGGTCGCGAGATCGGTTGTAGTTGTTTTTTCGGAGAGTTTGATCCTGGCTCAGGACAAACGCTGGCGGAATGTATTAGGCATGCAAGTCGTACGAACCTTCGGGTTAGTGGCGAACGGGTGAGTAACACGTGGGTAACCTGCCTCGTAGTGGGGAATAACCCGGCGAAAGCCGAGCTAATACCGCATGTGACCGTTTGGACGTCAAGTGCGAACGGTTAAAGGTGTG
>CAYYSD010000217.1:0-4466 GCA_964474285.1 uncultured Anaerolineaceae bacterium | reverse complement strand
GCAGCCGTGTATCCCGCCGCCGAAACAGCAGCAACCACAAGCAGCGCGAGCGAAAGGGGAATCCTGAGAAGAAGCATGGGCCAATCCGGGCGGGGGTGCAGTCGTTTGAGAGTACGCAACCCCTCGGCTAACCGCATCCCGCCCGGCCGGCGCGGTTGACTCCCGCTTAACCCGCCGGTCTCACCGCCCGGTGGCACGCACCGCATATACTCAGCGCGGACGGGGTGGCCGAAGGGCCCGGCAATGGCAGTGCCAGCATCTCGAAGCATGGTCGCCCGTGCGCGCGGAGGGGATGAGCGTGCCTTCGCCTCACTCTGCCTGCGCTCCCTGCCCGATGTCTACGACATCGCCGCCCGCCTGGTCGGCCCCGGACCCGCCCGCATCCTTTCGCTCGAAGTCTTCGGCCAGCTCTTTGGTGCGCTTTCCACCATCGACGACGATGCCCACTTCCACTGGCTGGCACTTGGTTCGGCCCGCCGCCTCGCCCTTGCTCGCCCGGGTGAAGGTCTCCCCACGCAGGGCTCGGGCGCGCTCGCCTCGCTGCAGTTCATGGAACGCGACCAGGTCGCCATCTTCGACCTCATCGTCCGCCGAAAACTTGGACCGGCTGCCCTTGCGGTCGCGCTCGGTGTTTCCGAGACCAGCGCCGCGGTCGTCAGCCGTCGCACACCCGCCGCCGTCGCTGAGCAGGCCGCCGCCTGGGCCGCAGTCCACGACCCTTCCTGGCCGTGCCGCGAGCCCGCCCGCATGGCCGGCGGCGCCTCCGCGAGCCCCCGGCGTGCCGCGCGCCTCGCCGCCGCACACGTGCGCGAATGCGCCCAGTGCCGTGCTGCCTCGACAGCGCTCGACGTGGCCGCCGCCTACGCCGCCCTCCCGGTCGCCGAGACCCCGGCCGCCCTCCTCACTGATGTGGCCAACCTCGTTTCCACGCGCTGGCCCGACCGTGTCCGCGAGAGTTCATTCACGCGGCGAACCATCGCTGCTTCGGGCTCCCGCCCGCCTCCGTGGCGCGTCGCCGTCCTGGGCGCCACGGCCGCCATCGCTGTCGGCTTCGCCGCCGTCCTCGCTGCCGTCGTCATGCAGGGTGCCGGCGACGACACGTTCCCCGGCCTCCTCGACCCCGAATCTCCCGTTCCCATGGAGTCGCCCTTTGCCCCGTCCCCCACCCGTCCGCGTCCGACCGCCACATCGGCCGCCCTGGGAACCGAAACGCCCCTCCCGATGGTCACGCCATCCCCGGGCGCCGTGGCTCCCTCCGAGACGCCGCCGCCGCCCTCCCCCACCATCGTGCTCACGCCCTCGGCCACGGCGAGCGCCACCCCGACGAACACCGTCACCCCCACGCCGGCCGCCTCGCCAACGGCTGAGCCGCCCACGCCGGTTCCAACGCCCACCGCGGTCGTCTGCCTGCCCCGTATCGCCGCCAACGTCGCGGCCCTCGCGCTCATCCCCGGCCAGGACTCGTTCTTCTACGCGCTGAACCAGGCCCTCTGCGACAGGATCACCTTCGCGGCCACCTCCAACGTGCCCTGGCTGAGCGCCAGGGCGGACTCGGACGTGATCGAGACTGGCGCCCTCGTCCCTGTCCACCTCGCCGTGAACATCCCGAGCCTCCCGGGCACAGGCGAAGGGAATTTCGCCTCCGCCGTATCGCTCAATGGCGGCCCCGCGGGCACAGCCACCGTCCAGGTGTCGGTCCTCCGTATCGGCGGGCCGCCCTCGCTTGGCAGCCCCTCCGGCATCTGCAGCGGCGGCTTCGTCACCTTCAGCGTCTTCGTGGAAGACGACTATGGCGTCACCTCCGTCACACTGCGCTCCACAACCGGATCCGGCGCCGTCTCCAACGTGCCCCTCTTCATGTCCTCCGGGATCCCGACGGCGGGCACGTGGACCGCCTCGCTCACGTTCCCGGCGGATGTCCAGGGTTGGGCGATCACCGCGACGGACGGCGCTTCCCAGTCGCGTTCCACGGTTGTCACCCCCACCGGCTGTTCCTGAAACCCTGTGGAACCTTCTCCCGCTTCCCGGCGTTTGACGGGGAAACAGGAGGCGCCACATGTCTCGCGCTGTTGTCGTACTCACGATGTTCTTCGCGCTGCTTCCCGCCCTCGCCCTCGCCCAGCAACCGGATCCTCGGCCCTGCCCCACCGGCCCGCAGGAATGCTGGTGGCAGGCTGGCCCCGTGGCCCAGCTCGATCAACTTGACGTGCGAACCAACGTCCGTGACGCGTCGAGTTCAGCCGACTACACGTTCTCGCTGAGCAACAGCTCTCGCGGCGGCGTCGCCGAGGGCCGCATCATCATCCCGGTACCACGGGGAAGCGCCGTCACGGGCCTCACCCTCTCAGGCGGCCCCGAAACGCTCGAAGGCGCGCTCATCGACGCGAAGGACGCGAGCCGGATCTACCAGGAGATCGTCCGCCGCCGTATCGACCCGGCCCTCCTTCAATCTGTCGGCAGCAATCTCTACGAAGTGCGCGCCTTCCCGGTGCCCGCCGGCGAAGGGCGCCAGGTGAGTTTCACGGTAACCAGTCCCCTCACGGCTGAAGGCGAAGCCGCTGCACTCGCCGTGCCCTGGTCGCGCATGTCACCGCGTCCGCTCAAGGCGTCCTTCCGTGCGAATGTGAACGTCTCCTGGGGGGTCCGTTCCGCCATCGCCCCATCCCACCCGGTGATCATCGACCGCGAAGGTCCCGGAAAGGCGAAGCTCTCCTGGGAGTCCGGCACCGGCTGGAAGGCCGAATCCGACTTCACTCTCTACCTGGGCGGAGGCAAGGGAGTCCTCGACTCGCGCATGCTCGCCTACCGCGAACGCGGCGAAAACGGCTACTTCGCCCTCCTCTTCGCTCCGCAACTCGAAACAACCTCCCGCGTCGATCGCGACCTCATCGCCGTACTCGATGTCTCCGGCTCGATGCGCGGGGAAAAGCTCTCCCAGGCGAAGGACGCCCTCACGAATCTCGTGGAGGGCCTCGGCCCGGGAGACCGCTTCGGCATCGTCACGTTTTCCGATGGCGTCAGCATCTACGGCAATCGCCTCCACCCCGCCCGTGATCGCCGCGACGGCATCGACTACATCCAGGGCCTCCAGGTGTTGGGCGGCACGAACATTGCCGGCGCCCTCTCCGCTGGATTCGACCTCGCCACCGGTTCCCGCCCTGCAACGATCATCTTCCTGACCGATGGCCTCCCCACCGTCGGCGCCCGCGATGTCCCGGCGATCATGCGCATTGCCCGCGAACATAACGACACGAACGCGCAACTCTTCGCCTTCGGAGTCGGCAACGACGTCGACACGATCCTCCTCGACGCCCTTGCCACCGAGTTCACAGGCACCAGTCACTTCGTCCGCCCCGGGCAGGATATCGAAGCGGAGGTCTCCCGCCTCTACGAACGCATCTCCACTCCCATCCTCACCAGCGTCGAAGTCACCATCGATGGCAAAGTGAGCCAGGTCGCCCCGCGAACGCTCACCGGCATTTTCGCTGGCAGCCAGGCGCTCGTCACCGGCCGGTATGGCGTTGGCGGCCCCGTCACGGTCCGGGTCGAGGGTGACACCTCCCAGGGCCGCAAGACCTTCGAATACCACCTCTCGCTTCCTGAATCCGATCTCTCCGACCCTGCCATCGCCCGGCTCTGGGCCCAGCAGCGCATCGCCGACCTCCTCACGGAGCTGCGCATCGAAGGCCCGAGCGAGTCGGTCGTCGCCGAGATCGTCGAGATCGCGACGCGTTTCGGCATTGTCACGCCCTACACGTCCTACCTTGCCCGCGAAACTTCCCTAGTCTTCGACTCTGCCGCCGCTCGCCAGTCCGTCTCATCCTACGCCGCCGCCGCTCCCTCCTCGGGCGCCACCGCAGTCGCAGGCGCCGCCAGCGCCGGCGAGCTCCGCGAAGGCAAGCAGCAGACTTCGGGCCAGTCCGTGCGCTCCGCCGGCGGAAAGAGCTTCTACCTGCTGGATGGCGCATGGGTGCAGAGCGGCTATGCCCCCGGGGCTCACGTCCCGGGGGTCGCGGTGGCGTCGACCGAGTTCGCCTCGCTCGTTGAGCGCGCCCCCGCTCTCCTGGCTGCCGCCGCGCTCGGTGAACGAGTTATCGCCGACGGCCCCGATGGCTTCGTCCGCATCGAATGGCCCTCCCCGGACTCGGACTCGTTCGTGGTGCCCGAGGTCTCGTGGCCCGGAACCTCGCCGTTGGTCCCCTCGGGCCCAGGTTTCCTCCCCGGCCCGTCCGCCGGCGACGATAGCGGCGTCCTCCGCATTGACTTCGCCCTGGCGGGAGTGCTCGGCCTCCTGGCGATGCTTTCCGCCGGCGCGGTCATCATCGGACGCCGTTCCCACCGCCTCGGCGCCGCCTGAAGCCCCAATCCCGTGGTGAACGATCACCGCCTCTCCCCGCAGGGCACGCAGCGTGGGAGGGCCCGGCGTGGGGGCCCGGTGTTGCGAACCCATCGCAAATAGAACCCGC
>CAYYSD010000216.1:0-4529 GCA_964474285.1 uncultured Anaerolineaceae bacterium | reverse complement strand
CCCTCCTCGCCGGCTTCCTCAAACGTGCCGCGAATCCGTGACGGCCTCCCGCCCGCCCCACCCGCGCTGGCGTCGCTTCGACACTACCCGGCTCCATGCGGCCCTCGACGCCCAACGCCGTGAACGCGGGATGTCGTGGGAGGAGGTCGTAGCCCTATCCGGCCGGGCGACGCCTGGGGCCAGCCAGTACTCCTTGCCGCTCACGTGGATGCACTCCAGGGAATCCCGAACGGCCGCCAGAGCGGCTCGCGCGGTGGTCAGCGTCAGGTTGGACCACCAGGCGAAGTCGTGAACGGTCGCGGGGCCGTGGCTGACGAAGTAGCGGTGGGCAAGCCTCGCAGAGGCCTCTTCGGCGGTGAGGGCAGGCGTTGTCGGGAGCCAGGCGTCGGTCAGCACGAAGGCCGGTTGCTTGCCAACATGCGGGCCAAAGCAGATCAATCCCTGCTGCGCGAGCCGCCCAATGATGTGGATGCCGCGCTGCCCGGCGGGCGAGATCCCGGCCGCCTCCAGAGTCTCGTAGACCGCCGGACGGGTCAGCGTGCCTTCGCGCGCCAGAGCCACTTCGATCACGCGGCCCGCC
This sequence comes from uncultured Anaerolineaceae bacterium, assembly GCA_964474285.1. Classification (GTDB taxonomy): domain Bacteria; phylum Chloroflexota; class Dehalococcoidia; order Tepidiformales; family Tepidiformaceae; genus JACRBT01. The sequence continues at coordinate 3,949 of CAYYSD010000216.1, read as the reverse complement.
GCGGTGAAGACGGCGTCATCAAGTTCGAGCTGGCGGTCCCGCGCTGTCGTGCGACCGATGATCCGCGGCGTGCAGAGCTCCAGCATCCAGCGCAGATCCTCCGAGGGGACGAAGTGGAGTGTGCCCCGCATCGGCCAGCTGCGGACGATTTCACGGCGCGCGATGGAGGCGTCGACTTCAGCTTTGGTCGCTCCCGCGCGCAGGCGGATAGCCCAGAGGGAGGCCGGGTAGTCCTGCGCCTGCAACGCGCCCATGTGCCGCACCGCATCCGCAACAGACCCGCTCGGAGTCGAAATGGCCTGCGCGGCCAGCCGCAGTTGGGGGATGTGGACGTGGTTCGGGGATTGACGCATGACCGGCGAATAGACTACACGAGCATCACTCCGTGGTTGAAAGACTTCCCCTCGCGCCAGTCGTCCCTTAACTCTATGCTCTCATTATGGCGACTCCCGCTCCCCACAAGACGGCTGAGGCATTCCTCGACGCCTACCTGCGCGAACTCGAAGCGATGGGCGGGCGTTCGAAATACACCATCCGCAACTACCGCAACGACATCGGCCAGTTCTTCGTGTGGTGCAGGGAACGCGAGTTGGAACCGCTCGCAACCACGCGCCTGCGCTTCCGCGAATACATGGGCGGTCTGCGCGAGGGCGGGATGGCGCAGGCATCCATCACGCGCCGCACCAGCACCGTGCACGGCTTCTACCGCTATCTCCAGCGCGAAGGCGCCGTCGATAAGGACCTCCTCTACGGTGTCGCTCTTCCGAAGCGGCCGAAGCGTCTGCCGAAGGTGCTCGACGGCGGCGTCATCGAAGCGCTGCTCAGCGCGCCCGACGTGTCGTTGCCCCAGGGCCAGCGTGACCGTGCGATGCTCGAACTGCTCTATGGTGGCGGCCTGCGCATCTCGGAACTCGTCTCCCTTAACACCGGACAGATTCGCATGGACGACGGCACCGCCATCGTCCATGGCAAGGGCGCGAAGGAACGTGTCGTCCTCTTCGGCGAACCGGCGATGGCCGCGCTCACCCTCTACCTCCGCGACGGCCGCCCGCACTTAAGCAAGGGCCCCGAGGAGGCGCTCTTCCTCAACCGCGCCGGGGGTCGGCTCACGGCGCGTTCGGTTCAGAGCATCATCAAGCACTGCGCGCTGGCGGCCGGTATCCTGCAGGACGTGCACCCTCACCTCCTCCGCCACAGCTTCGCGACCCACCTCCTCGATGGCGGTGCCGACCTTCGCATCGTCCAGGACCTGCTCGGCCATTCGTCCGCCAACACGACCCAGATCTATACCCACGTGAGCAAGGCGCGGCAGGCGGAAGTCACGGAGAAAGCGTGGGAAGGGATCGCCGAGCAGGCGCTGGAACGTGGGCGGAAGAAGCGGGCCACAGCGTGACCACGCTGCTGCTGGTCCACGGCCCCAACCTCAACCTCCTCGGCGAGCGCAAGCCGGAGGTGTACGGGACGACGACCCTCATCGACATCGAAAACGACGTGGCCGCGGCCGCCAACGCCCGCGGCGCGAACGTGATCTGCTTCCAGAGCAACTCCGAGGGCGCCATCCTCGACTTCCTCCACAGCTACCGGAAGGTCGCGAAGGGCATCGTCATCAATGCGGGGGCACTCACGCACACATCGGTCGCCCTCCACGACGCGATCGAGGGCGTGAACCTGCCCGCCGTGGAGGTACACATCTCGAACACCCACGCGCGCGAAGGCTTCCGGCACACGTCGCTCATTTCCGCGGTCTGCATCGGGCAGGTGACCGGCCTCGGGCGCGAAGGCTACACTGCCGCCGTGAACCTGCTCCTCGATGAACTCGAAGCCCGGGCAGGATAGGCGGCTTTCATGTCTGACCGGCTCACGCGCATCCGCCTGGCCATGCAGGAAGCGGGCCTGGCGGGCTTCCTCATCGCCTCTCCGGTCGACGATGTCTTCGGACGGCATTCGCAGAACCGGCGCTACGTCTCAGGCTTCACCGGTTCCACCGGATACGTCCTCCTCACGGAGACCCGCGCACTCATCGGCGTCGACTCACGCTATACCGAACAGGCAGAGCGCGAGAGCGTTCGGCGCGGCTTCGAGCTGTTCGATATCAAGGGCCGGCGCGATAGGGCTGTGGTCTCGTTGCTTGCCGAGGCGGGACTGGCAGGCAAGCCCACCGGCATCTCCGGCGCGGACCTCAGCTACGGCGAATACGCGCGCATCCAGGCCGCCCTGGACGAAGTCCCGTCGCCCGAACGGCCGCTCCTTCGCCCGGCGCCGCACATCGTTGAGGACCTTCGCGCCTACAAGGACGCCGACGAATTGGCCTCCCTGCAGCGCGCGATCGACATCGGCGACCAGGCCTATGAACACGTCCTCGCCGTCATGGAAGCTGGCCTCGCCGAGACTGACATCGCACTGGCGGTCGAGACGGCCGTGCGGCACCTGGGTGGCTCGGGCGTTTCGTTCGACACGATCGTCGCGGGAGGCCCCTGGGCCGCGATGCCCCACGCCTCTCCCCGCGATGAACCGCTGGCACCGGGCGAAACCGTCGTCATCGACATGGGCGCCATCTACAACGGCTACTGCAGTGACCTCACCCGCACCACCACGATCGGGCCCGGCGGCGACCGCTTTCGCGAGATCTACGAAGTCGTCTTCGCCGCCCAGCAGAACGCGATCGAACGTGTCGAATCGGGCATGCCGGGTTCCGAAGCGCACAACCTGGCGCACGAAGTCATCAGCGCGGCGGGCTACGGCGAGCAGTTCGGACACGGCCTCGGACATGGCGTGGGCCTCGAAGTGCACGAGAAGCCCTACCTCGGCATGACCTCCGAAGATGTGCTGGAAGAAGGAATGGTGTTTACCATTGAACCCGGCATCTACATCCCGGGTTGGGGTGGCGTGCGAATCGAAGATATCGTGGTCTTGAAGAATGGCCGGGCACAGGTGCTCAGCCACGCCACGAAACTCATCCCAGGAGCTTTCTGAATGATTTCCACCGGCGAATTGAAGAAGGGCGCGACCATCGAACTCGATGGCAAGCTCTTCGCGATCATGGACTACAACCACATCAAGACCGGCCGCGGCTCGGCCCAGGTGCGCATCAAGCTGCGCGACGTCCGCAGCGGCTCCACAATCGAGCAAACCTTCCAGGCCGGCACGAAGTTCAACCGCGCCCGCGTGGAGCGCCGCGACATGCAATACCTCTACAGCGACGACCAGTTCTTCAACTTCATGAACACCGAGACATTCGAGCAGGTTGCCGTCACGGCAGACAAGATTGGCGACGCGAACCTCTACCTCAAAGAGAACGATATGTGCCAGCTCGTGCTCTACGGCGAAGAGGTCATCGGCATCGAACTGCCGCTCTCCGTGGAGCTGACCGTGGTCGAGACCGACCCCGGCTTCAAGGGCGACACCGCCACCGGCGGCACGAAGCCCGCAAAGATGGAGACCGGTCTGATGGTGAACGTGCCACTCTTCGTGGAAGAGGGCACGCGCATCAAGATCAACACCGACACAGGAACCTACATCGAGCGCGTGGGCTAAGAACGGGTGGCAAAGACCTCGTCCGGTAACCACGGCTTCGGCGACCTGCTCGGCCTCGAAATGACCGAACGAGCCGACGGGATCAGCCGCTGCCGCCTGACCGTGCGCCCGGAGCTGCTGAACCCCCACGGCGTGCTCCACGGCGCAGCCATGTACGCGCTGGCGGACAACGGCATGGGTTCCGCGGTCTACAGCCTCATGGAGCAGAACGAATCCTGCGCCACGATCGAGATCAAGATCGTCTACATCGCCCCCGTCCGCGAAGGCGTGGTGGAGTGCGAAACGCGCACCATCAACAAAGGCCGCCGCGTCGCCGTGCTCGAATCCGACATCCGCAACGGCGACCGCCTTGTCGCCAAAGCCCTCGGCACCTTCGCCATCTTCCCCGAGCGGTAGCCGCGAGAGGTCACGCCCT
>CAYYSD010000215.1:0-4581 GCA_964474285.1 uncultured Anaerolineaceae bacterium | reverse complement strand
GTGCCCGTGCTCACTGCTTGTCTCGTCCATGAGCGTCAGGTTCGTGTGGCCACTCTGGCGGATGAGGTTCCCCCCTCGGTTCCACTTCGCGTCAGGTGGCGCGCTATTCACGTGCTCCACCGTTCGGAATCGGTCTGTCCCCGTTTTCGATGGCTCTGACGCGGGATGCGCAGACAAGAACGAGACCAGCGCAGAAGATGCCAAGGAACGCGGCGATGATGCCGGCGATGACCATGCCTACATGGCCCAGGGAACCGGTGCCCTCAGGTGGATACGCACCGCCCTTTATGAGCACGAAAGCCAGCACCGCAAGCCCCAGCGCTGCAACACCACAGAGCGAAGCGATCGTCCACAAGAGTCTGGTCTTCGTCGCTGGCCTCATTAGCGGCGCCTTGCGTGCGACCTAACGTCCCGGTTCAGGCGCGCGAGGCTTCGTGCGCGTCGCCTGCGACCGGTGGTCAGGTCGCGTGCGCAATGTCCATGTGCAATTACGGATCATGAGAGCCGTGCTCCCGGCTTGCTGCGGGTCAGAAGCTGTTTCATCGCCTCCAGCGCAATGGAGGAATGTCCTGGACGCCAGACCAGTTGCGTGCGGGCCTTCGCGATGTCGCCGGGAAGCGCTGTGATGCGGATCTCGTGTCCAGCGGGGGTCGTTTCGATGACGGAGCGGGGCACGATGGCGATGCCGGTCCCGGCGGCGACGCAAGCGATGATCGCGTGGTAGGACTGGAACTCCATCACGCGGTCGGGCAGCGCATGCCCGCGACCCAGCCAGCGCTCAAGGCGGCCGCGATACGAGCACCCCGTCGCAAACGCGATCACCGTCCGGTTCCCGATGTCCTTGGGCGACCGGACCCGGCCGGAGGTTTTCGGCGCGATGAGGACGAGCTCTTCCACGAATACTTGCTGGGATTCCAATCCCCGGGCGTTGAACGGCTCGGCCACGAACGCTGCCTCCACGTCCTGCCGATGGACCAGCGCAACCAGCGCACCGGAGGTCCCGGTCACGAGCTCGACCTGAACGTCCGGGTAGATCTGGTGGTAACGCGAAAGAACCGGCGGCAGCCGGGTAGCGGAAGTGCTTTCGAGCGCACCGATGCGCAGCGTCCCGCGCGGCTTCCCGTTCCGCAGCGCGGTTTCCGCCTCCAGGGAAAGCCGCAGCAACCGATCGGCGTAGGTCAACAGCAGCCTGCCGTCCGCCGACAGCTCGAGCCGGCGCCCGTCGCGCACGAACAGCCGGGTCCCGAGGTCCTCCTCGAGCCGGCGCACCCTGGTGGTGATATTGGACGGCACGCGATGCAGCTTCGCGGCCGCCCGATTGATGCCACCCTGCTCGACGACGGTCTTGAAGATCCGCAACGCGGCGAGGTCCATGTTCTCTGAAAGTGAATGATGTGTTCTTAATTATTCAGTTTAGTGCGGCAGGCAGTCAACCTACACTTGCGCGGTGCGGTCATTGCCCTCGGGAGAGAGAGCGAACGCGTGCCCGGCCTGGGTCGTTGCTTGGGCCGGGCTCGCCGCGCTCGCCGTGGCGATGGGAATCGGGAGATTCGCCTTCACGCCGATCCTGCCCATGATGCAGGACGACAGCGGCCTGTCGGTGACGGAGGGCGGCTGGCTAGCCTCCGCCAACTACGCCGGTTACCTTGTTGGCGCTCTGTCGGCGATCGTCGTGCGCGTCCGGCCCGTCGTCGCCATCCGATTCGCCCTTGTGCTGATCGGCTTGTCCACGCTCGCCATGAGCCTGGAAGACCGGTTCGCCGTCTGGATCGCGCTTCGCGCCCTCGCGGGCATCGCCAGCGCGTGGGTGCTGGTCTTCGTGTCCGCGTGGGCGCTGGAACGGCTTGCGGCGCTCGGCCGACCCGCCCTGGGCGGCACGGTATACGCCGGCGTCGGCGCCGGGATCGCGGCAGCCGGCGGCGCCTGTCTCCTGCTTATGGACATGGGCGGTCGCTCGGCGGACGCCTGGATCGTTCTGGGCGCGGCCTCCCTCGCCGTCACCGCGGCCGTATGGCCGTTCATCGCGGCGGGCCGGCCACCTGCGGCCGTCGAAACGGAGGCGGCAGCTCGGGCAACGCTGCCGGGGACTGGGTTCTGGCGTCTCGTGCTCTGCTATGGCGCCTTCGGGTTCGGCTACATCATTCCCGCTACGTTCCTGCCGGTCATGGCCAAGGAGGCTGTTCCCGATCCCCGGCTCTTCGGATGGGCGTGGCCCGTCTTCGGTGCCGCGGCCGTCGCATCGACGCTTTTTGCCGCCCGCATGAGCCGCTTCCTGTCGCACCGCGGAACCTGGATCGCCGGCAACCTGGCGATGGCACTCGGTGTGATGCTTCCCGTGGTGGTGAAGGGCCTGCCGGGGATCATGGTCGCGGCGCTGTTCGTCGGGGGCACGTTCATGGTGATCACCATGGCCGGAATGCAGGAAGCCCGCAGGGTGGCCGGGACGCGAGCGCGAGTGCTGATGGCGGCGATGACTTCGGCGTTCGCCGTAGGCCAGATCGTCGGCCCGCTCAGCGTGAGCTACCTGACCGCCGCGACGGGTGGTTTCGTCCCGGCGCTGGTGGTTGCGGCAAGCCTGCTCGGATTGAGCGCATTCCTGCTGATTCCCGGGAGAGTCAGAGGCGCTTATGGCGTGGGCAACCACGACCGATGGCGTTTGAGCCGGCGCGCAACCCGACCTTGGAGGAACCAATGAAGTGCTACGCCGTTGCCGAACTCGACATCACCGAGCGCAGCTGGGTGCGCGACTATGTCCAGAACGTCACGCGCATGGTCGAGAAAAGAGGCGGGCGTTACCTCGCGCGCACCAATGATCTGGAGCGCCTGGAGGGAGAACGAAAGAATCCGCAAGTCTTTCTCATTATCGAGTGGCCGTCCAGGGAAGCCGCCAAGGCGTTCTACGAAAGCGAGGAATACAGGCCCTATCGCAGCAGGCGGCTGGCAGGATCGAAAGGCGACTTCGTGCTGGTTGCCGGTAACGACATCAACGAGGTTGCCAACATTCCATGACGCGCCGTTGCGGGCTCCCGGATTTCGGGATTTCGGGGCCGGGCCCCCTGTCGAATGCAGCAAGGTCACATGGCTGCCGCAGCTTTGTCGAGATCGCGGAACGGGTCCGGCAATTGCCTTATGGGCGCGTCCGGGACTCGAGCGACATCGCAGCCGTCCTGGCAGAGCGCAGAGGCACATGCAGCTCGAAGCATCGCTTTCTAGCGGCTCTGGCGCACGAATGCGGTCACACCGAGATCCACCTCGTGCTCGCGTTGTACGAGATGTCCGAACGCAATACTCCGGGCGTGGGAAGTATCTTGCAGGCGGAGGGCTTGACGGCCATCCCGGAGGCGCATTGCCACCTTGCATGCATGGGGCTCAGGTTCGACTTCACCGGGCTCGCGTCCGCGATCGGCTCGCCTTTCGACGCAATGATCGAAGAGCGGATCGTTTCCCCGGCCGACCTGCCGTTAGTCAAGCCTGCATATCATCGGGCTGCGATTGATGCGTGGGCGCGCGCCCATAGCATGGACCCGGAGCGCGCCTGGGCCATACGTGAGCGATGCATAGCTCAGCTGGCCGGGCTTGTCTCCGAGGCGTGAGCCGGCCCGCCAACCCGAGCGATACCGCATGAGGGGTTGAGCATGAGTGAAGAAAAGTGGACCGTGGGTCAAGTAGCGTTCCAGGACCGCATGCCGCCGCTTGCCGCCGAGGGTCGCGTCGACGCATGGTCGCGTTTTCCGTTCTGAATGCAGACGCAAAGGCGGGAATTCGTCGTGTCCGATTTCGCCCTTCACTGCTTCGCCGAGTCAGGCAACGCGTACAAGGTCGCCCTGTTAATGGAGGTGTCGGGCCTCGAGTGGACACCGGTCGATGTCGATTTCTTCAACGGTCAGACTCACACGGCGGAATGGCGGGAAAGCGTCAACGAGATGGGGGAGGTCCCGGTTCTCTTTCACAAGGGGCTGCGCCTCACGCAGTCCGGAGTGATGCTGCACTACCTTTCGGACTTTCTCGGAAGGTACGGCGGACGCGACGACACCGAGAAGCGGGAGATCTGGCGCTGGATACTTTTCGACAACCACAAGTTCACGAGCTACTTCGTGACGCATCGCTGGATGCGCTATTTCGCCAGCCCGAGAGGGCATCCCGAAGTTCTCTCCTTCCTGCGCGCCCGCGTCGACGCGGCCCTGGCGATCGTCGAAACGCACCTCGCCTGCCGTGACTTCCTGGTAGGCGACGCGATGACCATCGCGGACTTCTCGCTCGTCGGGTATCTGTATTTCCCAAGCGAGGAAACGGGCTACGAACTGAGCAGTTCTCATCCAGGCATCTGGCGGTGGATGCAGCGCATCCGGGAACTGCCGGGATGGAGGCACCCGTACGACTTGCTCCCGAAGTCCCGTCTCCGTGACCGCGATTAGACTAACTGGCAGCCGGCCCCGCCGCGTTCCCCATCAGGCGTTAGGGGTAACGAAAACGCTGCATTCGAGGCAGAGAACCCAACTCGCCCCTAGACAGCGTTAAGCCATATCAACGTGCCGTTAACCCGCGCGCCGCTTGCGGCGCGTCGGCGTTGAACGGATTGTT
>CAYYSD010000214.1:0-4623 GCA_964474285.1 uncultured Anaerolineaceae bacterium | reverse complement strand
CGAAGGCATCGTCGTCGCCGTTCCAGCGCAGTCGTTGCGGACGTCTCTCGCTACCCTGGACCTGCCCCGCGACGTGCCCGTGCTGTCTGCCGCGAAGGGGATTGAGTTGGAGAGCGGCAAACGCATGTCTGAGGTCCTGGCCGAGTGCGGTTGGCCGGTGGACAGGATCGGAGCGCTCTCCGGGCCTAACCTCGCGCATGAAGTCGCTCGCGGCTTGCCGGCCGCGGCGGTGGCCGCATCGCCGAATCCGTCGGAAGCGCCCTGGCAGCGCGCCCTCAACGGCCCGACGTTCCGTGTCTATACCTCCGCGGACATCACGGGTGTGGAGCTGGCGGGGGCACTGAAGAACGTTATCGCGATCGCGGCCGGGATTGCCTCGGGGCGAGACGCGGGCTCGAACGCGATCGCTGCGATCATGACACGCGGCCTGGCAGAGATGACCCGGCTTGGCGTCGCCTTCGGTGCGCAGCCGGGCACGTTCCGGGGCCTTGCCGGCGTCGGCGACCTCGCCGCCACCTGCTTTTCGGGGCTCAGCCGCAACCACCGGCTCGGCGCGCTGCTGGCCCAGGGAACGCCTGCCAGCGAAGCCCTGGCCCGGATCGGAGAAGCCGTGGAAGGGGCCGCGACGGCCCGCGTTGCCGTAGAGATGGCACGGCGGGCAGGTGTGGAGGTGCCCATCATGGAATCGGTCGCGGGCGTCGTCACGGGCAGCATCACTGTCGCCGCCGCGATCGACGCACTCCTCACGCGCCCCCCGCGCGCGGAGAACGACAGCGTGCACTGAGCTACAATTCGCGGAGTATGGGTGTTCCGGAAGTTCGCGCGACCCTCGATATGTTCCTGGCCGGTGCGCCCGTCACGCCCGAGCGCGTCGTCGTCCTCAGCGATCTTGATCGTGAATCCGCAAACGAAGTGCGGCGCTCCTGGCCATCGTTGGGCGACACAACGCGGGCCGAGTTGATGCGGCACGTGGTCAGCATTTTCCTGGAGAGTATCGACGCCGACTTCGTGCGCCTCGGGTTGATCGCCACACACGACGCCGACCCGTCAGTCCGCCTGGCGGGCATCAGCACTCTGAGCGAATCCGAATCGCGTGAGACCGCCGAAGAACTCTTGCGGCTGGTCTCAGATTCGGACGACGACGTGCGCGAAGCAGCGATAGACGCGCTCGGGCGGTTCGTACTCCTGGGTGAACTCGGCACCCTGTCGCAACCATTGACGGACAGGATCACCGCCGCCCTCCGCCACGCAGCGACCGCCCACCATGAATCCGTTGAGATACGCTCGGCCGCCATTGAATCTCTTGGGTGGAGCAGCGCTTCGTGGGTCGGCCCGATTCTCACCGAAGCCTACTACTCCGAGGACCGGGAACTGCGCCTCGCCGCTGTGATCGGGATGGGCCGCTCCGCCGACGACCAGTGGCTCGAATACCTCTTCGACCAGATTCAGTCTGATGATCCAGAGTTCCGCACCGAGGCCCTCAACGCGTGCGCCGAGATCGCTTCTGACGATTCACTCGCCGAGGTGGCGGCTGCGCTTATCGATGAAGACGCGGACGTCGTGTTCGCTGCTATCGCCGCCCTCGGCGAGATCGGGGGGCCCGCGGCGCTGGACGTTCTCGACGAGTACGCGAAAGAGGCCGACGAAGACTTCGCCGACGCGATCGCCCTTGCGCGCGAAACGGCCAAAGAAGCGCGGAAGGGCGACATGCCCGGGGAAGATGACGAGTGAGCGGAGCCGCAAAGGGGGCTGTGCGCGATGCCGTCTCGGCCGGCGGCGTCGTCTGGCGAAGAGCCGGCGGCGAATTCGAGGTCGTCATTTGCGGGCGCGGCGCCGAGCGCCTCTGGGTCTTGCCAAAGGGCACGCCCGACCCGGGCGAAGCCATCGAACAGACAGCATTGCGAGAGGTACGTGAAGAGACCGGGCTGGAAGTCCGGCTTGGAGAACGCCTTCCGTCGATTAACTACTGGTTCGTCGCTGAGGGCATCCGCTACCACAAGTTTGTGCACCACTGGCTGATGGAACCGGTGGGCGGAGACACCGGCAACCATGACGCGGAGTTCGACGAAGTCATCTGGGTCCCGGTGGAAGAGGCCCGGCAACGTCTCACATACCCCAACGAACGCAGGGTGCTTGACGAGGCGAAGCGCGTGCTGGGGACGTTCCAGTGAACGAGCAGGAGCGGCGTGCGCTGACCGTGGCCGAATTCGGGGGCGTGCGCATCCGTCACAAGCACCTGGACGACGCGCTTGACGACTTCCACTGGCGGCGCAACCCGGAGATCACGCGTTTCGATGCCAGCGCTGGGCTCACGCGAACGTACTCCGACTTCCTTGACCACTTTGAGCGCGAGCTTCGCTTCCCCGATGGGGCGCGGCGGGGATTCAGCGTCGAGGCCGCTCCAGGCGATCACATCGGCAACGTCATGTTCTACAACGGCGAGACGACAACAGGCTCCGTAGAGGTGGGCATCAGCATCGCGGACGAACGCTTTCGGGGCGCAGGCATCGGCACCGCTGTCATGGTGAACTTCGTGCGCTTCATCTGGGAGACGACCCCCTACCGTCGTATCTACCTCCACACCCTCGCCTGGAATGAACGCGCCCAGCGGTGCTTCCTTCGTGTGGGATTCCAACAGACAGCGCGCGTCTTCCGTGAAACGGGTGAGTTCCTGCGCATGGAAACCAAGCGCGAGTGGTGGCTCCTCTGGGACATGGAGGGCCGTTTCTCCGAGTGCGATCGCGTCGATCCTGCGCAGATCGAGACCATCCAGGCGTCCGCCGGACATCAAGAGGACAACAGTCACCTGACTGTCACTGCCTGACTATCGCCGCTACGAGAGCACCACTTCACGTTCCCCCCGGTATGCCGACTCTCAACAATGAGCGATTCAGCGGCGACGGCCGCTAGCGCCGGGGCAGGAAATCGTAATGGATCACGCACAACCGCGAACGGAAGGTAGCCTAGCCATCAGCCCGGACTACCAGGACGAGCCAGCGCGGCCCGTACAGCAGCCGCCACAGCAGCCATCCTTGCGGGTGTTGCCGCCGCTTCCGCCCGCGCCCGACCGGCTCGACGCGCTCGGCCTTCCCGAACGATTCATCCAGGACCTGGCTCTCAAGACGCTCCACCGGATCACGTTTCCGACACCGATCGGCATTGCCAACGCGATGCGCGTCTCGCCCGCCATCGTCCGCGAAGCGCTGGACGACCTCAAGCGGCAACGCCTTGTGGAGACGACGAGCGCATCCGGCCGCCTCGAATCAGAGTGGCAATACCGGCTGACTGAACTCGGGATGAAGGAAGCGGAGAACGCGTTCGACCGCAGCAAGTACGTCGGCCCGGTGCCCGTGCCGATTTCGGACTACTTCCGTGTCCTGGAGCAGGACCACGATGTTGGCGCGCCCGACCCGGTGCGCCTCGCCCGCGCGCTCCAGCAGCTCGTCCTCGCCCGCGACATCGTGGCAAAGGTTTGTCTTGCGCTCACGTCGGCACGACCGGCGATGCTCTGGGGGGCGCCGGGCAACGGTAAGACGACGATCCTCGAACTCTGCAGCGAGTCCATCCACGGCGTCACGCTGATGCCGGTTGCGGTGTTCGTGAGTGGGCACATCATCCGGCTCTACGATGACCTCGTTCACGTCACCGTCGAAGGCGACGCGGGCACCGAGCAGTCGCCCGCCGTGGACCGGCGCTGGTTACGCATCCGCCGCCCGTTCGTGTTCGTCGGCGGCGAACTCCGGCACGAAGACCTCGACCTCGCGTATGACCCGGCGCTGGGCTACCACCAGGCGCCGCCCCACGTCAAAGCGCACGGCGGCCTCCTCGCGATCGACGACTTCGGACGGCAGCAGGTCTCGCCTCACGCGCTGCTCAACCGCTGGATCGCAGCGCTGGAACGCGGCGAGGACACGATGGCACTGGTAACCGGCGAGCGCATCACGTTCCCGTTCCGCTCCACCATCTGCTTCAGCACAAACCTGGAACCGAAGGCGATGCTGGAAGAGGCGCACCTCCGCCGCATTCCCTACAAGATCCGCATCCCTGAACCCACGCCCCAGCAGATGGCAGAGATCTTCCGCCGATTCGCGGAAGCGATGGGCGTGGAGTGCGCCGTGGGCGGCATCGAGGCCGCCGTCGAGATGGTGCACCGCGCCAGCTCAGGCAACTTCCGCAGCTGCCATCCGCGTGACATCCTGCAGCTCATCATCGAGGAAGCGCGCTTCGTGAAGCGCCAGCCCATCCTCGAAGGGCCGGCTGTACGCCGCGCCTGCGAAGTCTACTTCGCCGTCGACCCCGGCGCGCAAATCGACGGCGCCCTGTTCGCCCGGTAGGCAATCAGGCGACGACCACGCCAACCGCCGGGATCGCCGCGCTCCGGAGGCATGCGACGCGTCGGAAAGCACGCAAGGCGCGAAGTGGTCGCTCATCGGACGTGCTGGCAGGTCCCCACCGGAGCGAAGGGGCCTCGGTCCGCGGGGAGGTCATCCAGGCTGGCTCCGCCCGTGGATTCAGAAGAGTGTGACTGACAGCTATCACCCTTGTGGCGCCGCACTGGCCCTGGCTGCGGCAACGACTTTCGCACGCGTGCGGGCCCCATGGAGCAGCGACAGACCCGGCTGG
>CAYYSD010000213.1:0-4632 GCA_964474285.1 uncultured Anaerolineaceae bacterium | reverse complement strand
ACGTCGCCAACCTGCGCAGTGCCTTCAACGTCTTCGAAAAAGACGACCTTCATATCTCGGACCTCGGTGCGTTCGGGATGCTTCGCCCGCCTGTTCCGCGGGACCGTCGCACACCGGCACACCGGTGGCAACGTAGTCCACCAATGCTACCTGCTCAATGCGTTATCGTCGCGTGGGGAAAAACCGCATCCTTTCTTCACTCCGCCAGCCGCTTATGACTCTAGAACGTTTGTGCGACTGTCGCAACCGATCCAGGCTTCGAAGCGGGACCGCCCCACACGCCGGTGGAGGGTGCGCATAGGCCACAGTACGCTATGAAGATGCGGTTTGAACGCCCTGTCCTCATCATCTTCCACGGCGCGACGGGAGAACGCGAAGCCGAACTCATGATGGCCGCTGCCCGCCTCGCGGCGGCGCGAACGACGGCACGCGCGGCCCTTCGCGCCGGTTTCGAGGCCGTCATCGTTGCCACGGATGACGACCGGGCGTTCGACCCGGCCGGTCTCCCCGGCGGCGTCATCGTCGACCGTGATATCCCCGGTGAACCGTTCGACTATGCCTCCCGGCTGCGCGGCATCATCGAACGCTACGGGCTCCAGCGCCCGGCGGTCATGGGCTCAGGGTCGGTGCCGCTCCTTGGCGGGAATGAATTCGCCTACGTGGTCGAGCAACTCGACAGTGGAGACGAGCGCCTCGTGACCAACAACTTCTTCTCGGCGGATTTCACCGCCTGGCGGCCCGGCCACGCGATCCTGCAGGCTGGCGCGTTCACGCGGGACAACGTGCTCCCGCGCCGCCTGCGCGATCTCGCCGGCCTGCAGCAGGTCGTCCTCCCCCGCACGACCGCTTCGCAGTTCGATTTGGACACGCCGGTGGACCTGGCGGTACTTGGCCTGCAGCCGGGGCTGGCGCCAGAACTCGCCGTCGCGGCCCAGGGTGCCGGAGCGCTGGGCGCACGTCTGCGCCACGTGATGCCGCTTCTCTGCAACCTCGATGCACAGCTGGTGGTCGCCGGCCGGGTGAGCAGCCAGGCCTGGGAGTACCTTCGCGTCGAGACCGCCTGCCGTGTGCGCATGTATAGCGAGGAGCGCGGCCTCGCCACGGCCCCGGAGGGCTACGTGCCCCGCTCTGCCCTTGGATTCCTCCTCGAAGCCGTGGGTTTCGAACGATTCTTCGAGCAGATGGCCGAACTCGGAGACGCACTCATCCTCGACACTCGCGTCCTCGAAGCGCATGCCGGGGTGGAGCCTTCACGCGAAGACCGCTTCCAGAGCGACCTGATGCGGTGGGAGCGTATTCAGGACCCGTGGCTGCGTTCGCTCACACGGGCCGCCGCGAACGCACCTCGCCCTGTGCTTCTCGGCGGCCACACGCTGGTCGCCGGCGGCCTGATGGCCCTCAACGACGTCGCCTGGGCCGAAAACGACCGCCTTATGGGCAAGGTGTAGCCCGGCTCAGCCGTCGAATAGCGTCGCCACAATCACTCCCAACACGAGCACTGACTGCACCGCCACGAGGAAGCCGAAGAACCGCCACAAGGGGCGCTCCCAGCGCACCATGTCGAGGAAATCGCCGAGCCTGTCCAGCTTCCGCCTCGCCATCGAGCGGTACGCCACGACGCCCAACGCGAGGCACACCCACGGCGACACGGCGAAAGCCACCGCGGCTACATTGCCCTTCATTGGCGCCCCCGAGGCGTAAACGATGAAGAACAGCCCGAACGCAACCGCCCCGGCCACCCCGAGCGCATTGAGGAACCCGCCCGAATCACCGTCGTAGAGGCGCGAGATGTCGCGCCTCACGTTCGCTGCAAGACATCGAAGGGGTTCCCCGCAACCATGACAGCTCCCCTTCGGACCTCAGCTACTTCGCCGCGTTCGCCCGCTCCGCCGCGTGCCGCCCGGAGATGCGTCCGAACACCGCCCCGCGAATGACCGAACTCGCCCCGGGGTAGTTGTAGTAGAAGATCTCACCCATCGGTTCGCCCGCCGCGTAGAGGCCTTCCATCACATGCCCGCGCGTGTCGATCACCCGCGACGACGTGTCGCACTTAATGCCGCCGAAGGTGAACGTGATCCCGCCCGTGACCGGGATGGCTACGTAGGGCGGCTGGTTGAGCGGCAACGCCCAGTTGCTCTTCGGCGGCATGATGCCCACGGTGCGCTTCCCGTCGAGCGTGTCCAGGTTGTAATTGCCCGGCTGCACGGCGCTGTTGAAGTTCCCGATCGTCTCCATCAGGTTCTCGGCCGGGATATCGATGATCTTCGCCAGGTCGCGCACGCTGTCGGCGATGAAGGGCGGGCCAACGGGCCGCCAGGCGCGCGCGAACTCTTCGCGCTGGTAGGCCTGCTGGTCGAAGATGCACCACGCCTCGCCGCCCGCGTGCTCCACAATCTGCTTGCTGAAGCGCACGTAGGTGTGGTCGCGGTAGTCCTCACCCTCGTCGATGAACCGGTTGCCCTGCTTATCGACGAAGATACCCATCTGGTAGTTGTAGAGCGCGGTCACACCGCATTCGACCCGCGGCGAACGGGCGTCGAGCACGGCGCTGTGGTAGTCACCCCACTGCCCCGCGGGCTGCGCCCCGGCATTGATCGCCATCATCAAGCCTTCGCCCGTGTTGAAGCGGCTCCCGCGAAGGATGAGCGAGTCGGCGAAGCGCCCCATGTGGGCCACGCGCATTTGCACGTTCGCCTGGAACCCGCCGCACGCCAGGATCACGCCGCCGCGCGCGGTGATGTCGACGACCCCTTCGGGCGAATGACAGCGGACGCCTGTGATATTGCGCGCGCCATCCACGATCAGGTCCACGGCCCCGGTCTCGTAGCTCACAGTCACGCCGATGCCTTCGAGGCGCCGGTAGAGGAGGTCCGTGAGGCCCTGACCGCCGGCCTTGGGGCTGCGGCGATACCCGGCGGTGTGGGGATAACCGTGCTCCCATTCGAGCCCGAGACCCGTCAGCCACTCCGCCGTCTCGCGTGCGTTCTCGCAGAGCGTGCGAATGAGGTCCGGGTTCGCCCGGCCCTGCGAAATCCGCATCAGGTCGCTGAACATCTCGTCGACGGTGTAGTCACGCCCGCCGTACTCGTCTGCTTCGTGCGGGAAGCGCATCTGCGCGTCCGCGAAACGGGTGTTGCCACCGCGGTTCGGCTTCGGCGCCTTTTCGACGAGCACGACCTGCGCGCCCGCTTCTGCCGCGCCCATGGCCGCGGCAAGTCCGGCGATGCCTCCGCCCACGACGACGACATCAAAGGTGTAGCGCTCATTCGCGCCCGGGAAATCAGGTGGAATCGACATGGTCCGGAAGTATACATGCACCCCCCGGATGAGCGGCACTCACGACGCCCTGAGATTCAGCCCATTGACGAACCCCACACGGGCTTCCAGTATGGGCGCCATACGAGCGATGGAGCGGACGACATGCGGCGGATAGCACTCATCGGATTGGCGGCCGGGGCGGCAGCCACCACGGCCACAATCGCGGGCCTCGTCGCGGCAAGCGGCGAGCGAGCCCAGGGTGACCCGGCTCCGACGGCAACACTGGGGCCTCCCCCGGGTCTGATCCCTCAGATCAACTTCCCTCAGTTCCCGTCCCCACCACCGAACATGACGCCCATCCCCGAACCCCCGAGGACGCCCTCGCCCATTCCGGCTGGCTCGACACGCCCTGCGGGCGTTCCAACCGGGGCAGATCTGCCGCGAACGCCGTCTGTGCCGACCGATGCCCGCCCGCTCACGCTGGCGGAGATCGGAAAGGGTCTGACGATTGGCCGTATGTTAGTGCTCCCACCAGGCTCAGTCCCGCAGTACGGACTGGCCCGTCCAACCGAAAACGACGACTACCGGGTGTACCGTGGCGCAGGCGACGCCTTCCTCAGCGAGGCTCGGGGAGTCGGCGTCAGCGTCGGACCCGGAACTCCGCCCGATGGGTACGCTCTCGTTAGCGGCGGGGTGGAAGTGGCGTCGCCAAAGGGCGGAGGCCGGACCCGCATTCTGAGGGAACAGTACGGGTTCAAGTCCGGAACACAACATAACTTCTTGCTGGATATCCGAACGCTTCCCGACGAAGGCTATCACGAGGTAGTCGCCTATGCACCCGGCACGTTTACTCAACTGGCCTTGAAGGCGGTGGAAGGGGTGCCAGTCGTGATCGCTCACGCGAGTCCCGGCAGTCCACTCCAACCAGCGCTTCGCGCTGACTTTGTCCTGGGGTCGCGCGCAATACGCATGGAAGTCAGTGCGCTTCCGATCGCCCAGTTCGAGGACTACCTGCGACAGTTCATCCACGAAGAACGAGCCCGCCTTGAGGAACTTCCCTGATGCTGATCGAAAAACGGAGACAAGGCGTCTTGAGGCAAGTGTCCAAACACTTACTCTTGGTTTTCTTGGTCGGCGGAGTCATTTTGTCGTCTCACATACACTCGGTGCGCGCCGAGGAACCGATCCTGCTACGGCCGCCCACTGTCGACACCGGATGTTCTGACTGGGAAAACGACTATGACCCCTTCGGATCTGGGACATTTCACGACTACTGGAGTGGCGTTCCCGCGATATGAGCGACCTGCGCGCCCGCCTCGGCCGCGCCCATGGCCGCGGCAAGTCCGGCGATGCCTCCGCCCACGACGACGACAT
>CAYYSD010000212.1:0-4685 GCA_964474285.1 uncultured Anaerolineaceae bacterium | reverse complement strand
CGCATCACGACATCTATTCGATTGAAGACCTCGCCCAGCTCATCCACGACCTCAAGAATTCGAACCCAAGGGCACGCATCAGCGTGAAGCTCGTGGCGGAAGTCGGCGTCGGGACCGTTGCGGCCGGTGTCGCGAAGGCGAAGTCCGACGTGGTGCTCATCAGCGGGCACGACGGCGGTACCGGGGCGAGCCCGCTCACCTCACTCAAACACGCCGGCATCCCCTGGGAGCTCGGCCTCGCCGAGACCCAACAGACCCTTGTCCTCAACAAGCTTCGTGACCGCATCATCGTCCAGACGGATGGGCAGATGAAGACGGGCCGCGATGTGCTTATCGCCGCGCTCCTCGGCGCGGAGGAATATGGCTTCGCGACGGCTCCGCTCGTAGTGATGGGCTGCATCATGATGCGCGTTTGCCACCTGGACACCTGCCCGGTCGGTGTGGCCACGCAGAACCCGCAGCTTCGTGCAAAGTTCGAAGGCAAGGCCGAACACGTGGTCAACTTCTTCCGGTTCATCGCCGAAGAAGTGCGCGAACTGATGGCGCACATGGGCTACGAAAAGCTCGACGACCTGATTGGCCGCAGCGACCTCCTGGACATGCGCCGCGCCGTGGACCACTGGAAAGCACAGGGCGTGGACCTGTCCGCCATCCTCTACCGGCCCGAAATGCCGGACGATGTGGCCACGCGTTGCGTTATCGCCCAGGACCACGGGCTTGAAGATGCGCTGGATCAGAAACTCCTGCCGCTCGCGGCGCCAGCCTTGAACGAGGGAACGCCGGTCGCCATCGAAATGCCCATCCGCAACGTCAACCGCACGGTCGGGACTATTCTTGGCAGCGAGCTGACGCGGAAGTACGGCAACAACGGTCTCCCGGACGACACCGTCCAGATCACATTCAGAGGCTCGGCCGGCCAGAGCTTTGGAGCGTTCGTGCCGTCCGGCATCACGCTCCGGCTCGAGGGCGATTCGAATGACTATGTCGGGAAGGGCCTCTCAGGCGGCAAGCTGATCGTCTATCCGCCGAAGGAGTCCACCTTCGTCCCCGAAGAGAACATCGTCATCGGCAATGTGGCCCTCTATGGCGCGACGAGCGGGGCGGCGTTCTTCCGGGGGGTCGCTGGGGAACGCTTCGCGGTCCGTAACAGCGGGGCAGTCGCTGTGGTCGAAGGCACCGGGGACCACTGTTGCGAATATATGACCGGCGGGCGAGTCGTAGTGATCGGTCCCACCGGCCGAAACTTCGGCGCGGGGATGAGTGGGGGAATCGCTTTCGTCTACGACGGCGATGGCACTTTCGTCACCCGCCTGAACCCCGCAATGGTCATGATCGAACCGTTCGAAGAAGAGGAGGACCTCGAATTGGTCCAGGGGCTGATGGAGCGGCATGTTGAATACACAGGCAGCACTGTGGCGGCCGGCCTTCTGAAGGATTGGCCAAAGGCCGCGGCGAAGTTCGTGAAGGTGATGCCTCGCGATTACCGGCGTGTGCTGGACGAGCAGCGGCAGGCAGAAGCTGCGGCCCAACGCGCCTCGGCAGCCGCACCGGCGCGGGCTGTGGGAGCGGCCCGTGGCTAAGCCGACCGGGTTCATGGAATACACGCGCGAACTTCCCACCCGGCGGCCGGTTCCTGAGCGGGTGCACGATTGGCTCGAGGTCTATGAGGAATACCCGCGAGAACGGCTGCAGAAGCAGGCGGCGCGCTGCATGGACTGTGGCATCCCCTTCTGTCACCAGGGTTGTCCGCTCGGCAACATCATCCCGGACTGGAACGACCTGGTGTACCGCGACAAGTGGCAGGATGCGATCGCGCGCCTCCATGCGACGAATAACTTCCCGGAGTTCACGGGCCGGCTCTGCCCTGCACCCTGTGAGGCTGCGTGCGTCCTCGGCATCAATAGCGACCCGGTGACCATCAAGCAGGTTGAAGTCACCATCGTCGACCGGGCCTGGCGCGAAGGCTGGATCACCCCGGAGCCGGCTGCCGTGAAGACCGGCAAGACCATCGCCGTGATCGGCTCGGGACCCGCGGGCCTGGCCGCGGCCCAACAGCTCGCGCGGGCCGGTCACAGCGTCACCGTCTTCGAACGCGCCGACCGCATCGGCGGTTTGCTCCGGTATGGCATCCCGGACTTCAAGATGCGCAAGTTCCAGATCGACCGTCGCATGGCACAGATGGAAGCAGAGGGCGTGGTTTTCCGCCCGAGCGTGAACGTCGGAGTCGATATCGACGTCCGCGAGCTGCACACACAGTTTGACGCATTGCTCCTGGCGGGCGGGGCGACCCTGCCTCGCAATCTCGAGGTTCCCGGTCGCGACCTTGAGGGCGTCCACTTCGCCATGGACTATCTGCCGATGCAGAACCAGCGGGTCGCTGGTGACGATCTCCCGGACTCCAGCTTCATTTCGGCCGAGGGCAAGCGCGTGATCATTCTCGGTGGCGGAGATACCGGCGCAGACTGCCTCGGGACAGCCTTGCGGCAGGGGGCGAAGGAGGTCCTTCAATACGAGCTGCTGCCGCGTCCTGCGGACAAGCGCCCCACGGAAAACCCCTGGCCAACGTGGCCCAACATCTACCGGGTGTCTTCCGCGCACGAAGAAGGCGGCGTTCGCGACTATTCGATCATGACAAAGAGACTCAGCGGCGAGAACGGCAAGCTCCAGAAACTGCACGCGGTGCGTGTCGAATTCACGAACGAGAATGGCCGCCAGGTGATGAACGAGGTGCCCGGCTCCGAATTCGAAGTGGACGTGGACCTGCTGCTCCTCGCGATGGGCTTTCTCGGGCCCGAACGGAACGGGATGCTAGAACAGCTGGGCTGCGATCTGACGGAGCGCGGCAACGTGCGCGCCGACGAGAACAAGATGACCAGCGTCCCCGGCGTTTTCACCGCGGGCGATATGACGCGAGGCCAGTCCTTGATCGTCTGGGCAATCGCGGAGGGCCGCACTGCCGCGAAAGGCATCGACCGCTACCTGATGGGCGAGACCGCGCTCCCGTAGTTCGTTGCTCACCGCATCTGATTGAACTCCGACTCGCTGATTCCAAGCTGCTTCAAAATGCTGTGAAATAGAGTGGTAGAAACCGTCTTGTTCCCGTGCACGGGGATCACGGTGAACCGACCATCGTCGTGGACCCACCGGGCGTGGGAACCGCGTTGCCTAACGAGATAGAATCCCAATCGAGTAGCGACTCGTTGAATCTCGGACGCCTTAGCTGGCAACAGGCACAAGCTCGCGGACATCGGGTGGGAAAGGCCACTGATTCTCAAGATAGTGTTCGACCACCATGTCGAAGACGCCGTCCAGCTCAGCCCGCGCCTCTTCGGCGGTTGCGCCCTGCGCGTGGCAACCCTCGATCGCAGGGACGTAGGCGACAAACATGCCATCTTCGGGCCTGATGACGACGGTATAGTCAGACAACGTTGGTGTCTTCACAGCGCAATCATATCGCGTCCGCGGCGCCGTTGTGTCACGCGGCTTCCGGGCGCTCCACGATGATTCCGCAAGCAGGGCAATGGGGGATACGCGTCATGCGCGGGGCCGGGCTGAAGTGAAAGCGCGTGTGGCAGCGAGGACATTCCAGCCGCTCGAACATCTTGCCCTCGGCGAACTTGTGCCGCCAATCCGGAATGTGCGCGCCCCCGGTGGTCTTCATCGTCTGGACTCCTCTTCAGGATGATCGGCTGACACGCACGTGATGTGCAGTGTTCGCCGGGGAACATACGCAAATCCCCGCCTATACTTCGATGGTTATGCAACCTGGAACCCGGCACCTCCTTTCGTCCGCCGACCTCTCAGTCGACGAGGTCCATCTGCTTCTGAACCTTGCGGCGGCGCTCAAGCGTCAACCGCAGCGCCTCCTCGATGGCAAACAGCTCGCCCTGGTCTTCGAAAAGCCATCGCTCCGTACGCGTGTCAGCTTCCAGGTCGCCATGCGTCATCTCGGCGGCGATACCATCTACCTGGCGCCGCAAGAAGTGGGCCTTGGCGAACGCGAGGCCATCAAGGACGTCTCCCGAGTTCTTGCGCGTTATGTCGATATCGTTGCCGTGCGCACCTACGGCCAGACCATCGTGGAGGAGTACGCCCAGTACTCAGCCATCCCGGTCATTAATGCCCTCACCAATGAAGAACACCCATGCCAGGCGCTTGCCGACTTGCTCACGCTCAAGGAGAAGTTCGGCGACCTTAAGGGCCGCTCCATCGCCTACATCGGGGACGGTAACAATGTCGCCGCGAGCCTTGTAATGACTGCGGCCTCGCTCGGCATGGAAGTGCGCATGGCGGCGCCGCGGGGCTACATGCTGCCCGAATCGCTGTTGAGCGAAGCATCTGTCCGCGCAGAGCAAACCGGTGGCAAGCTGAGCCTGAGTACAGACCCCGCCGAGGCCGTGCGCGGTGCGGAGGCGCTCTACACCGACGTGTGGACTTCGATGGGCCAGGAACGCGAAGCGGAACGCCGCCGTATCGACTTTGCGGGCTTCCAGCTCAACGGCGCCCTGACCCGGCTGGCAGCGCGCGGCGCGCTCATCATGCATGACCTCCCGGCGCACCGCGGCGAAGAGATCACGGACGACGTGTTCGAAAGCTCGTCGTCGATCGTCTTCGACCAGGCGGAAAACCGCGTATGGGCTCAGGCGGCGGTCGTTGTCTTCCTGCTTGGCCTGGCACGGGACGTC
>CAYYSD010000211.1:0-4694 GCA_964474285.1 uncultured Anaerolineaceae bacterium | reverse complement strand
GAGGGCGCTCAGGTAGGGGACCAGGTTGCGGCCGGTTTGCTGCCAGACAAAGCCAACCTGTTTGCGGCGGTAGGTGACCATGTCGGAGGAGGACATGGTGAGCAGATCCTTGCCGCCCACGAAGCAGCGGCCGGCGCTGGGCTGGTCGAGGCCGGCGAGGATGTTGAGGAGCGTGCTCTTGCCAGAGCCGGACGCGCCAACGATCGCCATGAACTCGCCGTGCTTCACGCGCAGGTCAAGTCCGCGCAGTGCGACGACCTCCAGGTCGGCGATCTTGTAGATCTTGAACAGGTCTTCGCACTGGATGTAGGGAAGGTCCTCTTCGGTCGGGAGCCACGGAAACTGGGTCAAGGCGCTCCTCGGGAGTAGCCGCGTTCAGCGGGTGTGGTTCGATGGTTGTTGCCGGACAACTTTACAGTTCGCCCATGCGGAGCGCACGGCCCACGGCCAATCGTGAGTAAAGGAGGACGAGCGCCGTGACCGTTGTGACGACGACCGTGGCGAGCATGAAGTAGACGGTGGCGACAGCCTGCCAGCTGACGCGGGAGATGAGGGGCGGAAGGGGTTCGCCACCGCTTTCGGTGATTCCCATGTAGCCAATCATGAGGCGGCCCAGGGGAAAGCCCAGGAGTGTGCCGGCGAGCACGCCTGCGAGGATAACGAAGCACTGTTCGAAGGAGACGACACCCAGCACCTGCTTGCCGGAGAAGCCCATGGTGCGAAGCAGCGCGAATTCGAGGGAGCGGGATTCGGCGCTGAGCACGGAATAAGTGACGAAGCCCAGTGTGCTCAGGAGCAGGACAGCGCCGAAGGAAAGGAACAGGATGCCTTCCCAGCTGGCCGCGACGAGAGGGTCGGCCGATTGGGCTGCGAGGAGGACATCCCGGTCCAGGACCTGTTCCGCCTGCAGGCCGAGCTTCTGCAGTGCATCGCGGGAGAGGTCGTTCGGCGCATCGTCGCCGATGAGCGCTTCGTTGACGTAGGCGCCATCGGCGAGGACTGGAAGGCGCGAGAGTGCGACCTGGGCTGCGGCGAGATCGGCGACGAAGAGCTTGCTGCGACCGCCGGGATCGAAGCCCGGGAAAAGCGAGAAGGAGCCGACGACTTTCACCGTCACATACTGGCGGTTGAGATAGACCTGGAACTCGTCGCCGGTTTTCTTGCCGATTTCGTCGAGGAAGTCGTCGTAGGCGAGCACACGAAGGGGCTCTGACCCACGGGCGGTACGGAGACCGAAGACCGTCGGTGATTCGCGGCTGCGGGTGAAGGCGATGCGGACTCCCGAGCCGGCGCGCGCGCTGGTGGACTCGGTGCGGCTGAAGGCGCCGGGGGTGCCGAGTGTGCTTGCGCCGCTGATGAGTTCGTAACGTTCAAGGGAATCGAAGGACTCGACGATCGCGCCCGAGCGGAAACCGGCGGTCGCGACATCGGCGGGGAGTGCGGCCTCCGTCGTCGTTTGGACTTCGTCCAGGAGTACGGAGACCGGCTGGGGTACCTGGGGCTGCGTGCCCACCGAGCGCACATAGAGGCTGTCCAGGCGCTTGCCATCCACCAATGGACGCGGTGCGCCGCCAATCGTCGGGCGCGTGAGGTCGGCCGCGAAGAACTGCCAGCCATCGGCGAGGGGGTTGCCCTGGGGCAGGAGGCGGTATTCGGTGTAGATCCCGGACCGGTCGACGAGGCGGAAGCCGAGGTTGAGTTGCGTCTGGGGTACGGGTACGTGTGCCCAGAGGCCGAGGAAGCGGGAGCCCGGCGGCAGCACCAGGCCTTCGGCGATGGCGGGCGGCGATTCCGGACGGAGGCGGGCCATGAGCGTGCCGAGCGACGGTCCGGCGAAATCCGAGCGCCAGAAGGCGAGCTCCTCGAAGCGTTTTGATTCGTAGGCAGCGAGCGTGACGTTGCGCGATTGGAAGAGCGTGACGGAGTAGTAGCCATCGGTGCGGTAGGCCGGGCTCACATCCTGGGCGCCGGTGGCGCGCGAGACGGTGTTCACGAATTGTTCGTTGCCGACGTTGAACGGCTGACGGACATCGCGAAGCGTGGTTTTCGCGATGGCCTGGTAGGAAGCGCGATCCTCATAACCCTGTTCGAGCGTGGCGCGGAAACCGGCGGCGAACATGCCGACCGCCGTGGTGAGGATGAGCAGGAGGATGAGGCGGCTGTGCTGCACCGGACTGCGGACCATACGCGTGAGCCCCAGCGAGATCGTCGGGCCCGGAATGCTGGAAGAAAGCCAGACCGCCAGGCGCAGGACGATGGGGAAGATGCGCAGGAAGACGAGCGCCATCATGAGCATGAAGAGCGAGGGTGCAAGCAGGAGGAGGGGATCGGCGGAGTGACCTCCGAACAGGTCCTCCGTGGCAAGGCCGCCCTGCTGACGAAGTTGATAGAACGCAAACAGCCCGGCACCGATGAGCACCAGGTCCAGGTAGTACTTGAGGAAGGCCGACTGCACCGGCGGGCGCGAGATTTGCTGCTTGTAGTTCGTGATGCTGTAGCGGCAGGCGCGGTAGGCCGGCCACAGGAGGGCGACGAAGGCCAGCACCGCACCGAAACCGGCAAGGGCGAACGACTGCGTGGTGATGCGGATATCGAGGAGATCGCCGCCGCTCAGGTCGGCGAACGGGGGAGTGTAGCCGAGGAAGGCGATGGCGATAGCCGCGATAAACGGCCCCAGCACCATGGCGACCAGGCCGACACCCAGGCCCTCGATGGCGAACACGGTCATGATCTGGCGGGTGCTGGCTCCGCGGCTCTTCAACAGGGCGATCTCGCCGATTTCGCGGTCGACAATCATGGTCGCGACCATCACCAGGTAGAACAGGGCGATGCCGACGATTTGGAGCATGAGCGCGAACAAGGGCAGGCGCGTGAAGAAGAGCTTCTCGCGGTAACTGGCGATCGTTCCGGCCAGCGTTGATTCGACGTAGGTATCGGCGACGCGCTGGCGCAGCCCCGATTCAAGACCGCGGAAACGATCTTCGATGGTGCGGGCGTTGGAGGAGTTGATGTTGCCGGTGTCCACGAGCCCGTAGGTTTCCAGGCTCACGTCGGCATCGGGCAGGTAGATGCCCAGGGTGTGCACGAAGGTGTCTTCCGAGATGAAGAACGGGTAGGTTGGCCAGCTGGGCGTGTCGAGCAGAAAGCGGTCATCACGGCCGGACCAATAGCGTTCGCCAGGGTCCTTCGGCTCGATCACGCCGACGACGACGGCCCGGACGGGACGGAGGTCCTGGCGCCAGTGGGGGTAGAGGTCGAACTCCTGGCCGAGCGAGATGTTGTGCTTCTCCACTGAACCTTTGCCGACGAAGACTTCGATCGTGGGCGCGCCACTGGCCTGAGGGTCTCGCGGAGCAGGGCCTTTGCCGGCGATCAGCCGGACGTGGTCGGCCAGGTCATCGACGTATTGGAAATGAGCACGCGGGCGATCGGGGGCTGTCGGTTCCGGGTTCCCCGGCGCGGTGAGGTAGAACGTGGCGGATCGGCCATAGTGAATCAGGTCGTCGATGACATCGGAAGCGAGTTGGGAGATCAGGCTGTCCGTGTCGGTTCGGCGAATTGCGAGGTCCGCTTCGCGAATGGAGGGCGAAGAGCTGACGACGCGCAAATCGAGGGCGATGGGATCTTCGTCTTGGAGGGCGTGTTTGAGGCCGAGGTCGCGGATGGCGTCGGAGTAGAGGAAAACGCAGGCCATCAGCGCGGAGCAGAGGACCACGCCCGTGACCATGGCGCTGAGGAGCCGCCAGTGCCCGACCGCACGCTGGTAGACCATGTTGAGCACAGGCGCGAGACGACTCATTCGGGCGAAGCCTACAAGGTCGATTCGACCCGGTGTAGCCCCGGGCGTAAAGCCTTTCCCTGGGAGAAGGGCGGCGGACTACTCCGCTCTGGTGGGCCCGTGTAGTCTTGGCGCCGTGAACACACTGTTCGTGCTCGTGCTGCGGCGGAGCGTGGCCTCGCGGGGGATGCTCGCGATGGTGGCGCTGGGCGTGCTGGTGGCCGCGACGCTGCTGGCCAGCGCCCCAATCTACGCCCGCACGATGGCGGATCTCGGCCTCACGTTTGCGATCAAGGACGAACTGTCGGACATGCCGGCTGTGCGCGTCGAGTTCCCCGGCGGGTTGCCCATCGCCAGCGCTGAGGGCGTTTCCCGGCGGGAGGCGATAGAGCGGCGCATTGACGAGCGCCTGGGCTGGTTCGGCGAGAGCCGATCGAGGCACACGAAGCTCGGCTGGTTCCAGGCGCTCAGGCCGGGACAAGAGCAAGAGATCCCGGTCGCGCCGCCCTTTGGGCAGCCGCAATCTGTCACGGGCTGGGAATCGCACGTGCGCGTGTTGGAAGGAGCCATGCCTGTGGCGGCAGCCGCCAGTGAGCCGCTCCAGGTGGTCGTGGGTGCCCCGGGGGCGGCCATCCTGGGCATCAAGGCCGGCGACCGCCTGGTCATGCGGCAGGAGTTCGATACCTGCGAACGTCAGCTGCCGCTGCCCGACGCTCCGCCACCACCGCCGTGTCCATCGCCGGCGATCCTGGCGTTCACCTTCCCCGTGGTCGTATCGGGCATCATCGAGCCCGTGGACCCGGACGATCCGTTCTGGGTGCAGGGCCCGGACTTCTACTTCGAGCCGTTCCGCATCGAGATGCCCGAGATGGGGCCGGTTGTCCCGATGCTGACGGATGAGACGGCGCTGGCGTCG
>CAYYSD010000210.1:0-4760 GCA_964474285.1 uncultured Anaerolineaceae bacterium | reverse complement strand
GAACTCGCGACCTCCTCCTTGGCAAGGAGGCGCTCTGCCACTGAGCTACTTCCGCCCGATGGTCCGAGTATATCACGCACGGTCTCCCGGCCAAGTCGAGAGGCGGCCGTGAGTGGCTCTCGTTTTGTCGTCAGGCGACTTCGAAGTAGACGACGCCGTCGACGATCCAGGTGTGGACGTTGAGGCTTGCGCGCTTGGCGGCGCGGCTGACGCGGAGGGCGATGCCACGGGCGGTTTCACCGGATTCGGGTGTGAGTCTGCCGGCCTCGCCGGACTTCAGACTGCGCACGTGATCTTCGTATTCCCTCATGCGCGCATTGAGGCGGCCTGATTGACGGGCCGGGCTCGGTGCGTCTTTGCGCTGGATCTTTGCAAACTTTGCCATGCTGGACTCCTGGCTGCTTTGTAGTGCTCGCGACCAATCATACGAAAAATCGAGCAGTGATACATGGTCCACTAACGCCGGACAGTAACGATGTTGCTCTAGCGCCGTTCGCGAACGCTGGAAAGGCTGGTTCGAACGGAATCGAGAAAGGTTTGTAGCTGCGATTCCAGGCGTGAAAGGACTTCCATCGCGTAGTGGTCGGCATCATCGAGCTGGCGGCTGGCGGCCTCTGCGGCTTCGCTGAGGTGGGCGGCGGCGATAGCGTCGGCTTCCGCGACGATCTCTCGAGCGCGCGTTTCCGATTCGCGCAGCATCTGTTGGCTGCGTTCGCGCGCCTCCCGGACGAGGCTATTCTCGTCGAGGATGCGTTCTCGTTCCGCACGCGCTTGCTGTTCAACGGTGCGGGCGCGGGTGTGCGCTTCTTCGACGATCTGTTGCTGTGTTTCGAGCACGAGAGTTGCCTGGCGCAGATCAGCGGGAACGGCGAGACGCATCTGGTCGATGACATCCAAAAGGCGTTTGCGATCGACGACGAGATTCCCGCCGGGCAAACGCCGGGCCTGGACGATCACGTCTTCAAGGCTATCGATGAGGTCAAGAATTTCCAACAGCAGGCCCCCGGCCGGGCGAGGTCACTGATTGAGCTTCGCGCGCAAGGCCACCAGCACATTTTCGGGAACGAGGCCCGCGACATCGTATCCGAGTCTCGAAACTTCGCGAATGCGGCTGGCGCTGACGTACAGGAAGTCCTGGTTCGCCATCAAGTACACCGATTCAAGGTGAGGCGCCATTTTCTTGTTCATCAACGCCATATCGAATTCAACTTCAAAATCGCTGACGGCGCGGATGCCGCGGACAATGGCGACGGCGCCCTTGCGCTTGGCGAACTCGACAGTGAGTTCATCGAAACCTTCGACTTCTACTGACGGCAATTCGGCGCATGCGGTACGAATGAGTTCGATCCGTTCGTCCCAGGTGAACAACGAACTTTTGTCACGCGCCCGGAGGACGGCGACGACCACACGATCGAACAGGTGGGTCATTCGACGGATGAGATCCAGGTGTCCGTTTGTCAGTGGGTCGAAACCACCGGGGTAAACTGCGATCCTCATTCCCCCTCCTGCGGGGCGTAGAGCGCCAAAGCGCTGTCGCCATAGAGACGGCGCTCCACCAGGATCAATCCCGGTGGGCGCTCCGGCGGATTGTAACGGCTTGCGTGTTCGTAGACGACCGTGCTTCCCGGGGCCACGATGGTCGCGACGCGGTCGAGGGTCGCCGGCCCGTTTTCATCCGCGTAGGGCGGATCGATGAAGACGATGTCAAAGCGCTCCTTGATGCCAGAAAGGGCGCCGGGCAGGCGTCCGCGGAGCACGGAGGCACGGTCGCCGAAGGAGGCGCGGGCGAGGCTCTGGAGGATGGCCTGGCAGCAGGCAGCCTCGCCTTCGACGAAGACGGCACGAGCCGCGCCATGGCTTAGCGCCTCGATGCCAAGGGCGCCCGTGCCCGCGAAGAGGTCGGCGACTGTCGCCCCTTCGATGCGTTCGCGGAGGATGTTGAAGATGGCCTCGCGGACGAGACCGGACGTCGGCCGCAAGCGGACGCCGCGAGGTTCCGCCAGTGGCAATCCGCGGGCCGTACCCCCGGCGACTCTGAGCCTCCGCGGGGCGGGCATCAGCCGGTCCCCGAGGCGGGCGTGGTTCCCGCGACGGGTGTTTTCGACTCACGGGGTTGGACGTTCACGGCGATCTCGCTTTCGAAGAGCGCAACGCCATCGCTGAGCTGGATAGTGACCCGGTGGGTGCCGGGCTCGGACGGCGTTACCCATTTGACGAACCCGCGCGGGGCCAGCGGACCGCCTTCGATACTGCCGCCGTTGGGGCTGCTGGGGCGGAACTTGGGAATGAGGTCGTTGCCGTTCGGTTGCATGAGCACCGGTTGGCCGCTGGAGATGAAGGGCTCCAGCGCCGGCCAGATGTTGCCCAGGTACTCGTTGTTGCTCGCGTCTTCGATGGCGATGCCGCCGAGGTTGAACTTCGACGCGAGCTCGAGTTTGAATCCGACGCTGAAGAAGTTTTCGATCCACACGGTGCGGTTGCCGTTGTCCTTATAGGTGAAGCCAACGCAGGCCGTGTTTGTATCCCAGGTGATGCCGGAGAGGTTTTCACTTTTGTTGATGTTGTGGGCGATGATTTCGACGTTGCTGTTCGTTTCGATGCGCGCCGATGTGCTCACTCCCATGCGGGTGGCGATGCTCATCGCATCGGTGAGCGTGAGACGCCGCAGCCCTTCGGAGGATTTCTCAGTCGCATACGGGGTGACCGTGAACACAAGCTTTGTGTTCGAGACGCGGCCGGTCAGGTACTGGAGGATCTCCGGGACGTCGCGGCGGTAGGTGCTCTGGTCGCGGAACGGGGTCACCTGGAGGATGTCGGCGGACTTGGCCAGCTCGGCCCAGTCGTAGGCCCCTTCATCGATGCGGTCCTGCACGCGGATTGGTGCGGGGAGTGTGAGGGTGAGCGTCTTGTTCTGGGCGTGGAGGGCGCCACCGAGTTCGGCGATGAAGAGCGTGAACGAGCCACGCTGGTCGGCGCGGAGGTCCGTGTAGGCGATGTCGATGCCGGCTGCCTTGGTCTCGGCCAGTTTCGCCACGATCTGCTGCACATGGGATGAGCGGCTGGTGCCACCGGCAAGGATGGCTTCGACGAGGATGTTCGCCTTGTCGGCGGCGTTGGCGGAGATGGTTGGATAGTGGGCGATACGGGGGTCGAGAGTCAGAGGAGTCAGTTTGCCTTCGATGGCGCCATCGGAGGCGGGCTTGAAGTCGAGCGTGTGCACGATGGTGACGAGAGGGAGAGCCTGCGGATGGAGTTGGGCGCCGTTTTCCAGGTACGCAACGACGTTGCCGACCTGCGTTAGACGCCTGAGCACGGCGAGGACGGGGGGCGCTTCTTTGAGAATGCCCGAGACCTGCGTACCCTGGGGGTCGAGGGTGGCCGCCGCGACGGGCTCCCACGCCTTCGAATCCTCCACGTAGCGGTAGAAGCTGAGGTTGCGGTTGTCGGTCGTGGGTTCCTTGAGGGGCACCTGGATGCCGATGTCGTTTCCCGGTGGGATTTCGCCAAAATCCTTGTTGAGTTCGAAGAGCTTGCTGACGAGCTCGTAGCCTTCGGGTGCGACAACGTCGCGGGAGGTTTCGCAATACTCCCGGGTGCACTCGTTGCCCCCACAGGCGCGCAGAAAAACGAACAGACCGATGGCGACCAGGGCGACGAGAATGAGGGCCATGAGCGCAAGACGCGGAAGGCCGCTGGAGCCTGAACCGTACATGCTGTTGGAGTTGCCCCATGGCAGCCGCCCCCCGGCGGACCGCCTGGTCATTCCTCCGGATCCCTATCGCCGCCACTCATTTCAGGTTCTTTTCGCAAGTCGAACATCCGTCTCGATTATCCGGCCATTGCGGTTGAGGACAACCCGCACAGTTTGGCCCGGCTCGTAATGGCTGATGGCGTTGAGAAAGAGGTTTTCCCGGGTGACGGGCTGGTCGCCGATCGCGGTGATCACGTCGCCCTGGAGGATCCCCGCGGCGGCGGCCGGGCTGCCCGCCGCGACGCTGGTGACGAGGGCGCCCTCCGCGACGGTGAGGCGCATCTGGCGGACCATTTCCGGAGAGAGATCCTGCGCGTCGTTGCCGATCGAAGGGCGAGGGTAGGACTCGCCGTCGCGGGCGATGCGGCGGGCAATCTCCTCAACACGAGAACTCGGCAGGGCGAACGCGATCCCTTCGACCACAGCGCCCGTCCGGGACTGGCGAAGAATTGCCGTGGGGATGCCGACGACCTGGCCCTGGAGGTTCACCAGCACTCCGCCGCTGTTGCCGCTGTTGACCGCGGCGTCCGTTTGGATGACGTCGCGCTGGATGACCCCATCGAAGATTCGGTGCCGGTTGAGGCCGCTCACGACGCCAACGGTGACCGAGCCATCGAACTCGGCAAGGGGGTTGCCGATGGCGATGACGGTCTCGCCGAGTTCGAGCCTGGAGGAGTCTCCGAAAGCGAGCGGGGTGATGTTCATGGGGCCGACCTGGAGGACGGCCACGTCGGTGAAGGGGTGGTCGGTGCCGACGAGGATGGCGGAGCGCTCAGACCCGTCAGGGAGGATGACTTTGAGCGTCTCGGTCCCGAGGACGACGTGAGCATTGGTGAGGATGTGGCCGTTCGCATCGAAGACGAAGCCGCTGCCGATGTCCTGTTCGGTGGTGCCGTTGGTGCTTCGGCGGGTGCTTTCGATGCGGACCACGCCGGGACGCGCCTTCGTTGCCGCTTCGGTGACGGCGGAGGTCTGTTCGACCGTGAGCGAACCGCCGGCAGCGCCCTGT
>CAYYSD010000209.1:463-4762 GCA_964474285.1 uncultured Anaerolineaceae bacterium | reverse complement strand
CCGTGTTCACCATCGATATCGACAATCCCCGGCCGGTCCGCAGCGATCTCGACGTGGCGGGCATGGTGATGGTCGATCCCTTCCATCTGGAGGTGCGTGCCGCCGAGGCGCTGGCCCTGGATGGACTTGACGATGGCGGTGCGGCCGAGGTCGCCCCAGCGGATGACGTCGAAGAGGCCGTCGTCCGGCAAGGCACCCGGCGCGGCAACGAGATCGCCGCCCCAGAGTTCCATATTGTGGACACTGACGCTGTTGTAGCGGCCGACGAATCCCTCGTCGTCGATCGTGAGGTCGAACTCGCGGGCCATAGCGCCGAACATTTTGGCGAAGCCGGTGAGGACGTAGGGGGCTGTATCGCCCAGGGGCTTGAGCCAGCGCGGGGTGGCCTGGGAGATCTCGGGGACCCAGCCCGCGGAAGCTTCGAGAAGGAAGTAACGGCGGGAAGGGTTGCCGTTGGCATCGAAGGTATCGACCCGGCCGGCATCGATCGGGCGATCCAGGCCTGCGGCGATGGCACGGATGGCGAGGATGGCCCGACCCATCCCGAGGCACTTGGCGATGTCCTTACCGGTGCCCATGCCGATGGTACCCAGGCGGACGTCGTCACCGTAGCCACCGGCAAGAATGGCGGTCGCGACTTCGTTGACCGTGCCATCGCCGCCAACGGCAACGAGCGTCTCGCGGCCATAGGCAATGGCTTCGCGCGCAAGCTCGGTCCCGTGGCCCCGGGCCTCGGTGAAGACGGCCTGGGGTTCGATGCCGGCGCGACGAAGGGCATCGGCAAGCAGGGGCCATCGCTTCCGTGTGCGCCCGCCGCCGGATTGGGGATTCACGATGAAGATGGGCTGCAATTGAGACATCGCCCGATTGTCCGCGCCATGCCTGCCGGTGTCGAACGGACATTGCTTTCGCCGCATGGCGGAACCCGGTAAGGTTCGAGCCATGACCGAGGAGTCCCTTCTCACTGAGGAAGTGCGGGCGATGATCGGGCGATCGACAGCGCCCGTGCGCTGCATGCTGACGGGCGAAGGGGTTCGCAGAGCGGTCGAGGTGTACACCGGGAAGGAAGTGCCAACGCCGCCGGATGGTTCGCTCGCCCCCGCCTTCGCAATAGATGCGCTGGAGACTGGTCGCGAAGGGATCGCGATGCCGTCGCTGATGCCCAACTCGATCGTAATCAGTAATGAGTGGCAGTTCGAACGGCCGCTCGTGGTGGGGGAGGAGTTCGAGGCAAGGGGCGTGCTGGCAGACATTTCCGAGCGGTTTGGCGGGCGGTTCGGGTATGGGATCTACATCCGGACGGAGTACCGCTTCAGCGACGGGGAAGGCGTCATTGCGGCGAGAAGCGTCACGACGATGATGCAATACGACGCGCGCAATGCCCGCGGCGGGGACGACGACCAGTGAGCACAAGCGGCTTTCGGGAGGGTGAGGAGCTCCCTGGCATCGAGCTGGTGCCGGACCTTGGCCAGGTGATCCGGTTCTGCGCGCTGAACTGGGTGTTTCCGCCGTTCTTCTACGACCCGGAGGTCGCGCGGAAGATGGGCATGCCGGGGACGATTATCCCGGGACCGCTCAAGCTGGGACTGATGGCGGCGGCGGCAGAGACCTGGCTCGATGGCGCCGGGTTCGTGCGGCAGGTTCGGGCGGCGCACCGGCGGCCCGATCAGACCGGGAAACCGATCGTGATTACGGGACGGGTGGCACGGCGATACGAAGAGGACGATGCGGACCGCGCGGATCTCGAGATGGTCATCGTGAACGAGCGTGGAGAGCCATCGGTCCGCGGTTTTGCCACGGTCCAGTTCACGAACGGGAAGGGAGCCTGACATGGACCCGCAGGTGGATGCGCTGTTGAAATCGATGGCCGAGGCGGCGGCCGCCCGCAATGCGCCGCCCCTGTGGGAACAGGACCTCGTCCAGGCGCGCAAAGGGGTCGAGCTGGGATATGCCGGTTTCAACGCAGGCGGGCCGGAGCTCGGGAGCGTGGTGGAACGGACGTTTTCCGGTCCCGCGGGCGAAGTCCCGGTGATGATCCTGACGCCGCAGGGTTCGGGACCGTTCCCGGTGATGGTCTACTTCCATGGCGGCGGCTGGACAATCATGAACCCGCGAACCCACCGCCGGCTGACCGGGGAGTTCGCGGCAGGCGGCGGATGCGTGGTGGTGAGCGTCGATTACCGTCTGGCCCCGGAACACCCTGCCCCCGCACCGCTCGATGACTGCATGGCCGCCATCGGCTGGGCGCTGGCGAATGCCGGCGAGTTGAACGCCGACCCGTCGCGCTTCGCGCTGGGTGGAGACTCGGCCGGTGCGAACCTTGCCGCGGCGGCGGCTCTGCGGCTCCGCGATGAACGCGGGCCGAAGGCACGGCTGATGCTGCTGCTCTACGGCGTCTTCCAGGACAATCCGGACACCGCCTCTATGATCCGAAACCGCGAGGGGAAGATCCTCACACGAGACGCAATGCAGTGGTTCTGGCGCAACTACCTCGCTGGCGGCGCCAGCGACCGCGACCCGTATGTCGCGCCGCTGCACGGAGACCTGGCGGGCATGCCGGCGGCACACATCATCGCGGCGACGCTCGACCCGCTGTTCGACGACTCGGTGGCGCTGGCCGAGAAGATGCGGTGGCAGGGCGTGCCGGTGGCACTGAGCGTTTACGAAGACATGCCGCACTTCTTCATGCATTTCCAGGACGTCATCGACGCGGGTAAGCGCGCGATCACGGAGTGCTGCGCGGCGCTGCGTTCGGCGTTTATGTAGAGCACTCTTCGAGGGCCGCGGCGATTTCGCCGAGCACGTAGGGGTCGTTCTCGGACTGCTGATGAACGATGAGGGCCGCGCGGGCGGGCTCAGCGCAGGTTCGCAGGAAGAGGCGCCCCAGCGCCCAGGCTGCGTGACCGCGAACCAGCGGCGACGAGTCCTTGAGCGCAGCGGCGAGGGCGGGTACATCGCCGGCGGTGCCTACGTTCCCAACGGCGATGCACACGTTCCGGACGAGGCCATCGCGCCTGGCCCTCATGATCGCCCTGCCTCTGAAGCGGGCGCGAAAGCTCTCCTCGTCCAGCTCCAGCAGTCCCCTAAGCGCAGGGTGGGAAGCTTCGATATCTGGTGGGGTGAAATCGGGGTGGGTTTCGAAGCTGGAGGCGCCGACCGGGCAGGAGTCGAGACACTCGTCGCAGCCGAACACCCAGTCGCCGAAGCGGGAGCGCAGGTCCCGGGGGATGACGCCGCGGTTCTCGATGGTGTGGTAGCTGATGCAGAGGCGGGCATCGAGCAGGCCGCCGTCTGCGCCGAGCGCGCCAGTGGGGCAGGCGACGACGCAACGCGTGCACGAGCCGCAGGACTTTCGCAACGGGGGGTCGGGTTCGAGGGCGAGGGTTGTGGCGACCGCGCCGAGCATCACCCATGGCCCGGCGCCGGGGACGAGCAACATCGTGGACTTTCCCTGCCATCCAAGGCCGGCAACGGCCGCGAGGGGGCGCTCCAGCAGCGGTCCGTAGTCGACGGTGGGCCGGGCTTGCGCTTCGAATTCCGAACGGATGGCGGCGGCGAGGCGGCGCAGCTTCTTCTCGAAGGTGCGGTGGTAATCACGACCGCGGGCGTAGCGGGCGAATCGCCCGCGGGCGATCGAGTCGCCTGGCATCGCGGGCTCCGGGGAATGACAGGGAAGCGCACACAGGATCACGCTGGCGGCGCCGGGGAGGAAACGGCGGGGGTCGGTGGCACGGGTGAGCCATTCGGCGGACATCCAGTCCATGCCCTCGAGGCGGCCGCCATCGCGCGCGGCGAGGGCTGCGGCCCGGGCGCCTTCGAGCACCGTCGCGGGGGCGATGCGGACGGGGTCGAAGCCTTCGGCGGTGGCGAGCTGGAGAATGCGGGAACGTGCTTCCACATTCTAACAAGACACGAACGGCGGCGCGGTGGCAAGGGTGCTGGTCCGCGGAGATCGCCAAAACGGCGAACGATGCCCTGCTCGTAAGTGGGGCAAGTTAGTTCCGAGGCGGCGGGGTTGAAGCGTTGGGAACGCGAAAGGCCCTCCATCTGAAGGGCCTTTCAAGTGTCTGAATCAGACGAAACGTGCTTGGTAGCGGGGAAGGGATTCGAACCCCTGACCTTCGGGTTATGAGCCCGACGAGCTGCCACTGCTCCACCCCGCGATGGGTGGGCGAAGTGCCTTAACAACTGAAGAGCGAAAGAAACTGCACCTGGCAGATTTCACATGTGCGACAAACCTTAGTGTAGGTCAAGCCCTCGACCATTAGTACGCCTCAGCTGAATACATTACTGCACTTA
>CAYYSD010000208.1:0-4787 GCA_964474285.1 uncultured Anaerolineaceae bacterium | reverse complement strand
ACCCTCCGCGATAGTGCCGAGGACCTCCTCGCCGTCATCAACGACATGCTCGACTTCTCCAATCTCGAGGATGGCAAGTTCAGCGTCGAGGTGATCGATTTCCAGCTGAACGAAGTGATGGAGGAAGTCGCCGACCTCCTCGCCGATGCCGCACAGCGCAAAGGCCTCGAATTCACCCTCGCGATGCAGCCGGCAGAGTTTCCCGGAGCCCTCAAGGGGGATCCGGGACGCCTCCGCCAGGTGCTCGTCAACCTGGTTGGCAATGCCATCAAGTTCACGTCTTCCGGAGATGTCTCGCTTTCCGCCACCCTCACCGGTGAATCCGAAACGCACGCCAACATCCGCCTCAGCGTGAGCGACACCGGCATCGGCATCGCTCCCGATCGCGTGGCCGCCGTCTTCGAAAGCTTCACCCAGGCTGATGGCAGCTCCACCCGCCGCTATGGCGGCACAGGGCTCGGCCTCACCATCTCTCGCCAGATCGTGGAAATCATGGGCGGCGAGATCAGCCTCCAGAGCGAACTCGGTGCCGGCAGCACTTTCTCGGTCGATCTCACGCTCGAAAAGCAGGCGTCGGTCACGCAGCGCCGGGTCATCTCCGACGACATCCGTGGCGCCAGCATCCTGGTCATCGACGACAACCGCACCAACCGGCGCATCCTCCGCGAACAGCTTGGCTCGTGGCACTGCGACGTCACGGAAGCGGCGAGTGGCCCCGAGGCACTCCGCCTTCTCGCTTCGCGCCACGACTTTTCGCTCGTGGTGGTGGACCTCCAGATGCCTGATATGGATGGCGAGGAGGTGACTGCCCGCATCAAATCGAACCCGGCCACAACGGCGATTCCGGTCATACTGCTCTCGTCGGTTGGCACCATGAAGATCGACGACGCCCGTGCCAAAGGGTTCACGGCCTCTCTCGCCAAGCCGGTGCGCATGTCGCAGCTCTACAACACCCTTGTGGAAGCACTCAGCGACACTCCGAACCCCGTCCGCGCCGTCCGCCCCCAGGCCGACCCCCAGGGGCAGATCTCCCTCGGTCTGCGAATCCTGCTCGCCGAAGACAACGCCATCAACCGCAAAGTGGCTACACGCATGATCGAACGCTGGGACTGTGTCATCGATTCCGTCGAAGATGGCCTGGCCGCTGTCGAGGCGCTCCGCGCGCAGACCTACGACCTCGTCCTCATGGACTGCAACATGCCTGTGCTCGACGGCTATGAAGCCACCGCCGCAATCCGTGCGTTGGAGGCGGAACTCGGGCGGCATACACCGATCATCGCGATGACCGCCAATGCACTCAACGGCGACCGCGAGAAATGCCTCGACGCCGGCATGGACGACTACGTGCGCAAGCCTGTGCGCCCGCAGGACCTGCTGGATGCGCTCCAGCGCTGGGCCAGGCCATCGGCATCCCCCGCTCCACGCGCCCTGCCAACCACAACGCCCCTGGGGTCGTGCCCGCTCAACCTCGCGCAACTCCAGGAGTCCGCAGGCGGTGACGAAGAACTCGCAGCCGAACTCCAGGCCGAGTTCCTCTCCGGCGCCCACGACCAATGGGACGCCCTCTCGGATGCCATCCGGCGAAACGATGCGCGAGCCGTACAGCTCGCGGCCCACGCCTTCAAGGGCAGCTGCCTCGCGCTCGGCGCCGAAGACCTCGCCCGGCCGCTCCAGAAAATCGAACTGCAGGCGAAATCCAATCGCATCGATGATGCCTCCTTTGCCGCAGCCGCCTCACAATACGAACGGCTCATGGCGTGGCTCCACGATTCCCTCGAGGAGCAGGCAGCATGAACGTGCTCATCGCCGAGGACGACCGCGTCTCCGCGCTCATCCTCCGGAAGACGATCGAGCGGATGGGACATAAGCCGACCGTCGCCGTTGACGGCCAGGGCGCGTGGGAAGCCTTTCAGGCCGGCGAGTTTCACCTGGTCATCTCCGATTGGATGATGCCCGGCATCGACGGCCTGGAACTCTGCCGGAACATCCGCTCCAGCGGCGTCGATTACTATGTGTACTTCGTACTGCTGACGGCCAAGGCCCAGCGCGAAGACCGCCTCCACGCGCTCGAATCCGGCGTGGATGACTTTCTCCCAAAGCCGCTCAACCAGGCGGACCTCGCTGCACGAATGAACACCGCATCCCGGATTCTCACCTGGGAACACCAGCTGCGCGAAGTCAACGAGACGCTGATGCAGAACACCATGCTGCTCGCCGCGCAGGCGGCCGAACTCGAACGCATGCGCCGTGAAGCCGAATTCCTGGCCACCCACGACGTTCTGACCGGCGTCCTCAACCGGCGGGCCTGGTTCCAGTTGGCCACCACCACCAAGCCCCAGGGCGTAGCACTTTTCGATATCGACCACTTCAAGAGCGTAAACGACCGCTACGGCCACCCTGCGGGCGATGAGGTGCTCGCCACCGTTGCCGCACGGCTCGCGGAAGCGCTCGGCCCCCAGGCCAGCCTGGGCCGCGTTGGCGGCGAAGAATTCGGAGCGCTGCTCTACCACGAACCGTTCGCACAGGCCGTCGCCGTCTGCGAACTGGCCATCACGAACGCCGCTTCGACCGAAATCGAACTGCCGGGCGGCCCGTCGATCAAGGTCAGCCTCAGCGCCGGACTCTCCCCGTGGCTGAGCGGACGGCTTTCCCGCGAAGAGTCGCTGGCCAGCACCTACGAATCGGCAGACCGTCTGCTCTACCAGGCGAAGCGCGCGGGCCGCGCTCGCCTCGTCGCATCCTTGCGCGAAGCTGCCTGACCAACGTCCGGAGCGCGGTCAGGAGCGCCGTCACCGGCCCAACCCCTGAAGCACATCCCATGTCCGTTGACGAGCAAAACAAGAGGCCCCACCGCTGGCGGTGAGGCCTCTTATCATTCCCGGGCGGTGCGGGGCGAGCTTAGTCGCGAACCACGCCGGGCAGTGCGAGTCGATTGTTCCCCCGCACGATGACGGCAAACGGCGCCGACGAAACGGGCAGCAAATCCGTGGCCGTCGCGACGATTTCGTACTTCGTGCCCACCATGTTCACCCGGCAGTTCTTGAAGCGCGCGACACCAGAACTCACCCGTAGCGAAAGCCCGCCTTCGCAGGTGAGTTCGGCGCCGCTCGGGGCATTGGCCAACGACAACGTCACGAGCACCTGGTTCTCCGTGGCAAGCACCACCCCCCGGTCGTTGAGGACCGCGACGGCAGGCTGCACAGCGAGCGGGGCGCCGGGCGTGCTCACTCCGAGTTCGCTGACGAACCCGAGCCTGGAGGGCACCGTCGAAGACGTGGTCCAGCCCATGTCCGCGAACATCCCGAGGACGATGGGACCTGGATTGTGGATAGCCTCCGTCGCCCCCACTTGCGGCGTCATGAGCGAATTCGGGTCGCCTGCGCCATATGTTGCCTCGTCGAGGTGGAAGAAGCTGCTGCCCTTCTCCCAGAGCTTGGGCGCGTAGAGCTTCGGCTTCTGGCCCTTCGCCCCGGTCGTGCCCAGGTCGCCCTTCCAAAACACCTGCCCGCCGACGAGCTGCTTCTGCAGGTCCACCGTGCGGTTCTTGAATCCGCTCACGAGTGTAGTCCCCGAACCGTTCACGGCCAGGGTGTCGTAGATCGCGGGCGAATTGTCCGTGTACCCCAGCCCCCAGGAACCGATGCCGAGGCCGGACATCGTTCCTGTCATCCCCAGCCCGTGCCCCAGCTCGTGGAGCACCACCGTCACGAAGTCGTACTTTCCGGCGGGCGGACGCCCATCGAGACCGAAGTACCAGAGCTTCGCATCGCTGCTGAACAGCGCCACGATGTCCGGATACGCTTCCATCAGGTCCTTGCCGGCGATCTTGTTCGCGAGGCCAATGGGGTACCAGGTGCCGCCTGGCGCGTTCGGGAAGTTGCGCACGAAGTCATACGGTCCGGCACTCCCCAGGATACGCGGGCCGAGAAGTTCGAAGTGTGCGTCGATCTCCAGGTCCACCGTCGTCACGATGGTCGACTTCCAGATGTCGACGGCATATTGGAACGCGGCCTGCGCCTCCGGCGTGAATCCCGTGTAGTACACGCGGATGGTGGGCGAATCGCCACCGAGCACCTGATGGCGTCCTTCCGGCACAGCCGGTGCGGGCACCAGGCTGAAAGCATCGCCCTCCGCGGCGTAGATGTTGGTGAGCACGCCGGGACGGGATTCGAACGCATCGTCCTCGGCGTACGCAGAATTCGTGCCCGGGACGACCCCGGCCAGCGCGACCATGGCAACAAAGAACAGAATCCGCTTCAAGACGGCACTCCCCAGGGGGGCCCGTAACCAGCCGCTCCCTGCAGGAACAATCGACGATATGACGAAGGGATTCAGTCTTCACCACGACGGCGGCCCTGTTGTTCCCCAACCGTCACCGCCCGTCACCCGCAATCGAGGACGAACGAAGCAGGGTGACCCTTGCGGGCCACCCTGCTTGAAAGACACCGGTTGGACGGCGCTTAGATTTCCAGCATCTGCGCGACGCGCTCGCGATGGAAATCGCCGTCGCCCCAGAACAGCTCCGCACGCTTCTGGCGGCGGAAGAAGAGCTGGATGATGTAGTCCTTGGTGAAGCCGATACCACCGTGGATCTGCTGGCCGTGCGCGACAACGCGGCGGCTTGCATCGCTGCACCACGCCTTGGCCATCGCGACGTCCATCGTGGAAGACTCTTCGCCCTCACTGGTCGCCCAGGCGGCCTTGTACATGATGAAGCGCATGCCATCGACATCTGTCACCATGTCGGCGGCCTTGTGCTGGATGGCCTGGAACGAGCCAATCGGGCG
>CAYYSD010000207.1:0-4797 GCA_964474285.1 uncultured Anaerolineaceae bacterium | reverse complement strand
ACCACCACGTGCGTCACGTTCCCGGAAGCCAGCTAACCGCTATACCGGCGGCAAGCGAACCAGCAGCCACGGCGTAGTAGAATCGCTGTTGTGGGTTTCTACTACAACTCCGGCCAACCTCAGCCAGACGACGAGAAGCCAAGTGGAATCAGGGACGTAATCGCTATTACGTTCGCGGTGTTTGCCGCGCTTGCGCTGCCCCTCGGCTTCATCTTCGGCATGGTTTTCTACATCATCGCGCTGTTCTGGACGTTCTCGATGCACTGGGCGCTGGGCGTGACGTGGCTTTCGCTCCTGGTAATCGCCCTCGTGGGTCGCGGCATCTGGGAAGCAAAGCACCCTCCGGAACTGAAGTGACGGCGGCAGCGGCGCCTGCGCTGGCGGCAAACATTGAACGCGTGCGCGAGCGGATAGCGCTCGCCTGCCAGCGTGCCGGGAGGAGGGAGCGCGACGTCACGCTCATCGGCGTTTCGAAGACGCACCCGGCGGCCACCGTGCGGGAGGCGTTTGCCGCCGGACTCCGCGACTTCGGGGAAAACCGCGTGCAGGAAGCGCTGCCAAAGCAGGACGAGGCCGGGGAACTGCCTGGCGCCGCATGGCACCTCATCGGCCACCTGCAGAGCAACAAGGTGAGAGCCGTCGCGGGGCGTTTTGCTATACTCCACGGCATCGATTCGGAGCGGACGTTGCGCGCCGTCGGGAACGCAGCACCGGGCGAACCGCAGCGTGTGTTCATCGAAGTCA
This sequence comes from uncultured Anaerolineaceae bacterium, assembly GCA_964474285.1. Classification (GTDB taxonomy): domain Bacteria; phylum Chloroflexota; class Dehalococcoidia; order Tepidiformales; family Tepidiformaceae; genus JACRBT01. The sequence goes on along the minus strand of CAYYSD010000207.1, from coordinate 4,053 downwards.
ACGTGGCTGCCGAGGAATCGAAGTTTGGCGTCGCGCCCGCGGCGCTTCTGGGACTGGTGGAGATCGCGCGTTCGCTTCCGGCGATACGCCTGGAAGGACTGATGACCGTGGCGCCGATGGTTCCCGATGCTGAGCAGGCCCGCCCTGTGTTCACCGAGCTCGCGCGTCTCGCGCGCGACCTGGACCTTCCATGCCTGTCAATGGGCATGACGGGAGACTTCGAGGTGGCCATCGAACAGGGGGCAACACACGTGCGCGTCGGGCGGGCAATTTTCGGGGAGCGTCTGCAATGAAAGTGGCAATCATCGGCGGCGGCGTGATGGGGGAAGCGATTCTTGCTTCGGCGTTGGATCGTGAAGTATTCCTGTCGACAAACGTGACCGTGTGCGAGAAGATCCCGCAGCGGCGGGAACAGCTGAGCGGCGTCTATGGGGTGGCATCCACGGTCGACGCCACCGAGGCGATGGACGGAGCGGACCTCGTGGTGCTCTCGGTGAAGCCGCAGGAGATGCACTCCATCCACGGGATGCTCCCGGAAGAGACGGCGCTGCTTTCGATCATGGCGGGCGTGCGCATCGCCACGCTCCGCAGCGAATTCCACCACGAACGGATCATCCGGGTGATGCCGAACACGCCCGCAGCGGCCAAGGCAGGGATGAGCGTCTGGACCGCCACCGAATCCGTCAGCGCGGCTCAGCGCGAGCTCACGCGCGGCTTGCTCGGCAGCCTCGGGCGCGAGATGTACGTCGATGACGAGTTGAAGGTGGACATGGCCACGGCGGTCAGCGGGAGCGGACCGGGTTACGTGTTCCTGTTCATTGAAGCGATGATCGAGGGCGCCGTATCGATCGGCCTGTCGCGCCTCCAGGCGGAGGAAATGGTGCTCCAGACGTTCTATGGCGCCGCCGTCTACGCGCAGGAGAGCGGACGCAGCGCCTCGGAGTTGCGGGCTATGGTTACCTCACCTGCCGGGACCACAGCGGCGGGACTGTTGGAGCTGGAAAAGGGCGCGGTGCGGGCCGCGGTGATCGAATGTGTACGGGCCTCGTTTGCGCGGGCCCGCGAACTGGGCGAGACCAGTTGAACGAGACAATCGGCACGATCTTCGTCGCATTCATCTATGTGCTCATTGCGGCCATCCTCATCCGTGTGCTTTTGAGCTACTTCCCGGTGCGGCGCGATAACCAGCTCGTGCGGATGCTGGACCTCGTGACTGAACCACTCCTGGAGCCGGCTCGCCGCGTGGTCCCGCGCATCGGGATGTTCGATTTCAGCGCGACTGTGGTCATCATCTTGCTGTACGTGATGGCCTACGTGGTGGGGCAGACGATCCAATCGTGAGGTTCACGTAAACCCGGCTGCCGTGAGCCGGGCGGGTTCTGGTATGCTTGACTGAAGATCGCCACGGCGCGCCCGGGAGTGCACGATTAACCCCTACACGGCCCAGTTCACGATCGCATTCATCCAGATGCTCACGTGGGCGATCATCTGCCGGTCGCTGCTGAGCTTCTTCCCGATCGATCAGTCGAGCCCGCTCTATCAGATCCTGTTCCGAGTGACCGAACCGATCATCGAGCCCATCCGCCGGGTAATTCCGAGCGGAGGCATGATCGACTTCAGCCCGCTGGCCGCCATCTTCATGCTCATCATGATGCAGCAGATGGTCGTTTCGCTGACGGCGACTTCCTGATCTCCGCTCGCCTGCTGTGCCCCCACGTGTGAGACTCAACGCTGTGGACAGCGTGGTGGAAGTTGTAGTGGCGAAGGGTCTCCGGAGAGCCTATGCCGATCGACTCGCCCTCGACGACTTCTCGCTGGCGATTCCTGGTGGCGCGGTGTTCGGGCTCCTCGGGCCGAACGGCAGCGGCAAGAGCACCTTCATTTCCGTGCTGGCAGCGGCGGAGCCAGCCCAGGAAGGCGAACTCCGGGTCTTTGGCGAGACGCCGCGGCCCACGATGCGCGCACGCATCGGGACCGTCTTCCAGGAGAACGCACAGGATCCGCTGATGACCGTACGGGAGACGCTGTCGCTCGCCGGGCGGCTGTTCGGAGTTGACCGCGCCACCGTGCGGGCGCGTTCGTCGGAACTGCTCGCGCGGTTTGGCCTTGCCGAGCGGAACAACGACGCAACCGGTTCGCTCTCGGGCGGGATGCGCCGCCGCCTGGAAGTCGCTCGGGCGCTGCTGCACCAACCCGATCTGCTGTTGCTGGATGAGCCCACGACGGGAGTGGACCCCGGTGAGCGGCGGGCGCTCTGGACCGCGCTGCTCGAAGGCCGCGGTCAACGCACCATCCTCCTTGCCACCAACGACCTCGCGGAGGCCGACGCCGTCTGCGACCGGGTTGCCTTCATCCGGGCGGGGAAGGTTGCGGCCTTGGGGACACCGGCGGAACTAAAGGCGGGCCTGCGCCGGGAGTCGCTGCGCCTCACGTGGGACGACGCTGCTGCGGAGACAGGCGCGAAATTGGCGGCATGGCCCGGGGTGGGCGATGTAGCGCGAGACGGCTCGGAGTTCGTTCTGAGTGTCGACGATGCGGCCAGCCTCGTCCCACGGCTGTTCGCGGAGTTCGGCGGCGCCATACGTGCCGTGCGGATCGCCCCGGCGACGCTGGAGGATGCTTACTTCCGGCACGCCGGAAGTTCCCCGGGTCCCCCGGAGGAGGCGGTCGCGCGATGAACAGCCTTGCGGCAGCGGCGGCCCTGTTCGAGCGCGACCTGCGCGCGGTCTTGCGCGCTCGCTCGCAGCTCTACTCTTCGGTCTTCACGCCGTTGCTCTTCCTGGTGTTCCTGGGGAACGGCGTCACCCACGGGTTGCAGCCGGCGAATCTGAGCGACGGCAACTTCACCGCCTACCTGGTCGCCGGGGCCGTCGCCATGACGTCGGTGTTTTCAGCAACGTTCTCGAGCGCGTCGTACTACCGCGACCGGGACAGCGGACTGCTGCGGATGATGCTTTCGTCGCCGCACGGCGGCCGCACCATCCTGTTTGGGAAGTCGTTGGCTGGCCTGGCCATCGGGTCGTTGCAGGCGTTGCTGGTGCTCGCGGCGGCCGCGCCGTTCGTGGAGTTCGAATGGCAGTATGGCGTCGTGCCCGGGGTGGCCCTCGCACTTTTTGTGGTTGTGCTGACGAACCTGCTGCTCGCGGGTGTGGCGCAGGCGCTGGCCTCGCGCATCCAGACGATGCAGGGCTTTCACCTGGTGATGAACCTGGCGCTCTTTCCACTCCTCTTCTTTTCGGGCGCGTTCTTCCCCATCGACGGACTGCCGGGATGGCTTCGCGTGATGTCGTTCGCCAACCCGCTGACCTACGCCGTGGATGCGCTCCAACTCGCGGCCTACGCCGGGGGTGACGACAGCTATGTCGGCCTGGCGATCGACCTGCCGGTGATGGCGGGGACCGCAGTGGCCGTCTACGCGCTCGGCCTGGCGCGGCTGCCGCGCCTCACCTGGTCGGGCAAGTAGCCTCGGGTAGACACAAAAGGCGCGCCGCTAACGGCGCGCCTTTGAACTGCGAATGGTTGGTGTCAGGCGAGAGCGGCTTTGGCCTTGCCCGCAATCTCTCCGAACGCATCCGGCTGCGTGACCGCGAGGTCCGCGAGCATCTTCCGATCGAGTTCGATACCGGCGACTTTGAGCCCGTGGATGAGGCGGCTGTAGCTGAGGCCGTGAAGGCGCGCGGCTGCGTTGATGCGCATGATCCAGAGTTCGCGGAAGTCGCCTTTGCGGTCGCGGCGATCAACGTAGTTGTACCGCAGCGCGTGCATCATGCTTTCGTTCGCGCGCTTGATCAGGCGGTGACGCTGTCCGGCGTGTCCCGCCGTCAGGCCCAAGATCTTCTTGTGGCGTCGATGCGACGTGACGCCGCGCTTAACTCGGCTCATGGCCTGCTACTCCCTTGGTTCGTCCGCGCTTAGTCCTGCCCGGCCAGCATGCGCTTCACGCTCTTGACGCGCGTCGCATCCAGTTCAACGGTCCGGCCAAACAGGACCGTGACGGGCCTGCGCTTATTGCGGCGAAAGTGGTTTCGCGCGCCATACATCCTTATGATCTTG
>CAYYSD010000206.1:0-4819 GCA_964474285.1 uncultured Anaerolineaceae bacterium | reverse complement strand
TGTCGCTGCAGTCGCCGCTGAAATGGTTTTCGCGCGAGATCAGCATGATCGCGGGTGTGTACCCGTCCTCCGCCTGGCCGGAGACATAGCCCAATGGCTTGTGCAGCAAGACCGTTATCCGGCCGCCCAATTCGCCGCGCGCGCGCGGATCCAGCGTCAGCCGCTGCTCGGGCAACACTCGCTCTCCCAGCCTCGCTACACGTTCGCCGTCGATGAGCACCAGCCCGCGCTCGATGAAGTCGTCCGCCTCGCGCCGCGAACAGATGCCGCGCTCCGCAAGCAGTTTACTGATGCGCACCGGGCCGCCGGGGAAAATCGCTTCGGGCCAGACAGACTGCCCGTGCACGCCGATACAGAAGTCGTGAGGGTTGGCGGTTGCTCCAGGACAGAGATTGGTTCCCGACAGATTGAAGTTGCCGCCCTGGACCCCGGCCCCATTCCCACCCTTGCCCTGGGAACTGCCCTCGACCCCGTTCCCCGTCTTGCTCCAGCCGGCGACGCCTTCACCGCCACCATCATTGTTGACGAAGAGGCCCCAGCCATTGTCGCTGCCATCCCATTGCTGTCCGAAGTGGTCGTGGTCGCTCCGGGCAGCGGTGTCTGCGACACCATCCCCGGCGAGGGGGATGCCCTTCGCGTAAAGGGCATACGGCGTCGCCGTCATCTGCTGGCGTCCACCGAGAAGCTCGAAGGCTCCGCCCGTTCCCGGCTTCACCTGCACTTCGAGGTAGCGCTGACTGCCTTCGAAGGCGCTCGCGCCAAAGTCGAGGGCCACTGAGAAGAGCCCGTTTGTCACTTGCAAATCGTCGACAGGAACGGTAGGCCCAATCTGCGCGCCGCCTGTACCGGCATCGTACAACCTGAACTCAAAGTCGAAGGCTCCGTTGGCAGGTCCGGTGCCGGTGTCCAGGCGCCCCTGGTACGTGAACGCGGCGCCAATCGGCGCGCGTGATTTCGCCGCTGCCGGCGACTGTCCCTCCTGCGCAAACGTCAATGCCAGTGGGATCGTGGCCGCCTGCACCGCGATGAGCACGAGAACAGCAAATAAGAGCGTTCGAAGGCTGAGGGTGATGGTCATGTCGAACAGGCCCCTGCAGAGTTGGCGGTGATTCTACTTGAGCCCGGACTCGACCTGCTCAGCGGGATGAGTGACTCGGGTCCTGATGGTCCCAACCCACGTGCTGCAAGGGATGCGTACGGCCAGACGTCGTCTAACAAAGGGAATCGCCAGAATCCCTCACCGAAGATCGTCCCGAACGCCTCGCTGTCACCGACCCCCGCCATTCGCAGCGCCTTCACGAAGTTGCGCCACTGCTCGCGATCGAGGTCGTGTTGCCAGAAGTGATAGCCAACGGCACGGCTCGGTAAGGCCTCTGTGAAGACCGCGGCCAAGGTGCCTGGAGCTGGCCGGGCGACGAACAGCGTTCGGCGATGCGACGAGCATCAGCGTCCTGTTCGGGCTCGGCACGATAACGTCCCTCGCGGCGGTCATTCATGGGATTCACTTTTCTCAGCCGGAGTCTCGATGTTCGCACTCCCGCATCAGAAGTACATCAACTCCCCGATGATGGAATCCAACAAACGCCCGTAGTCGTTCGGCTCGTGGCCATCCGGCTCCATGCCCTCGGCGCTGAATTCTTCCATCAGCGCTCGCTGGATGGCCTCGCGTTCTTCGAGAACTCTCCGGCCCGCCAGCAGGCTATCGAACGAGACCGTCAGCCCGGGTTGCCGCTTTGCGAGCACCAGGCGGACGGTCTCGATCTCCACCGGATCCAACCCTGGACGGAAATCGTCGGCCACTTCGGCTTGATGAACCTCCGACCGAGATTCGCTGGATCTGCCCGGCCCTACCACTCCTTGCCGATGCCGCCCCGCGAACCGAAGAACGCCGACGGCCAGTTGCGGCCCGTGATCATCGCCTTGTCGATGTCCTCCCGCGTGGCAATCCCGTCGTCCACGATCTTCTGGGCCTCGCGCCGTGCCGCGCCGAAGATCCGATTCAGCAAGAAGCCGTACGTCCCCGGCATGTCCTTCACCATCGAAACGACCTTGCCGATCGACTCGCCGAGCTGCCGCGTCGTCTCGACGGACTCCTCGGAAGACTGCGGCGTGTAGATCACCTCGCACATCCGCATCGTCGGCACGGGGTTCGAAAAATGCATCCCCACGAACTGCTTCTTCCGCGAATCCGAAACGTCCCGCGCGATCTCCTCGATCACGAAGCCGGACGTGTTCGACGCGAAGATGGCGTCCTTCTTCACGACCTCGTCGAGCTCCTTGAACACCGCCTGCTTGAGGTCCAGCTTCTCCGGCACCGCTTCGATGATGAAGTCGCAGTCCGCCAGGTCCTTCACCTGCGTCGTCGTCTTGATCCGCTGGATTGCCGCGAAAGCGTCGTCGAAACCCAGCTTGCCGCGTTCCACCGCCCGCTTGATGCCCCACTTGCCATCGATCGCCGCGTGCTCCGTCGCCGCGATGGCGTCCGCGCTGATGTCCCGGACGATCACGTCGTAGCCCGCGATCGCGCACACCTGCGCGATGCCGCCACCCATCACGCCCCCACCGACCACACCGACCAGTTTCACATCGTCAAGCTTCATCGCTCGACCTCCTTTGTTTCGTGGTCCGCATGATAACGATGCGCCGCCGTGAACGCCCACAACTCCGGCGGCGCTAGAATGGCCCGGTGAAGCTTTCCACGCGCAGCGACTATGCCGTCCGCGTTGTCCTCGAACTGGCGGAGGCCGGGCCCGGGGCGGTCCTCTCCGCCGGGGCATTGGGCGAACGCGCAGGCGTCCCTCCGAAGTACCTGCTCGACCTGCTTCGCAGCCTCCGCACGAAGGGTATCGTCCGCAGCCAGCGCGGCCCCAACGGCGGCTTCTCGCTCGGCCGCCCCGCTTCGCAAATTTCCGTCGGCGAAGTCATTCGTCTCGAAGATGGTCCGCTCGCCCCTATCGCCTGCGCCAGCCGCACTGCCCACGTCCCCTGCCCGACCAGCCGCTGCGAATCCGAGGAGATGTGCGTCCTCCGCGACCTCTGGGTCGAAGTGCGCGACGCCATCGCTGATATCGTCGACAACACCTCCTTCGCTGAGCTCCGCGACCGCCGCGAACGCCGTGAGGAATCGGGGCGCACCTACGCTATCTGACCCCAGCAAGGAGCTGCAACCATGACCCAGGTTCTCGCTATCGTCGGCGCTGTCACACCGCCCGGCCGTCTCGACCTCGCCATCAATACCGCCATCGGCCGCGCCCGCGCCGCCGGGCTGACTGTCGATTCGATCAACCTCGGCAGGTACCGCATTCCGTTCGCCGATGGCTCCCCGAACGCGGGCCGCGACGACGATGTTGCGGCGCTCGAAGCCCAGGTGAAAGCGGCCGAGGCCGTCATCATCGCGAGCCCTGTGTACCGCGCATCGATGACCGGCGCCCTCAAGAACTTCCTGGACCTTCTGCCCATCGAGTCCCTCCAGGGGAAGGCCGCCGGCATCGTCACCATGGGCGCGAGCGACCACCATTTCCTCGGCGCCGAGGGCCACCTGCGTGATGTCCTCGCGTGGTTCGGCGCCTTCACTGCCCCCGTGAGTATCTACCTGACGGGCGCCAGCTTCGCCGATGGCAAGCCCACCGAGCAGACGATCACGGAACTGGACCAGCTCGTCGAGACGGTCACGGTCATCGCCGAGGCCGCCCGCGGCCGTGCCCTCGGGCCCAGGCCCCTCGCCGCCCTGCCTCGCTAGCCCCGCGCCAGGTGCGCATACGCCCAGAACCGCCCTTCCCAGAGCGTCGCCGGGAGCGTCTCCCACTCGGGGCGTAGCACCGGCACGCCCCACTCCGGGTCCGGCGCCCAATGCGGCCACTCCCCATGGAACGGCGGCCGCCGCGCTTCGATGTCCGCCACCACGCCCTCCATCACCGCCCGGCCCTTCGCCGCGAAGTCCGCGCCGAAGATGCCCGTGGCCACTCGCTCCTGGTACTCGCCTTCGTCCTTCCACTCCCACGAGAGGTCCGGCTGCACCACGATGTCGAGCGTGTGGTCGTTCGTGTCGACCCCGATGGGCGTCCGGCGGTACGGCTCCTCCAGGTTCACGTAGTACTGGTAGAACGCCCTCTCCCCCGAAGCGTCCGCCTGCCACGTCGCCCAGATGCTGTGCTGCGCCCCCGGGAACATGAGCCGCAGCGTGTCCCGCCGCCAGTGGCTGTCGACTAGGGCACGCCGCCCCTCCGCGTCCCGACCCCAGTTCTTGTAGGTCGCCCCCCTGGGGATCCAGAGCGCCAGCAACTCAGGTTCGTCGACGGCCACCGTCGCGGGCCACGCCATGCCCGGCGCACCGTCCCGCGTCACGTAGCGCAGCACGACCACCTCGCCGCGCTCCCACCTTTTTTCCGGCCCTTGGTCCCCTTTGGGTTCTCCCCGTCCCATCATTCCGAAGGCACCTTGATTCTTGAACAGTCTCGCAACGTGTAGTCCTTCGGGTATTGGTGTGGGACTGAGCCGTCGGGCATGACCACCTCGTGCACTGTACCGATGTGGTGCCCGTTGGAGGTCACCAGCTTCACCACTCGCGAAACACCGCCTCGGTAGCGGGGATCGCCAGCCGGCACTTGATGTACGATGATCTCACGAAAGGCGCCCGATGATCGCTTCGCGGAGACACCGTTTTCGCCCCATCGAGCCTCAATCTCCTGCATGGTGACCACCACGATGTCTGAGCGATTCGCCGCCATTCAGTCGCTGACTCCTGCCGACATCGTACCGATCGTCCGAGATGCCGTTCGTGAAGGCCTCGACGGTGAAGCCATCGGCGTCTTCCTGGCCG
>CAYYSD010000205.1:0-4860 GCA_964474285.1 uncultured Anaerolineaceae bacterium | reverse complement strand
GAGCCGCGAGCCGTACATCGGTGACCCCGACCGTTCGCGGGCGCCGACCTCGCCGTTCCCGGGGCCCGGAGGCGGCAAGGGTGTGTTCGTGACGGTCGCCAACGCGGGCTTCGTCGCGGAACACGCGCATTTGGAGATTCTCCCGACGCTCGGGGTGCTCCCGGCGACCGTGCGGTTTCTCGGTGAGTGGTCGCGCACATCGGACTACGCAGCGGCATTCGCCCCGTTGCGCCACTTCCGCACGAGCACGCCCATCGCGACCTGGACCGTGCGTTCGGGCGATGTCATCGGCGTTTCTGGCGATAGCGGCTACAGCGAAGCGCCGCACCTGCACTACGCCATCAGGCGGGCCGGCAGTTCGAACCTGCTCTGCCCGACGGGCGAGCCAGGTTTCCAGGACGCGGGCTGGCTGTTTCGCTAGCCTGCGGTCATCGCGAGGCGGTGCGTCCGGAGCGAGGGGTCGCCGGCGAGAGCGCGCGCGACAATGACTTCGACGGCGGCGTCCAGGTCGGCCTCGGGGACGACGTTCGCGATCAGGCCCCAGCGGAGGGCGGCGGCGCTGTCTATCGGTTCACCGGTGAGGATCATGTGGGCGGCAACGCCGGGCGGGACGGTACGGGGGAGTGTCTGCGTGCCGCAAGCGCTGGGGATATAGCCGAGGGTGACTTCCGGGAGCGCGAACGTCGTGCCTTCGGCTGCGATTCGGACATCGCAACAGAGCGGCAACTCGAGCCCGGCTCCGTAGCAGAACCCGTGCATGCGCGCGATGGTGACGGCGGGAAGCGAGAGCAGCAGTCCCCAGAGGTCACGGTCATGCTGCGCGCGGCGCGCTTCCATGATCGAAGGAGCGGTGCCGAATTCGGAGATGTCGGCGCCGGCGGAAAAGGCGCGGCCCTGCCCCCGGAAGACGATCACCTTCAGTTCGGGTATGTCGCGGCAGGCTTCGAAACAGGTCCAGAGGAGGTCGCGCATTTCCATGTTGATGGCGTTGAGACTCGATGGGCGATTGAGTGTGATAGTCGCTACGCCGCGGTCATCGAGATCGAAGAGCACCGGGCCGTCGTCCATGGGAACAGTGTGGTAGAAGAGAGGATGGGCGTCACTCTCCGCACGGCGCGGTGTGGCGTACAGGTTGCGTTGGGAACTAGTATCAGCAGCGACGGACCCCAGGTCTGGGAGGTAGCGGCATGTCAATGACTCTTAGGAACCATCGGTTCGGGCTGTTCGCCCTCACCCTTATCGCGGTCGTCATTCTCGGGGTATCGGCCTCGGACGGACGATTCGTGCGGAACGCGCGGGCGGCAGCGGTGGCGGGGCCCGGCGGTGCGCCGGTGGTGCAGCTTCAAGCCGGCCCGCGCGCAGGCGGGACAGCGGACCTGACGCTAACCAGTTTCGCATATGACGGGAACCCGGGCCTTGGCGGCACGCTCCTGGTCGATCTCTACGTCTTCAACAACGGGCCGGACGCGGCCACAAACGCCGTCGTTCAGGTCGTGTTCGGCGCCGGGACCAGCTATAACACGCACAATGCGTTCGCCGGGGTTTACGACTCCGGCACAGGTAAGTGGACGGCCGACGTCCCGGCTTCCTCCACCGTGACGCTCAGGCTGACAGTCAATGTCAGCGCCCTCGGGCCCCTGTACATCTGGGCGGAAATCGCCGATGACGAAGACACCGACCCGGACTCCACGCCCGGGAACTGCCCTGCACCGCCAGCCGCCGTCACCGAAGACGACTGTACGCAAGCGATATTCGTAGGGTCCGACGCAACGAAGGTCGACCTGGACCTTGACCAACTGACCCCGGCGTTCGTCCCGGTCGCCGGGAACTTCTATAACTTCGGGATCAGGGTGTACAACGCGGGCCCGGCCACGGCCACGGGGGTGACGGTCCAGCTCACGATCCCGGCGGGAATCGCGTTCGACAGCATAACCGGATCTGGCGTTTACGACTCGAATACGGGCTTGCTGACCCTCAACAACATACCCAATGAGGGCATTTCCACGACGTGGCTCTCGTTCAAAATCGGGACCGGCCCGTTTGGCTCTCTTGTCGCCGAAGTTGCCACGACCGTGGAAACAGACATCGATTCAATTCCGGGCAACGGTGCGCCGGCCGAGGACGACCGGGACGTGGCAATGCCTGCGTCCCAGGCGGCCGTCCCTGGCGCGCTGAAAGTGGCCGGGGTTCCGGAAGGGCGGTTCCAATCCAACTGGACCCTCGACACGTCCCATATGGACCGAAGCCGGGCGAAACTGGAGAACCCGGCGAATTTCGGGCCGGGGGGCACCTATCCGCGGCCTGTCCAGCACTACCTGGCGCCGCAGACCGTGGGCGCGATCACGCTTGCGGTGCTGCAACAGTTCGACATCTTCATCGTGGGCTACTACAACGATTCTTCCGCGGCAGCATTCACCGCGGCGGAACTCGAAGCATTCCGCCAGTGGGTCTCCCAGGGCGGGAGGATGCTGATCAGCTGCGACTCAAGCACGTACGACACGGTGTGCCGCGAGTTCGGCAACCCGATCGGGGGCAGTTCGAGCACGACTTCGACGGTATCGGCTGCGGGGATGCTCCATCCCATCTACGCGGCCGGCTCACCGTTCAGCGGCGGCGTGGCGATCCCGACGTTCAACCTCTCTGGTTCGGTCAGCTACTTCCGCCAGGACGAGGCGCAGGGGGCGATAGTCCTCGGACACCAGACGGGCAACCCGGCGCGCGCGACCATGATCCAGCGCAAGGACGTCGGCTGCGGGCTGGCGGTGCTCTTTGCGGATATCGACATCATCGCCGACACGCTGAGCGCTGGAGCGAATGTCACGACCAACAACGACAAGGCCTGGGCGAATATGATCGCCTGGATGGCGGAGGCGCCGGCTCGCGCAGGTTGCCAGCGTGTCGACCTGGTCGCCGGGGCCACGGGGAGCATCTGGTACGGTGCTCCGCTCGTTATGATGGACCTGGACGCTGAGCTCCCGGCGCAAGTCACGGCCGTTTTCGAATGGGACAACGACAACCAGCTCTTCGACTTCTGGTTCCGGGGCTTCCCGGACTCCTTCCAGACGCTGGTCAATGGTCTCGTGCCCGGCGGTCACTTCTTCTTCCAATCGACGGGAGGAGTACAGGTGACGATGGATGGCGGCACGTATGTGCCGCCGGCTGCCGCACCGTTCAACACCCTGAACGGCGCACGCGGCCAGCTCTGGACCGGTGCGCCGAAGTTCCTGACGGAGAACCCGGGTGTCGGCCAATTGCCCGCCGAGGTCACGGCGATCTTCGAATGGGACGACGACAACCAGGTGTTCGACTTCTGGTTCCGCGGATTCCCGGACGCCTTCCACACACTGCGGGCAGGCATCACCGGCAACCGGTTCTTCTTCTTCCAATCGAATACCAGCGGGGTGCCGGTCCCTCAGTAAGCCTGGAGTCCCGGTGCGGCGGTGGGCTGGTGGGGCGAGCTGAAGTACGCTCGCCCCACACACCCGCTCCTGGAGCTGACCATGACCGCACCGATCGAGATCCCGCCGCCGTCGCTGGACGACGTGCTGTTCGAGAAGAAAGAGGGCGGCTATGCCGTCATCACCCTCAACCGCCCCGTCGTCCTCAACGCCCTGAACTGGTCGATCATGCGCCGCCTTGCGGTCGCTCTCGACAAAGCGGAGGCGGATGACGAGGTGAAGGCGATCGTGCTGACCGGGGCAGGGCGGGCGTTCTCTTCGGGCGGCGACCTCCAATCGACTCCGCCGCCGGACAATGAGCCCAGCCCGAACGGGACGCAGATCAACATGCGCATCCACGGGATGGCGAAGCCTGTCATCGCGGCCGTGCGCGGCTATGCGGTGGGGCAGGGCCACGAACTGGCCGGCATGTGCGACTTCACCATCGCCGCGGACGATGCGGTCTTCGGGGAACTCCAGATCCGCCACGGGTTCGCCCCGCCCATCCTGATCACGCCCTACCTGATGTCGATGAAGCAGGCGAAGGAAGTCCTGATGCTGGGGGAGCGGATCAACGCGCAGGACGCGCTGCGGCTCGGCATCGTGAACCGGGTAGTGCCGGCGGACGAGCTCATGGAGGAAGCCGAAGGCTGGGCGAAGAAGCTGGCGGCGTTGCCCCAGAAGACGGTCCGGCTGAACAAGCAACTCGTGAACCGGGCCTACGACCTGGCCGGGTTCCGGCAGGCGCTCGACTACCGCACGGACCCCGAGATCGCGGCGATCACGGGCCAGGCCGCGGCAGACCCGGACCCGAACCTGCAGGTGCTCCGTTCGCAGGGCTGGGAAGCCTTTCGCAAGTCCCGCGATGTGAACTACGAAGACAGCCAGGAGATCAAAGGCCCGGGAACGGCGGCGCCGTAGGCGGCCGGCTACCGTCTGGCGATCTGTGGCAGCGTGAGGTGGAACGGCATCTCGGGCCTCGGCTTTGGCATGGGCTGCCATGCGGGCATAGTGTCGAGCGCGGGATTTTGTGTCACATTCGTGATTCCTTTCCCATCGGCTCGGACGACGTAGATCTCATAGTCGCGCCCGCGTGCGGAGATGAACGCTATGTGTTCTCCAGCGGGCGACCAGACAGGGTGGTAGGCGGAGCGGCCGCTCCGAGTCAAGCGCAAGACGTTGGAGCCGTCAGCGTTCATCACGTAGAGCTCCCCGGATCCGTCCCGGAAGGATGTAAACGCGATGCGTCCGCCGTCAGGTGACCATGAAGGCAACCCACTCGAGTGGCCGCCGACGGTCAGATCGACTGTCCCAGTTCCGTCTGCCCGTGTTGCCGCGATGTTCTGGTCGGTCGACTCAAAGGCGACTTGCGATCCGTCGGGCGACCATGCGAAGAAGCCGGTCAGTGTTGGCGGAGGTCCAG
>CAYYSD010000204.1:0-4872 GCA_964474285.1 uncultured Anaerolineaceae bacterium | reverse complement strand
CTTGGTCTCAGCGGCCACGTTACGGGCCAGATACTCGTCCGGCAGGAGGATGACGGCGGGCTGCAGTTGGGCGAGAGCGTCGATCGAGGTCTGGGGGTAGCGCGTCGCTCCCGCGAGGACGTTCACGCCGCCCGCCTGGCTGAGCATGCTGTCGCCGAAGGTTCCTGCTCCCATCCCCATGAGCGGGTTTCGCCACACCGCCACGAATGTGCGAACGCCCTGGGAATCGGCGGGACGAAGCACGCTCAGTGTCTCTTCGATCAGCCGGGCCGCGCTCTCCTGCGCTTCCAGGAGCGCACCCAGGCCCGCGACCACTTCGAGCGCCTCCTCCACCGAGTTGGGGTCTGTGAGCCACACATTGAGCCCGGCGGAACGGAGCGCTTCGACATCCTCGCGGCGGTTCTCCTCCTTGTTCACGATCACAAGGTCGGGTTTCGCGTTCACGATGCGTTCGATGTTCGGGTTCTTGGTCCCACCAAACGCCGGGACGCCCTCAATCTCACCGGCAGGTTCCGTGCAGAACCGCGTGCGCCCGATAAGCCGGTCTCCTGCGCCGAGCCACCACACCAGCTCAGTGAGGCTGGGCACCAGGGATATGATTCGGCGCGGGGTCACCCGTTGAGCGTACGTTGTCTGGCGGCAAATACGAAGCCGCCCCGGGACTCCCGGGGCGGCTGGAGGGGTGCTTCGCACGCGCGACGGCTACTGCGTTGAGGGCGTCCCCAGGGTGACCTTGAGAACGACCTTCTTGCCGTCGCGGTAGACTTCGACGTCAACCGATTTGCCGGGGCTGTTCTGGATCATCGCCACCGCCAGGTCGCCCTCTGTGGCCACCGGGTAGGCGCCGATCTTCGTGATGACATCGCCTGCCTTGAGGCCCGCAGTCGCGGCCGGGCCGTTCGCGGCGATGTCGGTCGCCGAATCGAGGTAGACGCCCGTCGCGTTCTCCCGGAGTCCAAGGGCCTTTGCCTTCGCGGGCCGGAGCGATTCGAAGTTGATGATGCCGAGGAGGCCGCGGTTCACCTGGCCGTTTTCGCGGATCTGCTCGTAGACGGCCATGATCGTGTCTGCGCCAACCGCGAAGCCGATGCCGGACGCGACGCCGCTGGCGGAGGTGTTGTCCGGCGCAAGGGCGGTGTTCACACCCACCACCTGGCCACGGAGGTTGAGCAGTGGGCCTCCGCTGTTCCCGTGATTGATGGCCGCATCCGTCTGGATGGCGCCAAGAATCGAGGTGGCGGACTCGTCGATGCCACGATTCTTCGCGCTGACAATGCCGCGCGTTACAGAGAACGAGGGGCCTTCGCCGCGCTTCAGGTCGAGGGCATAACCGATGGCAACGACGTCTTCGCCGACCTGGGTGTTTGCCAACGACGCCAGTTCCAGCGGCTTGAGGTTTTCGGCTTCCACCTTGATGACGGCGAGGTCGGAGCGTGGATCGGTGCCCACGACGGTCGCTTTGAGCACGTTGCCGTCGCTCATGGTGACTTCAATGTTGGTGGCAACGCGGCCGTTGGTGCCCCGCACGACGTGGTTGTTGGTGATGATGTGGCCATCTTTGCTGATGACGAAGCCGCTGCCGACGCCGCCGCCAGCTGCGATACGCACGACCGCCGGTTCGGCGAGCTTCACGAGCTCGGCCGTCGTCAGGCCGGACCCGGCCCTGGTCGCGGTCTGCTGGACGGGCGAGGCGCCCGGGGTTGCGGGGGATGCGGCCTCTGCCGGTTGGGAGGCGCCGGCCGGTTCGCGTTCGACACCGGGGGAGGAGCACGCGACGCCGGAGAGCAACGCAAGGCCGGCAAGCAGGCCGGCCGCCGGCGCGAGAGTTCGAGGTTTCATGTCTGGGGCTCCATCTCGAAAGGGGGGTGATTCGAGTCTCGGTGAACCGCTGGCAATGCTCCGTAAATCGCGGGTGTGCCCGGTTAAGCCGAGGACAACGGCTCCATTCCACACGCGACTGACACTTTGCGTTGTGGGGGCGAGGTGTATCATACCGATTCGGAGCATTGATGAGCTGGCGCAGCAATCCGCAGACACATGAGCTACGTAACGTAATAGGACAGGGCGAGCTTGTCCTCGGAAAAGCCAGCGCTTTCGAAGACCTCTCCACCTGGACCGATGAAGAACTGATGGCCGCGATCGTCGCACAGGACGCGGCGGCGTTCGCAGTCCTCTACGACCGCTACGTCGACCTCGTGTATGCGACCACGTTGCGGGTGCTGGCAGATTCACAACTGGCGGAGGATGCCGCGCAGGACGTGTTCGTCCGGCTCTGGCGCCGCCCGCAGACGTTCATCGCGGAACGTGGCCGGTTCATCAGCTGGCTGATGAGCGTGTCTCGCAATCGTGCGGTCGATGAATTGCGTTCGCGGGGCCGCCGCCGCAGGCGTGAAGGCCCGGGCATTCAGACTTCCGATGAGCAGGCCTCCCTGCAGATCCCGGATGAGACGGAAAACCCGTTGCGCTCCGCCGAACTGCATGAAGAACAGCGGCTCGTGCGCAGGACCCTCAAGGTGCTGCCGCACGATCAGCGCCTCGCTCTCGAAATGGCCTACTTCGGTGGGCTCACCCAGATGGAAATCGCGGCGATTCTTCATGAGCCGCTGGGTACCATCAAAACGCGGATGCGCCTCGGAATGCAGAAGCTGCGCCGGGCGCTGGAAGACAAGGTCTAGGGAGATGCTGCGGTGGACGCCGGTCACATCAGCCAGGAACAGGCAGATGACTACGCTCTAGGGGCGCTCGAGCCTGCGGACGAGCACGCGGTCCTGCTTCACATCGGTGACTGCCGCGAATGCCGGTTGTTGGTCCACGAATCAGAACGGGTCGCGGCTTCTCTGGCCTTCGCACTCCCCGCGCGCAAAGCTCCCCGCGGCTTGAAGCAGCGCGTCATGGCCAGCGCGGGCATCGCGAAGCCGTCAATCGTCTCCCGGACATTCCGCCTCTCGCGCGCGGCCGCCGGCGTCGCTGCCGTCTTCGTGGCCGTTGCGGCCTTCACCGGCATGGTCAGCATCCGCAGCCAGATCGGCGATCTTCGTGACACCAACACCGACCTGCAGTCCCAGATCGACGACGCCCGCTCCCACGAAGTGGAGATCCTCGCGCTCACGCAGCGCCTCAACGACGATGCGCGCACGCTCTTTGACCTTCGACAGACGTCGCGGGCGGACCGCGAACTGACATTGGCCATCCTTTCGCCCGATAGCACGGTCGCTGACGTGTTCCCGAAGGAGGAGGCCGGCACCGCGCTGGGCCGGCTCATCTGGGATGACGAGCAGAAGAAGCTCTGGTTTGTCGCCACCCGCCTGCCGTCGCTTCCGAACGGAGACACCTACCAGATCTGGATGAACAGCGGCGGCAAGTGGTTCAGCATTGGCACTTTCGCCCCGGATTCCACCGGCTACGCCCGCTACGAGACTGTTCTTCCCCAGGGGCTTCGCTCCTACGACAGCGCCCTCGTCACGATCGAGCGCGCCGGCGGTTCACCGGAACGCACGGGCCCGAGCCTCTTCGTCGCCGATCTCTCCGTGTTCCAGCGTTAGCAGATGTGCGGCGGCCTCAGGCCTGCTGATCCAGCCGCTCCCGCAGGGCCAGCAGCGCGCGCGCCTGCCTGCCTTTCACGCCATCCAGACTGATCCGGAGCACCTCCGCCGTCTCCTGGAGCGAAAGCCCATGGATGAAGCGTAGGGTGATGACCTCAGCATGGCTGCGGCTGAGGTGGCGCACGGCGTTCGCCAGGTCGAGCAGTTCTGCGCTCAGGCCCGTCTCCTGGTGCGGCTGGTCGAATGCTTCGAGCGTCAAGTGTGGGGGAGAGCGAAACCAGCGCCGATGGTGGGTGGCGACGACGTGCCGCGCGATACCGATCAGCCACGCCCGCGCCGGGAGCCCTCGGTCCTCCAGGCGGTCCGCATGCTTCCACGCCTCCTCAAACACGATGCTGGTAAGGTCTTCCGCTTCGTGCGTTCCTCCGACGCGCGCGCGAACGTAACGAAAGACGGCGGGCATCTCATTGGTGAACAGCTGATTCCACGCGTTGGGATCTCGCTGCCGCAGGGGTTCGAACGCTTGAACGTCCCGCGGGGGGTGCCTGGATTCGGCTGGTTCCGGATTCGCGCGCGCCAACGCAGCGGCCAGTGCTCTCAGGCCCGGGAGCAGAAAAGGGCTCGCATGGGAGGTCATCGTTGCGGCGTTCAGCTGCTCTCCACCTCAGTCGTGATCTCGCCATCCTCGAGGTGCGCCGAAAATTCGATCTCATCGGAGCCGTTCGTGAACTTCACATGGACCTCGGAACCGCTCCCCTGTTCGACCTCGTAAGTCCAGCCCGGAGAAGGTTGGACCGAGATGAGCGTGAGCACCGAGCCCGTTCTGCGAATCGTGACGGTGCCGCCTGCCCCGGCACCAAAGGTGAGATCCTGTGACGGCGTCGTGGTCGGCGTGGGGGTTGCGGTTGGGCCAGGTGGAGGTGGTTGGGTCGGGTTCGGCGTTGGCGTGGAAGGCGGCGCGGGAGGAGGTGTCCCGGTGGCGGTGGGAATGGAGCCACCGCTCGGGGGCGTCGAGGTCATCGTTGGGGTGGCTGCCGGCTGTGGCGTCACTGTGCTCGCAGGGGGAGTTGCGGTGCCCGTCGCGGTGGGGACTGGCGAGGCTGGCGTGGTAGGGGAAGGCACGCCGGGCGTGTCGCTGGCGGCGGGCGAGGCGCCCTGGGAGGCGGGGGGCTGTGCGGTTTGGGCAGGTGTGGCTGAGGCCGCCGGCGTGCCGGTCGGGGAGGCTAGCGGCGTCGCGAGTCCCGGTGCCGGCGCCACCGGTTGCGGAGTCGGAGTGGGGACCAGGGGTGTTGGGCTGACGGTTGTCGCGGGAGCGAGTTCGCCTTCACCG
>CAYYSD010000203.1:0-4881 GCA_964474285.1 uncultured Anaerolineaceae bacterium | reverse complement strand
CGCGAAGGCGGCCGGACGGTCGGCGCCGGCGTCGTCACCAAGATCGTCGAATAACTAGCACCGGGCAGAGCCCGTGCCTGCTACTCTGGTATGCACGCCTGTGCTTCGGGCGGCGCCGGAGAGGCACACGGGCCACCCGGGAGGGAGACCAGCATGGCTAAAGCCAAAGGCGACCGGATCATCATCCATCTCGCGTGCCCCGATTGCCGCGAGCGGAACTACACGACGCAGAAAAACCGGCGGCACGACCCGGAGCGAATGGAACGCAACAAGTTCTGCAACCGCTGCCGCGCCCACAAGGTGCACCGGGAGACACGGTAACCGCTATGGCACGTACACCGCGCCGTCGCGAGAGCACCCTGCCCGCCACGGGCTCCGTCGCCAGCGAGCCGCGGCGTGTTCGCGAGAACCTCCCCCGCCCTTCGGCCGCGCCCGTGGCCGCCGGCATTTCGCGCCCGGAAGTGGCGAAGAAGCGGCGCAACCCGCTCGGGTTCTTCGGCCGCCTGCCAGGCACCGGTTTCATCGGTGAAGTTGTTTCTGAACTGCGTAAGGTCACCTGGCCTTCGTTCAGCGAAACCCGCTATCTGACCATAGTCGTGGTCGTTGTCTCCGTCGCTGTCGGCCTGCTCCTTGGCGGAGTCGACCTTCTCTTCGGGACGATTATCGAACGGCTATTCTTCTAAAGAAGGCCTAATGAGTACTGAACCAAAGGCGATAACTGCCCTCTCGGGAGTCACTCCCGATACGAAGCCGAAGAAAGCGCCCGCCCGGCGCCGCACCAAGGACGAAGATTTCGCCGAGGAGATTCAACTCACCGACGAGGAGATCAACGCGTCCGGCCGGAAGTGGTACTTCGTCCACACCTACAGCGGCTTCGAAAACAAAGTCCGCCACACCATCAAGAGCACCGTTGAGCAGATGGATGCGAAGGACAAAGTCTTCCACGTCGTCGTGCCGACCGAAGACGAAATCGAAATCCGCGATGGCCAGCGCCGAACCGTGAAGCGCAAGCTCTACCCGGGCTATGTGCTCGTGCAGACGTTGGAACTCAAGGCGGGCGATCCCGTTTCCGACGACACCTGGCACATGATCCGCAACACCGCGGGAGTCACAGGCTTTGTGAGCGCCGACGACGGTGGTGTCGAACGCCGCCCGGTGCCGCTCTCCACCGACGAAGTGAACCACATCCTGCGCGCCATGCGGATGGAGCAGCCCCGTGTGCGCATCGGCTTCGCCCCCGGGCAAAACGTCCGAATTGTGGACGGCCCGTTCGAAGACTTCGTCGGCACGGTCGAGGAGATCAACACGGAAAAGGGGAAGGTCCGCGTGATGCTGAACATGTTCGGCCGCGAAACTCCCGTGGAACTCGACTTCCTCCAGGTGGAGAAACTCTAGCCTTCCAACCCGAAGGCCAGGCTGGCCATCGGCACGACCCCGGGCGAAGCATTGCCCGGCCTCGTGCGAACGTGAGCGCGGTCTTGAGAGACACAGGGAATCGAGCCTTATGAAGCTGGTTCGCGATCGAATCCCGGAAATCATTCAGGCCGAGGGGCGCACCTGCCAGGTGGAGAGTCTATCGCTGCCCCAGTTTCGCCAGGCGTTGCTTCTCAAAGTCATGGAAGAAGCGGCCGAGGTTGCAAGTGCGCCGCCAGATGCCCTGGCGGCCGAGATTGCCGATCTGCTTGAGGTGATCGACGCAACCATGGCTGCGTTTGCGCTTGATCCCGAAACCGTTCGCGCGGTTCAGACGCAACGTCGCCAGGAACGCGGGGGATTCGAGAAACGACTCAAGTTGCTCTGGGCGGACTGATTCGTTCAGTCCCAGAGGCGGGACATTGAGTCATCGCCGCCGCTCAACCAGCTCTCGGCGCTGCATGATGAACGCAAACGTGAGCGCCTGGCCATTGCCGCGCTTTTTGGTCGCCCCAACTCGGCCCTGGCCGCCTTCGCGTCCTTGAAGGACGTGGATCCCAGCATCCGGACGGAGTGTTGCCCCGCGCCCCCTGGGCTTTCGACACTGTCATCGTCGCGGCGACGGTGTTCGTCTTGATCGCGTTGCCCCGGCGCTCAACGTTCACAGTGTTGTGGGGGGTCACTCCCCCGGTGAGATCAGTACCGCGTTCGGGGCGCTGCCCGCCCCGAACGGCTTCGAAGCCAGCCGTTCTCCTTCTCGGATGCTGGCGGCAGTCGAGGCTTCGAGCCGGTAGACCGGTGCTCCCGCTGTGAGCGTCAGTTCCACCGTTCCGCCCAGCGTGGTTAGCGTCACCTTCGTTCCCGTAACCGACTGCACCGTCCCGGCCAGGACGGGCGTCTCCTTGGTGTCGACCGCCGTTTCACTGCCCAAGAAGCCTGCCTTCGAGCGGCCGAGCCCGCCTTCGTGGCTGTCCGGTGCGGAGGGCAGCACGATGAGCCTCCGGATGGAGAAGTTGCGGACCGCATTCGGGACGCCGACCACGGTAATGAAAGTCCCCGGCGTGATAGCCGCGGGCGTAGCCGGAACCAGCCGCTCAACCGCGGCCGCTCCCAGTACCACCTCGATCGGCGCGCCAGGTTGCGCGTCCCTGGCCGTATCCTTCGAGAGCGTCACGCGGTCGGCGGTCACCTGTCTCACCGTGAAGCGGTCAATAGCCTCCACGGGTTCCGGCACTACGAAGGCGTCCGGTTGCGGCGGCGCATCGGACCCGGACGCGCGGGCTGCGAGCCAGATGACGAGCGCTGCCGAAAGGGCCACCACGGCGACGATGGCGAAGGGCAACAGCCAACCGGGCATGGTCGAAAGGCGGCTTGTGGCTGGCGCTTGCATTCGCGCGATACGGTACCAGACGCGACCGGATCGGGCATGAAGCTTCGGAAACGCGCTCCTATACTCGGACCATGATCACCCATCTGCAGGGCAGCCTCGCTCGCATGGACCCATCCGGCCCGCTCGTTGAAGTCGATGTCGCCGGCGTGCGGTACGAGGTTCTGGTGCCGCTCTTCCTGTGGCCGGAGTTGCAGGCGCTTGCGGATGGCGCCATCGCCGCCGAGTCCGGCGAACTGCCAGCGGTGGAGATCGGTCTGCACATTCACTACTCGGCGACTGCCAATCAGCCGGTGCCTGTCCTTGTCGGTTTCCTCCGCCGCGCCGAACGCGACTTCTTCCGCAAGTTCACAACCGTCGAAGGCATCGGCCCGGCGAAGGCGGTGAAGGCGATGAATGTCTCAGTCAGCACCATCGCGCGGGCCATTGAACAGGAAGACCGCGCCGCGCTCGTGCGGCTTCCCGGCATTGGCGCTCGAGGCGCCGACAAGGTGATAGCAACCCTGCGCGGGAAAGTCGTGGCCGAAGCGGCAATGCACGACCAGGGCATCGCCCGCCCGGTCGACATCCGGGATTCCGAGCCGAGGCGGGCCGCGGCCGACGCGATCGAGTCGCTTGTGGCGCTCGGATTCTCCCGCGGCGAAGCGCGCAGGTGGGTCGATGAGGCACTGTCCGACGATGACTCGTTGACGACGGTAGAAGCCGTCACATTGGCCGTGCTCCGCCGCCAGGACACCCGCTGACCTGGACCTCGCCCGGCAAAGTGAACGGTCGTTTTTCTTGCGCCAGTTCTGGTCGGCGGGTAGTGTATGCCAGCTTTGCGACCTCCGAATTGGGGGCGCACCTGGTGGAAGGGGGCAGGACACATGACGCTTGAATACGTCGTGCCCGCAACGGTCGATGAGGCGGTCGCCACGCTCGCGCGGCACGGCACCTCCGCCCGAGTGCTGGCCGGTGGGACCGACATCATCATCCAGGTCCGTGAAGGCCGGAGGAATGTCGGCGTGATGGTCGACGTCAAGAAGATCGCGGA
Organism: uncultured Anaerolineaceae bacterium; assembly: GCA_964474285.1. GTDB lineage: Bacteria > Chloroflexota > Dehalococcoidia > Tepidiformales > Tepidiformaceae > JACRBT01. The sequence continues at coordinate 1,048 of CAYYSD010000203.1, read as the reverse complement.
AGTGACCGGGATCGAGTGGGGCCCCGGCGGAACGCTGAGCATTGGGGCGGCCACATCATGCACGGCCATTTACCACGATGCCGAGGTGGCGAGCCGCTTCCCGGCGCTCATCGACTCCGCGTCGCTCATCGGCGGGATTCAGATCCAGTCGCGGGCGAGCCTGGGCGGCAACCTGTGCAATAGCTCCCCGGCAGCGGATTCGATTCCGACGCTCATCGCCCTTGGCGCGACGTGCGAAATCGCCGGACCGGGTGGGCGCCGCCAGGTGCCGGTGGAGGATTTCTGCACGGCGCCTGGCCAGAACGTGTTGGCTCCCGGCGAGATGCTCGTCGCGTTGAGCTTCCCGGCCCCCGCCGCGAACAGTGGCGCGGCCTTCGAACGATTCATTCCTCGCAACGAAATGGACATCGCCGTCGCAAACGCCGCGGCCAGCGTGACCCTCTCGGGCGACGGGTCGCGCTTCGAAGCCGCGCGCATCGCCATCGGCGCGGTTGCCCCGACGCCGCTCTACGTGAAGGCCGCGGGGGATGCACTCGTGGGCCAGCCGGTCAGCGACGAAAGCATCGCCAGGGCGGCCGCCGCGGCGAGCGCCGCGGCCCGCCCCATCACGGACATGCGCGGCTCAGCCGGGCAACGCCGCCACCTCGCGGGGGTCCTCACCACCCGCGTCCTGAATACGGCAATCTCACGAGCGAGGGCCCGATGAGCAAGACTCACGTCAGCACCACTATCAACGGCGAACCGGTCGAATTCCTCATCGAGCCGGGCCAGAGCCTCCTCGACGCTCTGCGCAACGATATCGGCCTCACCGGTTCCAAGGAAGGCTGCAACAACGGCAACTGCGGCGCATGCAACGTCATCATGAACGGTGCGCTCGTGAATTCGTGCTGCGTGCTGGGCGTAGAGGCCCAGGATGCGACTATCACGACGATTGAGGGCGTCGCCGAAGGCGACCATCTCCACCCCCTGCAAACGGCGTTCCTTGAAAACGCGGCGCTCCAGTGCGGCATCTGCACTCCCGGGTTCATCATCGCGGCGAAGTCGCTGC
>CAYYSD010000202.1:0-4895 GCA_964474285.1 uncultured Anaerolineaceae bacterium | reverse complement strand
CGGCGATGACCACTCCGCCAAGGGCCATGTCGAAGAACAGGTGGTTTGCGCTTGCCACAATCGCCCACGTCATGAGCACCGACAGCACAACCGCGAACACACGGAGCGCCCGGCTCCTCGTGTTCACCCAGATGGCCGCGCTCGCCATCGCGATCCAGCCGAAGTGGAAGCTCGGGATGGCCGCGTATTCGTTCAGGATGAGCGGTGGCTGCGCGTAGTTGACGGCCGTTTCGCCGCCGAACACGGTGTCGGTGAAGCCGAAGTCGTAGCCGTGCAGCGCCATCAGACGAGGCGGAGCCGCCGGGACGAGAAAGTAGAAACACAATCCGATGGCCATGGAGATGATCATCGTGTTGCGCACCAGGGCGAAGGCGGCGCGGTCGCGGCACCAGAGCCACAGACCGACCGCCGCCAGCACCGGGAAGTGCAGGTAGGCGTAGGTGAAGTTGGCGAGCTCCTGGACCACGTGGAAACGGATCGAGGCCGCCTGCACCGCAGGCTCCCAGAAGATGTGGAGGCGCTGTTCGAGACCAACGATCCAGCGCGCGACCTCCACGGCGAAGGTCGTCCGGTCCGGCGCCGAACCCCGGGCAATGAAGTACACGCCGATGATGGCAACCAGCACCGACCAGTCGCGCAGGAAGCGGCGTGCGCGGGCATCGAACATGCGCCCGAGCGAGGGAGCAGCGAACGGGCGGGACATCGTCGCGGGACGCAGGGACACTCGCTGGCCTCTCTCTCGCGGCCGCTGGCCGCGCGTTTCTGGAAAGTATCGTGGCGAACGCGGGCCGCACAAGCGTCACCCGTTTGGCGGATTTATGGGTGGCGCCTCCGCCGTCTGTGAAGGAGGTCGCACCGCGGCACCAGGCAAGACAAGGCCCGGCCGAGTCGAGGTCGGCCGGGCCGGCCGGGGCGAGCCCGGGGGGTTGGGGGCCCTGGCGGGAGTATTGAATCGCGGCCGTCATGCGTCTGTGAACGGCCGCACACGGCCCCGTTTCAGATCGCGCGGCCCCGCAGTTCGTCTGCCGGGCCGGGCCGGGCGACGAGCAGGTTCACTATCTGAGGCCAGAACCGGCTAATGAGAAACTGGCCTGCGATCGCGCAGACCGATGCCACGGCCACGACCACCCAGTCCCCGACGCCCATCGGCGTGAAGTCGAAGAAGTCACGCGTCACCGGGGTGTAGACCGTGAACACAAGGGCGGCGAGCAGCCCGGCGGCCAGCACCGTCGTCATGACCGGGCGCGTGAGGCTGCGGAACGAGGCGCCTTCGAAGCCGAGCACTTCCACGACCAGGAACAGGCCCGTGATGCCTAATACCAGCGAAACGAGCGTCCGCGATTCCTCCGTGGTCTGCCCCATGAGCCCGTCCGTCACCAGGTGCACCGTAATCGAGGCCGCGGCGATGGAGAGCGACGCGGGCAACGCGAAACGGAGCACATTCTTCGTGAAGTCCCGGCCGGCATCAGGCGGCGGGATGCTGATCGAGATGAAGACGGCCGGGATGCCCAGGCTCAGCAACGCGGTCAGCGACCCCTGCCCCGGCAGGAACGGGAAGTCGAGGCGCAGCATGTTCGTGGCAACAATGAGCAGGAAGGCGTAGATGCTTTTCGCGAGGAAGAGCTTGCTCAGCCGCGCGCTGTTCCCCAGCACCGCCGTTGCCTCTTTGACGCCCCGGATGAGCGCCTCGAACGAATCATTGAGGAGAATGATGCCAGCCACGGCGCGCGCCGTCCCCGTGCCGGACGCCATCGAGACGGCGACATCCGCCGCTCGCAGCGCCTGAACGTCGTTCGCACCATCGCCCACCATCGCAACAAAGTGGCCCTGCCCGCGCAGCGCCTGCACGATGCGCGCCTTCTGGGCCGGCGCGATGCGGCCGAAGATGCTGTTGCGCTGCACCGCCGCCTGGAAGCGCGTTTCGTCCAGCGCATCCAGGTCAGCTCCGGAGATGGTGCCGCCGGGCAGTGTGATGCCGAGCTGATGGACGAGGGCCGCCACCGTCGCGGGGTTATCGCCGCTGATGAGCCTGGGTTCAACGCCCAGTGTCCGCATCATGTCGAAGGCCGGTTTGACCTCCGGACGCAGCACATCAGCGAGCATGATGAGCGCGAGCGGCTGGAGGCCGGACATGGCCACGCCTACATCCGGCAACCGCTGCGATTCCGCAAACACCAGTCCACGCAGCCCGTGCCCGGCGATTTCGCCATAGCGCTCCAGCATGGCGTCGCCGCCGGAACACATGGGCAACACAGTTTCCGGCGCGCCCAGGACGAAGATGCGGCTCTCCCCGGACAGCGTCAGCCGGAGCGCGCTCCACCGCCGCTCCGAATTGAACGGCACGCCTTCGCCCGGCTCCGCCCCGTTCGTGTGCGAACCGAGGAAGTCATTGAGCGCGCCCGCGGTCTTGCTTTCGCCCGCGGTTGCGCGCGCGAAGGCAGCGAGCCACGGTCCAGCCGTTTCCGCGCCCGGCGACCACTCTACACCTCGCACCGTGAGCTTATTCGCCGTGATGGTCCCCGTCTTGTCGAGGCAAATGACGTCGATGTAGTTGAGCGCCTCTACGGCGTTGATGTCCTGGACGATGGCGCCGGAGCGCGAGACCCGGACCGCCCCGACGGCGAAGGCGACCGTCATCCCGAGCAGCAAACCGGTCGGCACAACGGTCGTGACCGTCGCCGTGGCCGCCTTGACCGACTCCGCGAAGCCGAGCTCGTCCACGTTGTAGGAAATCAGCAGCAGGGCGGCGAGCACGCCGGTGGCCGTCAGGAGGATGCGCAGGATGCGCCTGAAACGGATCTGCAACGGTGTGGAGCGGCGCACCAGCACGCGCGCATCCGAAGCCAGGCGCAGCGCATAAGCCTCGATGCCCACCTTTTCCGCAAGGTAGTAGCAATCGCCGGCTACGCAGAAACTGCCCGAACGGAGCTCATCGCCGGCAACCCTCCGCACGGAATCCGATTCGCCCGTGAGCAGCGATTCGTCGACTTCGCAGGTGCGTTCGACCACCCGGCCATCCGCCACCACCTGGTCGCCGGGATGGAGGTGAAGCAGGTCACCCTTCACCACGTGGTCCGCGAGGATGGGCGTCTCGATACCGTCGCGCACAGCCGTGGCTCGCGGTGCGGTGAGGGCAACCAGCTCCCGCAGGGTTCGTGTCGCGCGCAGTTCCTGGAGCGTGGACACCGTCAGATTGATCATGACGACGATGCCGACAAAGAGCCCGTCTTTGAATTCGCCGACAAGGAAGAGGGAGAGAATCAGCCCCGCGAGCACGACATTGAAGAAGGTGAACGCGTTTTGGCGCACCACGTCGCCATCGGTGCGCTGGCGGCTGGTGTCGATGTTGGCGAGGCCGGCCTCCGCCCGGGCGATCGCCTCAGCGGTCGTGAGGCCGCGAGCGCCGGGGAGTATGGGCAGGTCGGGCGTCAGTCCAGCGACAGGCTGCGTCATGGCGCCAGCGTGGCGGAATCCGCCGCAGGATGGAAGGCTCCGCCCGGGCCGCCGCTCTCTAGAGCTTCAGGCCAACGATTGAAAGCGTGATGAGCAGGGCGATGAACACCGCGCAAAGCGCGGAGAGCGAGCCTATCGTTTTCCACATCTCAAAGGTCTCCGGTTGGGTGGCGGTAGCAGCCAGGTGCGGGTGGCATAGTACCACGCCACCCCTCAGTGGGCGCGGCCTCAGTTCGCGAAGCGGACGACGGGGCTCGTCCGGCCCCACAGGTCCTCGAGGCGGTAATACTCGCGCTGCGCCGGCGAAAAGATGTGCACGATGATGTCGCCGAAGTCCAGGAGCATCCAGCCGCTCTCGGCGCTCCCCTCGCGATGCCGCAGCCTGTGGCCCTCCGGCCCGAGGTCCTTTTCCAGGTATTCCTGCAACGCGTTAAACTGGAGGGGCGAAAGCGCGGTCGCGATCACGAAGTAGTCCGTGAACGTGGCGTTCTTCGAAATGTCGATCATGGCGATGTCGGACGCTTTGTGTTCCGACAGGATGTCAACGGCTTGCTGGGCCAGCGCTTCAGACTCCAGATGCCACCTCATTTTGGCCTTGCGGCAGCCGCTCGAACCAGGGAGATAGTACCACAGCCATGCCCCCAACCCCTTCCAATGGCATCGCAAATGCTCGCGCGCATGCCGGCCGCCGTGTCGTCGTCGGCATGTCGGGCGGCGTCGATAGCTCCGTCGCCGCCGCCCTCCTTGTGGAGCAGGGCTACGACGTCATCGGCGTGACCATGCGCCTCTGGACCGAATCCCGCCCGGAAGAGTTCAGCGGTCATCAGCAGTGCTGCAGCGTCGAGGACATCGATGACGCCCGCCGCGTCGCGGCGCGCCTTGGCATCCGCCACTACGTCATGAACTTCGAAGAGGAATTTCGCGCGAAGGTCGTCGACAACTTCGTGGCCGAATACTCCGCCGGCCGCACGCCCAATCCCTGCGTGCGCTGCAACGAGCACATCAAGTACCGCGCGCTGCTCGATCGCCTGCCCGTTCTTGAAGCCGACTATGTTGCGACCGGCCACTACGCCCGTGTGGAACACGGCACGAACGGCGCTGCCCACCGGCTGATGCGGGCCGTCGACGCTTCCAAAGACCAGAGCTACGTCCTCTACATGCTCCAGCAGGACCAGCTCGCGAAATTGCTCCTCCCGATCGGCGGGCTCACCAAGGGCGAAGTGCGCGACGAAGCTCGCCGCTTCGGCCTGGACGTCGCCGGGAAGCCGGACAGCGTCGAGATCTGCTTCGTCCCGGGCAATGACTACCGCGCCTTCGTCGAGCAGCGGGCCGAACAGGCCCCCGGTGAACTTCGCGATACCGCCGGCGCCACGTTGGGCGAACACCGCGGCGTCTCTGCCTACACCATCGGCCAGCGCAAAGGCCTCGGCATTGCGGTGGGC
>CAYYSD010000201.1:0-4904 GCA_964474285.1 uncultured Anaerolineaceae bacterium | reverse complement strand
GCGAGGGGCAGTAGTAGTGACCCATTACCCGAAGTGGCGGTAGCCGAAGACGGTTCGATCGAATTCGTCGGACAGGTTGGCCCCAACCTGGTCACTGTCAGCATCCCGCAGAGCGGATCACGCATCGAAATGGTGGTGCGCAACTCTGAGACCGGCCAGCTTGTCTTTCCGGCCGCTGAAGTCACCCCGGACGAGGTAGCGCGGCGACTTGAACGAGCCGCCTGAAGAGCACTGGCTCGATGAAGTTTTGTACCGGCGGGCGGGCCCTCGATCGATCGACCGCAACGGCCGCGTCCGGGCGAATGCGTTCCGGCTGCGCGCGGATCGCGGAGAGCCGGCCCTCTCCTTTATGCCGCGTCGCGAACCACGATCGAGGGTGTCCTCCGCGGCGCTCCGGGTTGGATTGGGGTGTCGTGTCGATCCCGTTCTCCGATCTCATTGCGCTGGGATTCACCATGACGTTGGACGGAGGGGCAGACGCAGTACCTCCGGGCAACGCACACGTGTCGGGTGTGCCATCCGAACTCGACTCGGAAGGCCAGATTCCCCTGGCCGTCCTCGAAGCACTGGCGAACGCTGCCATCTGGGCGGCGCGCCCAGGTCGATGATCCCTCGTGCGCGGGCCTCAGCGCCCGGCTATCAGGGAATGGAGGGATGAGACCGAGGCATTGGCTGGGGACGGAGGAGTCGAACCCCCACGTACAGATCCAGAATCTGCTGTCCTACCATTAGACGAGTCCCCAGCGAGGGAGAAAAGCGTATCACGTGGGCGGCTGACGCTCCAAGAGCGACGGGTTGGGCGGCGTTGCAAAGCAACACGCTGTGCCGTCGATCACACAACAAAGGCGCGAGGCTGGAGTAGTGTTTTCCTCGCGGCGGCGGGAGCGCGGTCCGCATCCACCAGGAGGAGCATCATGGGCGAGCAATACGTCGATCCGGTGACCGGGTGGCTGTTGCCGGTTCACGGCGGCATCGTCACGCAGGGCTATGGGCTGGAGAACACCGACCCGAGCGTGCGGCATCTCTACATCAAGGGTTACCACACGGGCATCGACATCGGGGGCGTGGCGGAAGGGACAGACATCTTCAGCCCGTGCGACGGAGTGGTCTCGATCGCGGGGCTGAACCGCGGCTACGGCCTGTGCGTGGTGATTGAGCGGGGCGGCGGCCAATCGGTGCTGTTCGGGCACCTGAGCCGCCTCGACGTGGAGGTGGGCCAACAGGTCCACGCCGGCGATGGACTGGGGGGCGTGGGGACGACGGGCGTTTCGACCGGGGTGCACCTGCATTACGAGTATCGCCTGAACGATGTCGACATCGACCCGGCGCCGTTCCTGGTGCCCGCGATTCCCGAAGGGCTGCCGGGGATCAAGGCGACGGTGAAGGAAGCGCTCAACCTGCGTTCGGGGCCGAGTAAGAACGACCCCATCATCCTCACGGCGGGGGCCGGGACGCCGGTGGTCATCGGCAAGGCCGGCTGGGCGCCCGTCGTGGTCGGAGGGCGCGAAGGGTGGATGTGGCTGGAGTTCCTGTCGGTGAAGGGGCAGTGAGTTCTGAGTGCTGAGTGCTGAGTGCTGAGTGCTGAGTGTTAGGTCTCGAGGCCTGCGAGGAAGGCGACCACGGCTTCGTTGAAGAGCGCGGGCTGGTGGATGTTCGCGGCGTGGCCGGCGTCGGGGATGGTCACGCGGGTGGCGCCGGGGATCTTCGCGGCCATGTAGTCGGTCGCGCCGAGGAAGGCGGTGTCGTTGGCGCCCACGAGCACGAGCGTGGGGACCGAAATGTTCTCGAGCGACTCGATGATGCGCGAATCGAACTGGGCGAGCATGCCACGGGCGGCGCCTGCGAGCCCCGCGGCTGAGCGGTGGACCGAAACGCGCACCTCATCGCCCGAACCCAACGCATCGAGGCCTTTCGACTCGAAATTCACGGCACGGCGATTGGCGGTTTCGTTCCAGCCTTCGCGGGCGGTGGGATTGCGGTAGCCCGGGCCGGTATCGAAGAGCATGAGGGCGCGCACCATCTCCGGGTGGGCGAGGTTGAAGGCCAGCGACATGTAGCCACCGAGCGAGAGACCACCGATAACGGCTTTCTCCACGCCGCAGGCTCTGAGCACGGCCGCCATGTCTTCGACGCTCTTCGCCTCCGAGTATTCGTCCTGGGCGGCGGGGCTATCGGAGTCGGCATGGCCGCGCATGTCCCAGGTGATGACGCGGTAGCGATCCTTGAGGGCATCGACCTGGCCGTTCCACATGCGCGTGCTGGCGCCATAGCCATGGCTCAGCAGGATCGCCGGGCCGCTGCCGTGATCTTCGTAGTGGATCTTGACGCCGTCGCGGTCGATGTAGGCCATGGCTGGTTCGCCCCCGGGAAGAGATGTGGGGCGCATTCTACGCGGGCGTGGCGCATTACGGTCGAACGGTCAGCGGCGGAGGAACCCCGCGGAGGCCCGATGGTGACGAACGAGAAGGCGCTGGCGCTATCGAGCAGGTGAGTCATTGGGCTGACACTCAATTCGCGGACCTGGGCGACCCGGGCGACCTTGCTCGCACCGGTGCGGCGCTGCACATCGGGGAAGTATTGGAAGTCCATGTCGATGATGCGGTCGAGGGCGAACATGACGGCACCGGAGATACCGCGCGACTTCGACATTGGCACCGACCTGGCGGCCGCCACGGAAGCGTGGCGGTGGCGGCAATGTGGCGCGCACAGTGCCAGGATCGGTCAAGATGCGCTCATCCTTGCCGGGATAAACCGGCGGCCGAGGCAGAACACGTGACCGAAGACTCACCCCGCGTCCTCTACGAAACGCGCGACGAAGGGCGGATCGCGCTCCTTTCCATGAACCGCGAGCGCTATCGCAATCCGCTCAGCCAGCAGATGATGAGCGAGCTCACCGGTGCGTTCGAACGGGCTGAGGAGGACAGCGACGTCCGCGTGATCGTGCTGCGCGGTCTCGGTGCGGCATTTTCCGCCGGGCACGACCTTGGCTCGCCGGACACGCGCGACCGGGGCGACGACTGGCAGAACCGTTCCGTCGCTGAACGTTACGCGGGCAGCCACACCCTCGATCTCAAGTCGCTGCTCTATTTCCGGGAGATCCCGAAACCAACGATCGCGATGGTGCACGGCACGTGCATCTACGCGGGGTGGATGCTGGCTTCGTCGATGGACCTGGTCTTCGCGGCGGAAGACACGCGATTCCTCGCCACGAATTTCACGTACTTCGCGGTGTCGTGGGACATCGGTGCGCGGCGCGCGAAACACCTCCTGTACGAGGCTCGCTTCATCAACGCCCGGGAGGCGATGGAGGCCGGGTTCGTTTCGGAGGTTCATCCCCTGGACCAACTTGAGAGTGCGACGTTGGCCTATGCGGGCCGGGTCGCGGAGAACGACCCGTTCCAGATGATGCTGGCGAAGCACTCGATCAACCAGATGCAGGAGATGCAGGGCTTCACCGCGCACATCCGGGCATCGTTTTCGGATGCACACGTGCGGTATGCGAACACGAGACCGGATGCGCTGGGTGCGGGAGCGGACCCAGCGAAGCGCCGCCTCGGCAACGTCGAACGCGCACGCCAGCGACCGGGAGCGCCGGGGTCAGGTTCGAAAGCGTAACCATCCGGCCGGGCCGATGGACCTGTCGCAGGCGCTCACCCGGGCCTTTGCGGCGCAAGCTCCTGGGCAAGCCCGAGGAGGATTCCTTCGGGGCCCCGGATGTAGCAGAGGCGATAGATGTCTTCGTACCGAACCACTTCGCCGACGAGCGTCGCGCCCCGCCCGGAAAGCCGGGCGAGCGTATCGTCGATGTCCTCGACGGTGAACATGACACGCAGATAACCGAGTGCGTTCACCGGGGCGTTGCGATGGTCGGCGATCACAGGCGGCGCGAGGAACCGGGACAGTTCGAGCCGGCTGTGGCCGTCCGGCGATCGCATCATGGCAATTTCGACGCGCTGGTCCCCCAATCCGGTGACGCTGCCAGCCCATTCTCCTTCGATTGGGGCGCGTCCCTCCAGTTCGAGGCCAAGCTCGGTGAAGAACTCAATCGCGGCGTCGAGGTCCTCGACCACGATTCCGACGTTGTCCATCCGTGTGCCCGTCATGCTGTCACCCCGGTGTTCACCGCCACCATAAGCGACCAGGCCGGCCGGTCATCGCCGTTCGTGTGGCGAGACCGAATTGTGCTGGCAGTCTGCAGCGCAAAGACCGGCGCCGCGATGCGGCTGAGAGGTGTGCCCGGGGTTAACGGACCCCGGGCCCGGGGCGGGGCGCACGCCGGCGCCGTTCGGCAACGCGCAGGCGCAGCAGAGAGCGCTGGAGGGCGGCGGCGGCTCGGGCCATGTCCACGTCGCTGTCGTTCTGTTCACGGGCGCGGCGGAGGCGCTCCTGGGCCCGTTGGCGGGCAGCTTCGGCGCGAGCTTCGTCGATCTCCTCCGCGGCTTCGGCGGCGTCGGCAAGGACCGTCACCAGGTCGCGGCGCACTTCCATGAACCCGCCCGTGATGGCGAAGCTCTCTTCGGTGCTCGCGCGCCGGAAGATGAGCTCGCCGTAGTCGAGCGTCGTCATGAGGGGTGCGTGGCTCGGGAGAATGGCGAGCTGGCCTTCGCTGCCCGGGGCGATGAGGACATCGACTCCCCGTTCGGTGCGAACGACCCTTTCGGCGGTGACGATTTCGACGGTGAGCGGCATGGTTAGGCCTCGGCCAGCTGACGGCCCTTTTCGACGGCGGTGTCGATGTTGCCGACCATATAGAAGGCCTGTTCGGGCAGGCCGTCGTGGGCGCCGTCGAGGATCTCTTTGAAGCCGCGGATGGTTTCGCGGATCGGGACGTACTGGCCGGCGGTACCCGTGAACTGTTCCGCCACGAACATGGGCTGGGTGAGGAAGCGCTGAATCTTGCGAGC
>CAYYSD010000200.1:0-5009 GCA_964474285.1 uncultured Anaerolineaceae bacterium | reverse complement strand
GCACGTCCGTCAATCCCACGCGATGGATCTCCACGTTGATCGGCGGAACCGTCTGGCCGCTCCCCTTCCACCCGTAGGTTTCCGGGTTGACGATAAAGAATGACCAGTCGGCCAAGGCCGCGTAGAATGGACGCATCGCGTGAGGCTTCAACTCCCACCGATTCTGTGTCTGCCCGCGGTTGATAAAGAACGTAGCCAGAAAGGCATTCACATTCGGAAACCGGTCCAGGAAGACCGCGTGATTCGCGTACTCGATCCGATCGTTCGGGGCCGGCGTCCCGGTCAGGCACAGCTTCCACTCCACACCGCGACCCATCTCAATGCACTTGCCGGCCCATGATCCGTAATGCGACTTGAGCATGGATGATTCGTCGAGCACCAGGCAGCCGACGCGACCCGACCACTCCGCATTGTTCATGGCCTCGTAGTTGGTGATGCCGATCTGCGATTCCCCCGACTCGATCCACCGCATGAGCGACCCCGACGGGACACGCTCAATCTCGATGTCATGGCCGTGAAACTTCTCGCACTCCTTCACTGTCTGCGGGACCACGTTGATCGGCGAGACAATGAGAATCTTCCGATCGGCCGGCATGGACCGTCTCGCGTGAACGATGTAGTCCAGCATGATGTTCGTCTTGCCGAGGCCGCAGTCAGCAAACACCGCAAACTTCCGCTTGCGGATGGCGATTGACGCGATCTCTCGCTGGTAGTCGAACAGGAACTTCGACGGCCTGTAGTCCATCGCAACCGGCGCAGCCTGCACCATGCCGACACGGCCCGAGTACTCGTCAGGGAAATGTGCCGTACTCCCGCGAAAGCGAAAGACTGGCAGCGACTTAATGGCCAGAAACTTGCGGTAGTCTTCGATCCGCGATGTGTCCAGTGATACCGTTGCCATGATAGTCCTACACCCCCACCACGCGGCGCATCCACGCCGGCATGAGCAACGGCCCGCCCGACGCCTGCGGCTTGGGCAGGATCGGCGGGTAGCCGGGCTTGTCCTCGACGATGACCGGGACGGAGATAGCGTTGTCGGTCAGCACTTCCACTACCGGCAGCGTGCCCCTACAGACGAACCCGCCGCCCCACGGAGTGTTCGCCCATGTTGAATTCGCGCAGGAGAACGTCCGCACGTCCGTCAGCACGTTCGGCGTGCTAGTCCGCGACTCGAACATCGAGAGATAGGCCGCGAAGTACTTGCACCTCGCCACGTCCGGCAGGCGCATGTCCGTGTCGCCGCCCTTGTTGCTGTCCCACAGCACCTCGTCCACGCCGTCGATGATCGGACCGCCGCCGATCCAGCGCGGTGCGCCCTCACTGGCGTCATAGTGCGACTTGTTATCGAACCAGCAGTCGCGGACGTGGAGCCGCTTACCCGGCCCGACGTGGACGTTGTTCAGGTCCGTCGCCTGGCCGAAGTTCACGCCGTCCAGATAGGCTGACGCGAAGTTGCGAAGCACCAGCGTCCGCCAGCCGCCGAGCGCGGCCTGGGCGATCTTCGAGTCCTCGGATAGACCCGACGCCTGATCCAGCTTGCAGCCGGTGATCCGCACGCACTCGATGCCGTCGATCTCCAGTTGCGAGCCCTGCACGTCGGCGCGCCATTCGAGGTACTGGCACTTGCCTTCCACCACCAGCGGGATGTCCAGCTTCATCGTGCCCGCGTCCACGATGACGGCCTGCGATGACGCGTTCCAGTACCGCTTGCCGGACTTGATGACGGACTCTTTCAGGACCTGGTCGGGTGTGGCGATTCTCACGGCTTCACCTTCCGCGCCGCGCGTTCGGCGGCGCGACGGGCCTTGCAGTATTCCTCCGAGCAGGCTTCCACAAACAGGTCGTACTTGTTGTTATCCACGGCCTCGCGCCACTCCCCCAGCGTCACCATCAGCAGCTTGCGCAGTTCGCGGACGTTGCCGATGGACACCTGCTTCCGCTTGCCTTCGCGCTTGGCGAGAAGGCTGTCCAGTTCCGATTGCCATGATCGAGCCATCGTCATTCTCCCACACCTGATTCAAGGGCTTCAATAACGTGTCGCAGTAGGTCGATGCACTTTTTTCGATTTCCACGGAACGTGCAGTAATTCATATCAACGCCACGAATGCCTCCACCGCATGAGACGCGCAGGATTCCCTGTTCATCGTCCGGGCGTTTGATGACGTGGATTCCTTCGTGGAACCACTTGGCTAGCTCTGGCTCACCAAGAAATCCGGCGGTGATCTTCGATAGACCATCAGCCTCCATACTCCGCGCCCGCTCCTCCAGCCGTTTGAAGTCAAAATCTCCGTGAGTCATTCCCATCGTCAGTCTCCCTTCACAAATGGCCACAGCATGAGACGCCATGCCGACGGCCCGACAATGAACGTCAGCACGACGAGTGCTATCCCGTTCAGCAGCAACACGCACCAGGCGAACCGCAACGCGCGGCTCGACTCGAAGGCCGCATCCACTCGCCGCTCGGACGAGACGAGCACCGCGAACACGGCGACGGCGGCGAGGATGGACAGGGCGGTAGTCATCCGTCCGCCCCGATGCTGATAGCCGACACCTGCGCGGGCTCCCAGTCCGGGGTTCCCAGCAGCATTCCCGTTGCCCAGCCAGCCACGGCGACGAGCGCCGCAGCCAGCAGGTCACTCCAGTTGTGCGCGAGCCAGGTCATTCCCTTTTCCAGTTGCGTTGTAGCCCACAGATAGCGGTCTCAGCGACGCGGTAAACCTCCATCGGCAGCCGCTCGTAGTCGGTCATCCACAATTCGCTATCCCCTACCATCCAGCATCGCTCCCCCTCCTGATTGATGCGCCCTGTGCGGTAGGCCGTGATCGTCACACCGCTGCGGTTGTCGATGATGGTGATGCCCGGCAATCGCTCCAATGCCTGCTCCAGTCGTGCAGCGTCGTATGGCAGTTTCTCGCCTGTGGCGATTCGCACTCGCTCCATGTATGCGCGCGCCTCTACCTCGACGCTGCGGATAGGTAGATCGGAGTCGCGCGCCACCCCATCGCGCGGCTGACCGAATGCCTTGAACACCCCGAACCCGATCAACGCTCCAACGATGGCTGTTGCGAGCAGCGCGAACAGTGCGAATCGGGCCATAGCTTTTCCAACTTCATTGCTCCATCCTGGTCCCATTGGTCAGGCTCCTTCTTTTGGTTCAGTTGTATGGCCCACTAGCGCCCGCAGCCGCCGCACTTCGGCGACGAGACGCGGCAGGTCGGTACGGGAATTGGCGATGAATGCCGTGTTCGCGGATTGCCGCTCGCGGTGCGGGATAATGGCGATGCAGGAGTTGTAGCAGCCAAGTTCACAGTTGTAGACCTGTAAGATGTCAGGAACGACCACACACTCGCTACTAACGAGGCCGCTGTAGTCCATTTGTTCTCCACAGGTTGCGCCGCCGACCGTTGGTGTTGTCGGCCCGGTCATGCCAGAGGCGTACTCGTTCTCATTCGCGTACCACGGCCCCGGCGTCGCCGCGTCGCACCGCGCCTGCATGGCGTCGAGATCGGAGTTGGTCAGGGGTTCACTCATCGCGTCACCTTCTCCGGCAGGCTGTAGAACCGCCTGCTAAGTTTGTGCCCGAAGCGGCCGAACTCCCGCTTCTCCGCACGCACCTTGCCGGCGTCCTCCAGCTTGGACATCTGGTTGTAGAACCGCGGCGCACTCATGCGGATCGCAAACTCGTCTCGGAGCCGACGACGAAGCTCGCGGCCGTGCAACTCGCCAGCCGCCAGCAGGGACAGTATCTCTGGCTCAAAGTCGTGGGTCATGGATTCTCCTTCCTGTAGAAGTCCAGCTCCGCCCGCAGCCGTGCAATTTCGTCTAGCGCATCTCGGCATTCGGTCCGCAGCACCGGCCATTCGGGCACATTGCCGGACGTACACCCGCGTGCGCATTGCTCCATGTTGACGTAGCCGACGCCGCTACGGTCCCTGTGCAGACCAGCCTGAATCGCCCGCAGCCTGGTGATTACCTCCACGGGGTCGAAGTCCTCTCCGCCAGACTTACCGCAGCGACTACACAGCAGCCGCGGGTATCGCTGAATCACCCCGCCAGTGCAGTCGTGAAATCCGGTCACATCTGGTTTGAGCATGTCGCGGAGTCGCCGCACTTCGGCGATGAGACGCGGCAGGTCGGTACGGGCGTGAGTCGCAAACTCCGTGTCCGGCCCGGACAGGTGAAGCCTCATGCCCCATCCGGTCCACGGCGGAAGGCTTGCCGCGTCGCACCGCGCCTGCATCGCGTACAGGTCGCTGTCGGGCAGGATCGCCGTCTCGATGTCGGGGGTCATCGCCGCGCCTCCTGCGTCGTCGTCAACTCCTGTATCCTCTCGTTCGTTCTGAGGTGGTCGCTATACATCGTGCAGACGGTGAAACACAGAATGAATGTCATGGCGAGCAGGCACAGCCACTTGACCTGCTGCGCCTCGAAATCAAATTGATCGCTCATCGCCGCACCTCCATCCCTTCTGCCTTCACCAGCCCCAAATCTCTCACGTCCTTCTCTCCTACCACCGTGCAGCGATGCAGCCGAAACTTGCCATCTGTCGCCGTTGGGATCGCAGCGATGTCCGCAGCCTCAAACTCAACCACCAGAATGCGGTAGCCGTCTCGCCACTCGCGCATGGCCCACGTCATGTCGCAGACGTTGATGCCGGGGCCGCAACTAACCAGCACATCCGTATCCGCGTTCACGACCGAGTAGGACTTGCCGACCTCGTAGGTGATGCCGCCGTTGAACGGGCCAACACCATCCGCATTCACCAGCTTGTAGGCGCGAATCTTTCCCGGCTGATCCAACAGCATCAAGAGCGGAGTCGTTTTTTGCGGGCCAACTCCTTTCGCGCCGTACAGGTCCGCGCCGTACAGGTTCGCGCCGGACAGGTTCGCGCCGGACAGGTTCGCGCCGGACAGGTTCGCGCCGGACAGGTCCGCGCCGGACAGGTTCGCGCCGTACAGGTTCGCGCCGGACAGGTCCGCGCCGGACAGGTCCGCGCCGGACAGGTTCGC
>CAYYSD010000199.1:0-5063 GCA_964474285.1 uncultured Anaerolineaceae bacterium | reverse complement strand
TGCAGTGCGATGCGGTGATCGTGGCCGCCGGCTCCTCCACGCGCTTCGGCAACAGCGACAAGCTCTCCGCGGACCTCTGCGGGCGGCCCGTGCTCGCCTGGCCGCTGGCAGCGTTCGAGGCTGCGGAAAGCATCTCGCGTATCGTCGTGGTGACCTCGACCGAACGCCGGGCATGGGCGGAGAAACTCGGAAAGGCCTGGGCACCGAACAAGTTCCTGGCCGCGATCCCGGGCGGCGCGAGACGGAGGGACAGCGTGGAGGCCGGGCTGCGCCTTTACCATGGTCGTTATGTCGCCATTCATGATGGCGCCCGGCCGCTCGTCGAGCCCGGCACCATCGACGCCGCGGTCGCGATGGCGGAGGGAAAGCCCGGGGCCATCGCGGTGGTACCCGTGACGGACACAGTCAAGGAAGTGCGAGACGGCGCCATCGTGGGGCACCCCAACCGGGCAGGACTGGTGGCGGCGCAGACTCCGCAGGTGGTGCTGCGGCGGGCATGGCTCGATGCGGCGGCCGCCGGAGACGACGATGAAACGGACGACGCCGCGATGCTCGGGCGCTTCGGGCTGGAATGCGCGATCGTGCCCGGGAGCCCGGAGAACTTCAAGATAACGCGGCCCCTGGACCTCGAACTGGCGCGGCTTGTCCTGATGGCGAGGCTGCGATGAGCGTTCGAGTGGGCCAGGGAGAGGACCTCCATCGCATCGACGACGCGCGCACACTTGTGCTCGGGGGCGTGATTATCGAAGAGGGGCCCGGGCTCCTCGGCCACAGCGACGCGGACGTGCTTCTCCACGCCATCACGGACGCCGTTCTGGGGGCGGCGGGCCTCGGTGACATCGGGCACTACTTTCCGCCGTCAGACCCCCGGTATGCCCACGCAGACAGCGCCGACTTCCTCCGGGTGGCCCTGCGCCTCGCGCGGGAAGCCGGCTGGGAGCCGGGCAACATCGACGCGACCGTGCGAACCGAACGTCCGAAGCTCGCGCCCTACATCGCACACATTCGCGAACGGATCGCCGAGATCTGCGGGATCGCGGTTGACTGCGTGAGCGTGAAGGCGAAGACGGGGGAGGGCCTGGACGCCATCGGCCGGGGCGAAGCCATGGCGGCGACGGCGGTCGTCCTCCTGGAACGGTCCACCTGAGGCCACGCTCCTGACATGATGCTGGCATGAGTCAGGTTGCAGGCCGTTGTCACGAGCCGGTACGATCCCACGACATCGAAGTGCCCAATGAGCTGGAGGCGAACAATGGGAGAGCGTTTCTCAGGGGTCATTGCCACCGAAGACGAGCTGCGAGAGGTGCTGGGGCACCCCGGCGCCGGCGCAGCTGGCAAAGCCCTGGACCACATCGACCGCCACTTCGCCGGGTTCATCCGGAAGTCGCCGTTCGTGCTCATCGGATCCTCGGACGACGCGGGAGGGCAGGACGTTTCGCCGAAGGGCGACCCTGCCGGCTTCGTGCATGTGATCGATGAGCGCACGTTGGCGATCCCCGACCGGCCGGGCAACCGGCGCGGGGATACATTCTCCAACATCCTCCGCAACCCGAACGTGGCGCTATTCTTCATGGTGCCGGGCGTGCAGGAGACACTACGCGTGCAGGGCCGGGCCAGCATCGTGCGGGACGAAGCACTGCGGCAATCGATGGCGTTTCGCGGCCGCGCGCCCGAGCTGGCCATCGTGATCGATGTCCAGGAGGCATTCATGCACTGTGCGAAGTGCATCGTGCGGTCGGACCTGTGGGACAGCGAGTCCTGGCCGGACCCGGCAGATGTTCCTTCTCTGACGGTGGCGTTCATCGAGCAGAAGAAGCTCCAGGTGACGCCGGAGGAGATCCTGGCCTCGGCGGCAAGGTCGGTCGAGAAGACGCTCTACTGAGCTTCAGTTCGCGCGGGGGTCCGTCGGGAAGTGGGCGAACATCGCCAGGCGGCCGGCCTGCCGGCGCAGCACGCGCTGCCACAGATGCGCTGGCTCGGGCGTGAAAGCATCGTCGACGGTGGATTCCACCACGAACCAGCTGCCGCCCTGGACTTCTCCTTCGAGCTGCCCGCCGCCCCATCCCGCGTAGCCGCGGAAGAGCCGCAGCGTCGCGGCGGGTGGCAGCGGCTCGACTGCGGCGAGTTCGAGAGAGACCAGTGACACCTGGCCGACAACCGGCGTAAGAGCGCGAGAACGTTCGCCTGCGGGCACCCTGGCGAGCGCTACCCCTGCATCCTCGCTCACCGGGCCACCAGCGAACAAACAGGCCGGGGCGATGGCCTGTTCGGCGAACCCGGGTAGAACGTCGACAACAGGCTCATCATCCAACGGACGGTTCAGCACAAGGCCGAAAGCGCCGTTCTCATCGTGGAGGCAGATGAGAACGACCGTGCGGTGGAAGTTCGGGTCCGTCAGGGCCGGTGTGGCGACGAGGAGACGCCCCGCGAGTGACTCCGTCATGGGGTTATTGTATCGCCGCTGGCCGGGCAAGGTCCGCGCCGGGGCGGACATAGACAACGCCCCGGCCGTGACGGCCGGGGCGTTGTCTATTGGATGGGCGATGGACGGGTGGGCTACTCGTCGTCTTCTTCGGCGCCGACGGTGAAGTCTTCCAGTTCATCATCATCGTCGCCGATGATCTCGTCGTCAGACTCTTCATCGTCGGTCGCTGCGAAGCGCGAGCTGCCGCTGAAGCCGCCGGCTTCCCGTTCGGCGAGCATACGCTCGAGTTCCGCCTCCTCTTCGAGGAGGAGCGACTCCGGCAGGTCGAGTTCAGCGGTGTGCTCGCGGCGCGGGACGACGATCTCGCTCCGTGCCGGGATGAGCTTGCCGATGATGACGTTCTCCTTGAGACCAGAGAGCTTGTCGACCTTGCCTTCGATGGCGGCATTCGTGAGGACGCGCGTCGTCTCCTGGAAGGAAGCGGCTGCGAGCCACGATTCGGTGTTGAGGGACGCCTTGGTGACGCCGAGGAGCACGGGCTGGGCCGTCGCCGGCTCGCCACCCTCCGCGATGATGCGGTTGTTGCGCTCTTCGAATTCGCGCCGGTCCACGAGTTCACCCGGGAGGATGCCTGTGTCACCCGGATGCTCCACCTTCACGCGGCGCAACATCTGGCGGGTGATGACCTCAATGTGCTTGTCATTGATGTTCACACCCTGGGACTTGTAGACCTTCTGGACCTCATCGACCATGTACTTGCGGACGGCATCGCGGCCCTGGATGCCGAGAACGTGCTGCGGGTTCCGAGCACCTTCCGTGAGCTGGGCGCCGGCGTTGATGCTGCGCCCGTTCTCCACGGTGATGCGAGCTGCAGCAGGAATGTGGTACTCGCGCTCTTCACGCTCCTCGTACACCACCTGGAGCTTGCCTTTCGGCAGGATGTGGACGGTGCCCGAGATGCGCGAGACGACCTGGTCCGTGAGTTCGCGGCCGGTCGCGGCGGTTTCCTTCGTCACGGCAGCGAGGACAGTGCCTTCGCCGACGTGGTCGCCGTCCTTGACGAGCGCCTCGCCCTTCGACGGCACCTGGTACTCCTCGATGAGGGTGTCGGTGTTCGTCACGCGGACGACGCGGCGCTCGTTCTCCTGGAGGATCTCCACGACGCCGTCGATTTCGCTGATGATCGCCTCGCCCTTGGGGGCTCGGGCTTCGAAGAGCTCTTCGACGCGCGGGAGACCGCTCGTGATGTCGGTCGCGGTCGCGACGCCACCGGTGTGGAAGGTACGCATGGTGAGCTGCGTGCCCGGTTCACCGATCGACTGGGCGGCCATGATGCCAACGGCCGTGCGCAGCCGAACCCGCTCGCCGCGCCCGAGGTCGCGGCCATAGCAGAGCGCGCAGATGCCGCGTTCGGCCTCGCAGGACATCGGCGTGCGAACGTAGACACGCATGATGCTGCGTGTGGGTTGCCTGGTGTCGGTGCGCCAGCGGCGGTCGACCTCGTCGGCGACGGACTCGGAGATCTCCTGGTTGCGTTCGCAGAGGATCTCGCCGGTCTGTTCGTCGAGGATGTCGATGGCAGCATAGCGGCCGATGACGCGGTCACGGAGCGTTTCCAGCGTGTCGCTGTTCTCTTCGCGTTCGATCCAGAGGCCGGACATGGTGCCGCAGTCCTCTTCGAGGATGATCACGTCCTGGGCGACGTCAATAAGGCGGCGCGTCAGGTAGCCGGAGTCGGCTGTTCGCAGGGCGGTGTCGGCGAGACCCTTGCGGGTTCCGTGCGTGGAGATGAAGTATTCGAGGACCGTAAGGCCTTCACGGAACGAGCCCTTAATCGGGAGTTCGATGACTTTACCGTTCGGATCGGCCATGAGTCCGCGCATGCCGGCCATCTGGCGGATCTGGGTGATGTTACCCTTCGTCCCCGAGCTGG
This sequence comes from uncultured Anaerolineaceae bacterium, assembly GCA_964474285.1. GTDB lineage: Bacteria > Chloroflexota > Dehalococcoidia > Tepidiformales > Tepidiformaceae > JACRBT01. The sequence goes on along the minus strand of CAYYSD010000199.1, from coordinate 705 downwards.
CCATGTAGTTCAGCGAGCCGTACTCGGACATGCGGTCCTTGATGCGGCTCTCGATTTCGGCCGTGGTGCGGTTCCACACGTTGACGGTGCCCTGGTAGCGCTCGTCTTCGGTGATGAGGCCCATCTGATACTCGTCTACGAGCATCGCGACATCGCGTTCCGCGGCCCGCAGCAGTTCCGGCTTGTCCTTCGGAACCTGGATCTCGTGGATGGCGATGGTGATGCCGCTGCGCGTGGCGTAGTGGAACCCGGTGTTCTTGATACGGTCCACGACCTCGGCCGTGGCTTCGCCGCCGAGCGTGCGGTAGCAGAGCGCGACAACCTTGCGCAGTGCCGGGCGGTCCATCGCCTGGTTCTGGAACGGCACACCCTCTGGCAGGACTTCGTTGAAGATGATCCGGCCAACGGTCGTCTCGATGAACTGCGGGACGGGATTGCCGGCGGCGTCCAGCTCAGGAGAGGTGACAGTGTCCTTGACCTGGATGGCGTCCGTCGTGCGCACCCGGATAGGCGAACGCAGGTCAACGATACCAAGGTCGAAGGCGAGCTTAGCTTCTTCCAGCGAGCCATAGAGACCGGTGACGGGGCGGCCGTCCGCGCCTTCGACATAGCGGCCGATGGCGCGCGGGTCGAGGTCGAGGTCGGTCATGTAGAAGCAGCCGAGCACCATGTCGAGGGAGGGCGCGACGGTCGGGTCGCCGCTCG